>CAZFUD010000157.1:0-9695 GCA_964521705.1 uncultured Opitutaceae bacterium | reverse complement strand
ACGATCTCGCCGGGGTCCACTTTCTTCATGCGCTTCTCCGCTTCGCCGCATATTCCGATAGCGAAATAGCACGCTCCCAGCATAAGCAGAATCCCGAAAAATCCGGTCAACTGGTAAAAGAGGACGACGTAGAGGAGAACGCCAGCCGCAGAACCCCATGTGCCTGGGGCTTTGAGACTACCCAGGTTGCCCAAGGTGGCTATCCTGAGAACGACATTGGTTGGCCAATAACGAGCCCATCGGGGATTGCGCATCATTTTTCGGATTCACGTCCCTCGAAAAACACTAGCTCCCCATACTTTCTAAAGTATTTTACCCCCGAATACAAAGTCATGAAAACGCATAGTCCAAAGAGAATGAGACCTAGCCTGTTAAACGCCTCAGCAGTCTGATGCATCCAGCTCCCCATGTCTCCTCCAAAATCGAACCGAAAAACGGATTCGAGCAAGAAGGCTCCTACCGCCAGAATCTGTGTCATCGTTTTTTGCTTACCTGAACTTTCCGCTGCTACCACGACGCCCTTCGTAGCTGCGACCAAACGCATTCCGGTAATCATGAATTCCCGTCCAAGAATAAGCAAAACTAAGAAAATATGCAACCTGCCGATGTCGACCAGCGCGATCATCAAGCCCAACATCAAGATCTTGTCGGTCAAGGCATCCATAAGAATGCCAAAATTGGAAACGATTCCTCGTTTTCGAGCGATATAGCCATCCAGCCAGTCTGTCAGTCCAGCCACGACAAAGAGGACGAAAGCCGCGCTAGCCGCTCCAACAAAGGTCTCCCTCATTAGCCATACAATCACGAACATCAACGGTATCCGGGAAAGCGTAAGTACATTAGGCAAATTCATTCACCGGCAATCAAATGTCTCGAGCGGTCAAAGTAAAGCCCTCGGGTCACGAGTTGCCCTGTTGGAAACATTTCGTTGCAAATCCGAACTCCGTCGCTTTCCTCCGAGACGGCTTATGAACGTATGCATCTACCCGGGAACCTTCGATCCCATCACCCATGGCCACCTCGATGTGCTCGAGCGGGCTTGCAGAATCTTTGACCGGGTCATCATTGCCATAGCCGAGAACCAAGATAAGGACCCCTTCTTTTCCACCGAGAAACGCCTACAATTGGTCAATGAAAACCTGGACCGATTCCCAACCGCGAAGGCGATGACTTTTAAGGGTCTTCTCATTGATTTCGCCAAGGAGCAGGAAGCAAATGTGATTATTCGCGGATTGCGGGCTGTATCGGATTTCGAATTCGAGTTTCAAATGGCCAACATGAACCGACACTTAGGACCCGATATCGAGACGGTTCTGGTTATGACGAAAGAGGGATACAATTATACGAGCTCCACTTTGGTGAAACAGGTCGCGGAATATGGAGCTGATGTTAGCAAATTCGTTCCCGACAATGTCTATCAAGCTCTTCAAGAGCGATTGGCTAGCCATTAAAGGTTCCAGGAACCCATTTCTATGCCTCGGATCCGTTCTCTGCATGTGTATCCGGTCAAATCGTGTCGGGGCAACGCTATCGAACGCATGGAATTCGATTCCTTCGGCCCGATTGGCGACCGACGCTGGATGGTCATAAATGAAAGCTCTCGTGAGTTTCTAAGCCAGCGATCCCACCCGGAACTCGCTCTCTTGCGGGCTCGCTATAATAGTTCTGGAGGGATCGAACTTCAATCCCCTCGTTTCGAAACCTTTCTTTCTGTAAAGCCGCCATCCGAAAATCTAGACCCTATCGAAGTCGGAATTTGGAATGCCCGAGCGACTGCTTGCGATGCTGGAGACAGGGCCGCAAGCTCGCTGAGCGACTTAATAGGAATCAAGGTTCGCCTCGTAGGGATAAATTCCCAATTCCGTCGCCCATTGAACGGGAATCCCGAAGATGAAACTGGATTCGCTGACGGCTACCCGCTTCTCGTTATTTCGCAAGCGTCACTGGAAGACCTCAATCAACGCCTAGAATTCCCCGTGGAAATGAACCGTTTCCGGCCTAATATCGTTATCGAAGATTGCCGGCCCTATGACGAAGATAAATGGAAGCGTATTAAAATCGGGAATACGACCATTAGATCAGCTGGACCTTGTCCTCGGTGCATCATGACTACTGTCGACCCCGAACTGGGAGTCCGAACCGGGAAGGAGCCGCTGGCGACTCTTTCGGAATATCGACGCTCGGACGATGGAGTCTTATTCGGTCAGAACTTTATCAATGAATCCAAAAGCGGATTCATTGAGATCGGAATGCAGGTGGAAATTGTTCTCTGAATTCCGTATAACTAATCCCTATCGGAACGGATATCGATAATCGCAAGCAATTCAGGAAACACAGAGGGATTCGCCGTTAATATCGCGTATCCACGTATCTCGGGCAGCTCTCCTTTCAAATTATCATCGAAAAATCCGTGATTGGCCCCCGCTTCCATGGCAATGAGCTTTCCAGCGCAAATGTCCCAAGCTTTGGTACCCTCTTCGTAGTAGGCATCGATCCTTCCGCAAGCAACCCAAACGAGATCGAAGGCAGCGGAACCAGATCGCCTTACATCGCGGCAACGATTTCGAACATCGCCCAATCTTTTGATAATCCGTTCAATACCGTCCCATCCATGGGGAAAGCCCGTTGCCACTAAGGAGTTTTCAAGCCTCTCTGTCGCGCTCACGCGGATGGGACTCCCATTCAAATAAGCGCCGTTTCCCATGGTCGCAGTAAAGAGCTCATCCAAGGCCGGACAATAAACCACCCCCATCTGGACCTTCCCTCGCAAACAAAAGGCGATGGAAATGCAAAATTGATAATGCCCTCGAGCATAGCCAACCGTGCCATCTATCGGATCGATAATCCAAGTTGGCTCGCTCAGATCTGGCCGTCGGTCCGCCGCTCCTTCTGACTCTTCAGTAAAGAATGCATGATTTGGATACCGATCTTTGATCCCATTCTCAATCATTTGACTCACTTCCAAATCTGCGGAAGTCACCAGTTCTACGCTTTCCTTATAATCCTGAGCTAACAGCCCAGCGTCTCTCATTTCGAGAGCCCGCTTGCCGGCCTCGATCGCCAGAGATTTAGCAAATTCGAGGACTTCCTCAAGAAAAGCGGGGTCAGATTCTTCGGCTGAATTCATGGGGAAGAGGTTTATTCAAAGATCGTCTTCGGGTGGCGAGAACAAACCGCACGCTGAATCTTGAGGGACCCCAACCAAAGGGCATGAATGGGATTACTCAAGGAAGTCGCTCTAGCAGGGAAAACTAGCTCGCTTTCCCATCGCTGGGAGCCTTTTTCGCGGGCGGGAGCAATTTCAGTATTTCCTGTTGCTTGAGATACCACTCTCTTAGCGAACGCGTGTTCCCAGCATTCGTTCCACCAAACGGACGAGTGATCGTCTTTCTCGGATATTAGTTGGGACCGCAAATTTCGGAAATGGCTCCCGGCGAAGGGATTGTAACAGGTTTTTCACCGCGAACACGCCATCCATCTGATTTAGTATTTCCGAGACAGACCCCAAAGCATTTCACGTGAGCGGTCTATGGGGGGGCTGATTAGCCTTTTGCTGCGGTTGTGGTTTGGGCTTTTTGAGGGGCTGACTAAGGATAGTCAGCCCCACCGTTTGAAAGGATTGGAGGATCGAGTCGAATCCCCCACCCAAAAGCCTAGTCAATAGCTTCGAGTTGGGTAACCGAAGCGAATAAAAAAGCGGCTCTCACTAGGAGAGCCGCCAAAATAAGCGCATGCTTAGGCTAGAGCCGATGATTACATCATGCCGCCCATGCCACCCATGCCGCCGTGGTCATGACCACCCGGAGCTGCTTCTTCCTTCTCAGGAATGTCCGTGATCATACACTCGGTGGTTAGCAGCAGGCCTGAGATCGAGGCCGCGTTTTGCAATGCAGAACGCGTTACCTTGGTCGGGTCAACGACACCGGCCTTGAGCAGGTCCTCGTAAACGTCGGTAGCCACATTGTATCCCATGTTTCCTTCGCTCGCGAGGATCTCCTTGACGACAACCGAACCTTCTACGCCCGCGTTTTCGCAAAGCTGACGGATTGGTCCGCTAACAGCCTTTTGGATGATCTCCGCGCCAATTGCTTCGTCTCCTTCGAGACTCAAGGAATCAATAGCTTTGGAAGCGCGAATCAAAGCAACTCCACCGCCAGGAACGATGCCCTCTTCAACGGCAGCGCGAGTAGCGTGCAGAGCATCTTCGACGCGAGCCTTCTTCTCTTTCATTTCTGGCTCGGTTGCTGCGCCAACGTTGATTACGGCAACACCGCCGGCTAGCTTCGCCAGGCGCTCTTGAAGCTTTTCGCGATCGTAGTCGGAGGTGGTTTCCTCGATTTGACGACGGATTTGCTTAACGCGACCTTGAATGTCGCTAGCGGAACCTGAACCTTCGACGATCGTGGTGTTTTCCTTGTCAACCTTGACGCTCTTGGCCTGACCCAAGTCGCTGATCTGCACGTTCTCGAGCTTGATGCCGAGATCTTCTGTGATGCAGCGTCCGCCGGTGAGGATAGCGATATCTTCGAGCATAGCCTTACGGCGATCGCCAAAACCAGGAGCCTTAACCGCGCATACGTTGAGCGTGCCACGGATCTTGTTCACAACGAGAGCAGCCAGAGCTTCGCCTTCGATGTCTTCCGCAATCAGCAAGAACGGCTTACCCGTCTTAGCTACTTCTTGGAGAAGGGGCAGCAAATCGTTCAAATTGCTGATCTTCTTTTCGTGGATCAAGATGTAGGCTTCCTCAAGAGAAGCTTCCATAGACTCGCTATCCGTTACGAAGTAAGGAGAGAGGTAGCCCTTATCGAACTGCATACCTTCAACCACATCCAAAGTCGTTTCGATGGACTTGGCTTCTTCAACCGTAATGGTTCCGTCCTTACCGACTTTATCCATCGCATCCGCGATGATATCGCCAATCGTTTCGTCCCAGTTAGCTGAAACGGTAGCGACTTGCTTTACTTCCTCGCGAGACTCAACCGCTTTGGAAATGTTAGCGAGTTCAGCTACAGCCGCTTCTACGGCCTTGTCGATACCACGCTTCAAATAGATTGGGTTCGATCCAGCGGTTACATTCTTGAGCCCAGCGCGGAAAACGCTTTCAGCAAGCACGGTCGCGGTCGTCGTTCCATCACCAGCAGCGTCGGAAGTCTTGGAAGCGACTTCGCGAACCATTTGAGCTCCCATATTCTCGTAGGGATCTGGCAACTCGATCTCTTTAGCTACCGTAACGCCGTCCTTCGTGACGCTTGGCGAACCGAATTTCTTGTCGATTACTACATTACGGCCTTTAGGGCCGAGGGTTACTTCAACCGCTTTCGCGAGGGTTTCGACACCACTCAAGATTTTATGTCGAGCGGTTTCGTCAAATATCAATTGTTTAGCCATCGTAATTATCTTCTAGATACTTTAGTTAGTGGATTAATGGTTCAGTTGATTAGGATTCGATGACACCAAGGATATCATCCTCACGAACGAGCATGTAGGTTTCCCCGTCGATCTTCACCTCGGTTCCTCCATACTTGCTGGTAAGCACGCGGTCGCCAACTTTAACGTTGAACTCGACTGCGTTTCCGTCGCCGTCTTTGCCACCCGTTCCGAGGGCAATTACTTCAGCCTCTTGAGGCTTTTCTTTGGCGGAGTCCGGGATGATAATCCCATCGCGAACTTGCTCGTCTTCCTCGACGTGCTTGAGAAGCACGCGATCGCCAAGAGGTTTTACATTCACTTTTGTTGATGCGCTCATATTTGAGTTATTTCTTACTATATTAGATTTAGTTAGATTAGGTTATCAGTTAGCCGGGCTCCAGTACGAGCAGCGCAGGTACATGGAAACCGAAATTCGATTGCAGCTATTTTTCTTTGCTGTCGTCGTCTTCGACCACTTCGAAGTCGGCGTCGACAACGTCTGCGGGCTTAGGCTCATTGCTTGCCGACTCATTGCCTTCGCCTGAAGGTGGTGGAGCGCCTCCAGCCGCTGCCGCTCCAGCCGCCATGTCTTCCATATTAGGCATACCGCCGCCAGCCGCTGCTGCTTGGTAAAGATCCGCTCCAAGCTTATTCAAATCTTCCAAGGCTTTCTTGATCTGATCGGGATCTTCCGACTCCAAGGCTTTCTTGGCATCCGCCAAACCTGCCTCTATCGGGCCCTTCTTGTCCTCTGGAAGCTTGTCGCCAGCCTCGCTGAGCATCTTCTCCATCTGGTAAACGGTGCTGTCCAGCTGGTTGCGATTCTCGACGCGTTCCTTGAGCTTCTTGTCTTCTTCCGCGTGAAGCTCGGCTTCCTTGGTCATCTTTTCGATGTCCTCTTCCGAAAGGCCGCCTGATCCGGTAATCGTTATTTTCTGATCTTTGCCCGTACCCTTATCCTTAGCGGATACATTGAGGATACCATTAGCATCGATGTCGAACGTCACTTCGATTTGCGGTGTACCTCTGGGGGCCGGAGGGATACCATCCAAATGGAAGTTCCCGAGAACCTTGTTGTCATTGGCCATGGGGCGCTCCCCTTGAAGGACCTTGATTTCGACAGAAGGCTGATTATCGGCGTAGGTGGAAAAAACCTGTGATTTCTTTGCCGGAATCGTCGTATTCCTCGGTATCATGGCTGTTGATACACCGCCAGCCGTCTCGATTCCGAGAGTCAAGGGAGTAACGTCGAGAAGCAATACATCCCGCACGTCTCCTTTGAGCACCGCCCCTTGAATCGCCGCGCCGACGGCGACTACTTCGTCTGGATTCACGCCTTGGTGGGGCTTCTTACCTGCCAATTCTTCGGCAACCTCGACTACCTTGGGCATACGGGTCATGCCGCCCACCAAGACTAGCTCGTTAATTTCAGAAGGAGAGAGCTCTGCATCTTTGAGACAGTTCTCGAAAGGCACACGGCAACGAGCGAAGAGATCGTCAGTAATCTGCTCAAGTTTCGCCCGAGTCAGCTGCAAGTTAAGGTGCTTCGGTCCAGAAGCATCTGCAGTGATAAAGGGGAGATTAACATCGTAAGCCGTAGTGGAGGACAGCGCGATTTTGGCTTTTTCACCTTCCTCTTTCAGCCGCTGAAGAGCCATCGGGTCGCCTGCCAGATCGATGCCATTGTCCTTCTTGAACTCAACCACCATCCAATCGATGATGGCTTGGTCCCAGATGTCGCCTCCCAGCATGGTGTCGCCATTGGTCGCTTTGACCTCGAAGACACCATCGCCAATCTCGAGGATGGAAACGTCAAACGTACCTCCTCCTAAATCGAATACGGAGATCTTTTCGTCGCTCTTCTTATCTAGACCATAAGCGAGCGAAGCAGCCGTTGGCTCGTTGATAATGCGGAGAACGTCGAGACCGGCGATCTTACCAGCATCCTTAGTCGCTTGGCGTTGACTGTCGTTAAAGTAAGCGGGAACCGTGATAACCACTTCGGTGATGGTCTCTCCCAAATAGGCTTCAGCATCAGACTTCAGCTTAGCGAGAACAAAAGAAGAGATCTGCTGGGGAGCGAATTTTTCCGTCTTGTCCCCCACTTGGCACTCGATGAAGGCGTCTCCATTGTCCGCTTCTACGATCGAATACGGGATTCCTTCTGCCTCGGCAGCTACTTCCGTGTACTTACGTCCTATCCAACGTTTCGCGGAGAAAATCGTGTTTTTCGGATTGGTCACTGCCTGGCGTTTGGCCGCTTGTCCAACCAGACGCTCGCCTGATTTAGTGAAAGCGACAGTGGAGGGAGTTGTGCGAGCCCCTTCAGCGTTGGGCACAACCACCGGCTCATCGCCGTCCATTACTGCCATGCAAGAATTTGTAGTACCTAAGTCTATTCCTAGTACGCGTCCCATGGCAAACCGGTTAGCAAAGTTCGTACCAACGGCTTAAAAATTACTTATCTTATTATTTAATAGTTACTTACATAACATCTACCTCAGAATTTACCAATTTAAGGCAGGCTCAATAAAGCCAATATGGCACAAATTGTGTCACACTTCTATCAGACTGAGTCACATCGCAGCGGTTGCGAGTCCCTACGATTTCCTGGCCACCTCTCCGCTTTGATGCCGAAAGAATCACCCTTCTAAATGAGGGCGCTTCCGGCCAAGGACCTCTTTAACGTCTTTTAAAGGCAAGGTGTTGATCACGTTTTCCGCCATCAGCCAGCCTTTGCGTGCCATATTTACACCTGCCTCGACAAAAGCGAAGTGTTCGGGAGCGTGGGCATCCGGGTTTATGCTTGAGAGCAACCCTTTCTCGGCAGCGCTTTTCCAAAGCCGCCAATTCATATCCAATCTATAGGGGTTGGCATTAAGTTCAATAACCACACTATTGGCGATAGCGGCATCCACCACTTTTCGAGCGTCCACCTCATAGCCATCTCTTTTCAGCAAAAGCCTGCCGGTCAGGTGGCCGAGCATCGTTGTAGCCGGTTGCTCGATCGCTTTGATTATTCGAGCGGTCATTTCTTCGTTCGATTGAGAGAACGACGAGTGAACAGAGGAAACCACATAGTCTAACCGCATCAGTATGTCCTGGTCCAAATCGAGAGTACCATCCGGGAGAATATCACACTCGATCCCCGAGAAGACGTAGGTTGAAAACTCGCCGGACTCATTGAGCGCCCTAACACTCTCGACTTGAGCTTCCAACCGAGCTTCGTCTAATCCGTTCGCCTGAAAGCTAGCCTTGGAGTGATCGGCAACACCCCAGTACTCCCATCCACGCTCTTGGGCAGCCGCCGTCATTTCGGACAAAGAGGATCTTCCGTCGCTCGCTTTCGTATGATTATGGAAGGCACCTTTAATATCCTCGATTTCGATCAGATCTGGAATCGGGCCTCTCTCCGCCACATCGATTTCGCCCCTGCCCTCGCGCAATTCCGGAGGGATAAAACTCAATTCGAGAGCAGCGAAGATATCGTTTTCGCTTCGGGCCGATTTTCCTTCCTCAAAGCTGTCGGCATCGACCGGCTTCAATCCCCATTCGCTTAGACTTAGCCCACGCTCGAGCGCTCGCTGCCTCATTTGCACGTTGTGGTCTTTCGAACCCGTGAAATGATGCAACGCGAAATAGAACTGCTTCGGCGGAACCACCCGCAGATCCGCTTGCAATCCGCTATCAAAACGCACGCTGCCCTTCGTATCCCCTTTGGCCGTCGTTTCCTTGACTCGGTCTTGAGCCACGAACCAATCCATGATCGGTCCCGGCTCAGTGGAGCCAACGATGAAATCCAAGTCACCAACGTGCTCACGCTTGCGACGAAAGCTTCCCGCGTGCGATGCCATTTCAACTTGTGGAAGCTCCAATAGGCCATCGAGAATCGGTTGGGCGACCTCGCGAGCTTTCCACCAAAGATGTCGCTTTCCATAAGCTTCCCGATTTCGGATTCCCTCGGCGATCTTCTCCTCGGACTTTTTGCCAAAGCCTTTTAGCTCAGCTATCTTGCCTTCCTCACAGGCCATTTGAAGTTCCTCGATTGTGGCAACACCCAAGGCATCATGCAGCGCCTTTATCTTTTTCGCTCCCAATCCAGGTATCTCCAGCATGGATACTAATCCATCATCAATGGAATCTTTTAATCTATCGTAGAATTCAAGGCTACCGGTTTCGTGAAGGGTCTCGATTTTTTCCACGAGAGCCTTGCCTAACCCAGGGACTTCCGACAAACGGGCTTCGTCAATTAGAACATCCAGATCCTCGTCCAAAGACTCCAA
>CAZFUD010000156.1:0-9730 GCA_964521705.1 uncultured Opitutaceae bacterium | reverse complement strand
TTCTAGAGCTTGGCTATGACAAGAACACGGCTGGCCGTTATGGCATGATTGAAAATATAGACGATAACTTTGGCCTGCTTATGGAGAAGCTGGACCAGTGGAATCTTTGGGAGGACACGCTAGTCATATTCATAACAGATAATGGGCAAGCCGGTCGGGCAGCCACTTTGAATGGGGAGCGTGTAACTTTGTTTACAACCGGATTCAAAACGGGCAAGGGGTCGCCGTATGAAGGAGGAACACATGTGCCCGCATTCTGGCGATGGAAGGGTCGGCTTGGGGAAGGCGTCGATATCCCCGCTTTGACGGCGCATATCGATATCTTCAGGACTTTCGCAAGCTTATCGGAAACGGCGATTCCTGACAGTATTCAAAAGTTGGATGGACGCAATTTGCTTCCGCTATTGGAAGATCCCGAAGCCGATTGGGATGATCGCTATCTCTTTACGCACAAGGGGCGATGGGAGAAATGGGTCGAGCCGAATACGCATAAATGGCAGGATTGCGCGGTTCGCACCCAACGTTGGCGTTTCGTTAACAATGAGGAGCTCTACGACATTTCTAAAGATCCCTACGAAAAGGTGAATGTGGCGGAGTCGCATCCTGAAGTAGTCGACCGATTGCGGACGGTTTACGACGCTTGGTGGCAAGAAACGCGGCATCAGATGGTCCACGAAGACAAGCCTTACACGGAGGAGCGTCCGCAATGGGTGAGATACGAAAAACAGAAACTCAGTCGCGGGATCCCCGATTGGGAAGAGCCGGATATATAGGGCTTAAGGCTTACGGATGAAGGTTGGGGGATGAAGGAGAAAAGTTAAGGAGTGAATCGAAATTTGGCAGTTGTCGCTAGCATCCTTTTTCTATTCCTAGGGATAGCGTTGGTAGGGGTTGAAGCCGGGGAATCTGGTAGCTTTATTGCGCATCATCTCGATTCGCCCCATCAAGCGAGGGAGACCACGCTGCGGGCTCTTCTGCCCGACGGGATAGAAGAGGGTAAACGATATCCGGTCCTCTACGTTCTCCCGGTTCATGAAGATGGATTATTCAGGCATGGGGATGGGTTAGAGGAGGTCCGAAAGGCTGGGTACCACAATCAGTATGGGCTTATTTGCGTATCGCCATCATTCACGAGTAAGCCATGGTTCGCGGACCACGATTTAAACCCCGATAAGCAGGACGAAAGCCACCTTATTAAAACGGTCATACCTTTCGTTGAGAACCATTACCCGGCTGGAGTAAGCGCGGATAGTCGCCTTTTGGTAGGATTCAGCAAGTCGGGGTGGGGAGCGATGTCCTTGCTGCTGCGGCATCCGGATATTTTTGGTAGAGCTGCTGGTTGGGATGTAGGGATCCGAGTGGACTCGGGGCCCATAGAAGAATCGGATCGAGCGGAGCGGATCGCCCGGGAATGGGGAACAGTGGAGAACTTTGATAAGTATCGGATTTCGTCGCTGATACGATCTAGAGGAAGGGAGTTAGGCGGCGAAGCTCGATTATTTTACTACAATGTCGAGGGAACGCGCGGACCTGGGGGAGCGGTCATTCACCAATTGCTGGTGGAATCTGGCGTTCCGCATCGCTACTTATATGAACCGAAGCGAGAGCATCGGTGGGATAGCGGTTGGCTCCCTGAAGCGATTCAGTTTTTGGTGGGGCCTAGCGAGTGAGGGAGATTGACTTGGTTTTGCGCGATCAGCGATCGCGTCTACAATTATTCCGCTTGCTAGGTTGGTGAGATGTCTTGCTTGATTTGGGCAGGTCCTATAGCTCGTTTTTTTATGAAATACCTCCGTTGTATTTTTTCCCTATTTGTCGCGGTCTCCTGTTTGGCCGAGCGCCCTAATATCATTCTTTGCATGGCGGATGATTTGGGATGGGCCGATGTAGGATTCAATGGTAATGAAATTGTCATTACACCTGAGTTGGATGAGATGTCTAGGTCGGGATTGCGATTCGATCGATTCTACGCGGCCGCCCCTGTCTGCAGCCCTACTCGTGGATCCGCGCTTACAGGGCGTCACCCGACTCGCTACGGGATTCCTACGGCGAACCAGGGACACTTGCATCGAGATGAGATCAGTATCGCTGAAGTGTTGAAAATGCATGGCTATCGGACGGGGCACTTCGGCAAGTGGCATTTAGGGACTCTGGCTCCTGACTATTCGGGAAAGAACAACCGCAAGCCGGAAAAAAATTATATGACTCCGGGAATGTCCGGATTCGATGAATGGTTCAGCACCGAATACTCCGTTTCTACATGGGATCCCTACAGCCCGGAAAACGCCCATAACGGCATCACGGATCCGAGGGTCTTGTTCTATCACAATGGGAGGAATATTGTGGATGGTCCTGGCGAGGGATTGGTTGGCGATACGGCCAAATTGGTAATGGACAAGGCGGTGGACTTTATGGACGACGCGGTTAGCAACGACCGGCTCTTTCTTGCGGTCATCTGGTTTCACGCCCCCCACTTGCCGGTTGTAGGTGGTCCGGAATTCTTGGCTATGTATCCAGATTTGGATGAAGACACTCAGCACTATTACGCGGTAATTACGGCAGTAGATCGCCAGATGGGTCGTTTGAGATCGTTGTTGCGCGAGTGGGGCGTGGCGGACAATACCATGGTCTGTTTTACCGCGGACAATGGCCCAGAAGGGAATCCAGGAAAAAGAGGTCGTTCCCAGGGTTCGGCGGACCCATTTCGAGGGCGCAAGCGCTCGCTGTATGAAGGAGGTGTGCGAGTGCCAGGCCTAATCGAATGGCCAGCTCGCATAGAAGCGGGAAGCGAAACTTCCGTGTCAGCGGTCACGAGCGACTATTTCCCGACCGTGTTGGATATACTTGGATACAAGCTCCCCGAAGACCTTCGACGGCCTTACGATGGAGTCTCCCTAATTCCGCTTTTAGAAGGCAAGCGGTTTGCTCGGCCGTCGCCAATCGGATTTCAAGGGCACGGTTTGGCGACGTTCAATGACAATCGCTTCAAGCTCGTTCACAATCCAAGCAAGAAGCGGCAAAGGCACGATAATGGAACGACTCCTGTGGCGGAATGGGAGCTATACGATTTGCTCGAAGATCCGGGAGAGACAACGAACATCATCGAACGGCATGCATCGCTGGCGAATCGCATGCGCGAACAGCTACAAGCGTGGCAGGCATCTTGCGCAGCCAGCGCGGAAGGGGCGGATTATTGAGGATATTCGAACCGGGATTTAATAGGATTCTAGCTCTGGCAGCGGCCGATCTCCGAGCGGCCGTTTCGAAGTATTTGGAGCATTGTGGCCGCTCGGCTTGCGCCGCCGAAGCAATGCGAAGGAGCGAGATCGGCTGCTACCATTTCTAAACGGAGGGCTGAGCCCTTCGTCTAGGCTCAGAATTACTCCAGTCCTTCCTATCTTAATAAAACTTGGGCCTATCCGATTTTCGGCGTTAGGTACTCGATGGTAACGCTCCGCTTGGATCTATTCAGTCCGCTCAAGTTTCCTTGGTAGAGTATCTTGCCTCCTTTGGGTCCGCCACCGGGGCCGACCTCAATGAGGTAATCCGCTTCGGCAATCAGGTCTAGGTGATGCTCGATGACGATGACTGTGTGACCTTGGTCGACGAGCCTGTGGAGGAGGCGGATCAGTTTCTCGCAATCGCTTAGATGGAGCCCAATGGTGGGCTCTTCGAGAATGTATAGGTTCTTTCGTTGAATACCTCTTCGGCGATCCGTGAAAGTCTGCAGGCCTTTGGCCAATTCTGTGACCAGCTTCATTCGCTGGGCTTCCCCGCCAGAAAGTGTGGGACTACTTTGTCCAAGGGTTAGGTAACCGAGACCGGTCTCTACCATCAACTGCATGGTTTCTTGGAGTTGTGTGTGGAAACTGAAGAACTCGGCAGCCTCATCAAAAGTCATGTTCAGGGTGTCGGCGATATTCTTTCCTCGCCAATGCAGTTCGAGCAATTCTTGCCCGTATCGAAGACCGTTACAGTCCTCGCAAACCATATAGGTGTCGGGCATGAAGCTCATTTCCAGTTTCACCCTGCCAGCTCCGGAACAAGTAGGGCAACGTCCATGAGGGGTATTGAATGAAAAGCGTCCTGGCTTGTAGCCCCTCATTTTCGACTCTGGCAGGCTGGCGAAAAACTGTCTGATAATATCAAATACGCCCAAGTAAGTCGTAGGGGTCGAACGAGGCGTCTTTCCAATGGGTGACTGATCGACTTCGAGGACGGAGCGAAATTGATGGGCACCGGTTAGTTGATCGAAGAGGACGGATCCCTCTTCTCCCTCAATAGGTTTGCCTTTCTTGGCGAACAGCTTGCCGCTTAGATTGCTTTTCTTGGCTTTAATGGCGTAGCTCGCCGCGTTTCGGAGGAGGTCGCGGATAAGAGAGGATTTACCCGCTCCTGACGAACCGCAAACCATGATCAAACGTTCTGTAGGAAATCGAATAGATTGGTTCTTTAGATTTCGGAAATTCACTCCGGAGAGTTCCACCCATGAGTCTTGACTGGCGGCCCGAGGCGGCGGTTTTCTGTATTCACCGCGGATTGGATGAG
Organism: uncultured Opitutaceae bacterium; assembly: GCA_964521705.1. Classification (GTDB taxonomy): domain Bacteria; phylum Verrucomicrobiota; class Verrucomicrobiia; order Opitutales; family Opitutaceae; genus Pelagisphaera. The sequence goes on along the minus strand of CAZFUD010000156.1, from coordinate 5,182 downwards.
GTATGCCTTTCTTCAGGTATTTGCCGGTCAATGACGAACGATTGCTCTTCAATTGCTCGAGGGTACCTTCGGCTATGAGTTCTCCCCCTTGGGTTCCTGCTCCGGGCCCAAGATCGATGATGCGATCCGCGTTCTCCATCATAGCTTCGTCGTGTTCGACAACGAGCAGAGTGTTCCCCCTCGATCTGAGCGACTTCAGCGTATCGATAAGGCGATCGCCGTCGCGAGCGTGCAATCCGATACTGGGCTCATCTAGAATATAGAGTACCCCTGCCAGATTAGACCCGAGTTGAGCAGCCAGACGAATGCGCTGAGCTTCGCCTCCGGAAAGCGTTTGGGTTGCTCGATCGAGCGATAGGTATTCTAGTCCGACGCTATCCATAAACTGGAGACGTTCTCGAATTTGGTCGACTATATCCCGGGCAATCAATTTTCCGCGAGCGTCTAGTTTCAGACGATTAAGTGTCTCGAGAAGGACCCGCGGTGTCAGGGAAAGGAGCTGAGGAAGGGAAATCCAGCGATTCGCTTTTAGTGGGAGGAATACATTTCGGCTGGTGCGGTTCAGCCGATCTCCTTGGCAATCTGGGCAGATGATGATCTCGTCGGATTCGTCGTCATCGCTAGCGTCAGCCCCAATCGATTTTTCCAATAGTTCGTCTTCATCGAGCGGTTTACGCATCCAGGGATAAATACGGCCGTGACCTCGGCAGGTGTGGCACCAGCCCTTGCTCGAATTGAAAGAGAAGTCCTTGGGATCCAGTTCTGGCAAGGCTTGGCCGGTTCGCGGATCCATACGATGAGTGGAGAGCCACGACACGATTTCCTCCTTGCCATCCAGAAGCAGAGCGGTGCCTTTGCCTCTCTGAAGCGCTTCTTGCAAAACTGATTTGATTTTCGCCTTGGACCCGCGAATCGAGTTCAAATCGGTTATGACAATTTCGATATTATGCTCGCGATAGCGGTCTAGCTTTTCGAAATCCTCTGTCAGGATGATCTCCCCATCCACGCGCATCATCTCGTATCCGTGATTCGCTATCCAATTGGCAATCGGCTGATGATGGCCCTTTCGATTGCGGATGACCGGGGAGCAAAGCAGGAGCTGCTCTGACCTGCGAACGTCAGACTTTCGCAGGATTGATTGGAGTCGTTTTTCCAGCTCGATAGTGGACTGCGAAAGCATGGCTTCGCCCGTATCCGGATTGTGAGGCACGCCAAGGCGAGAGTACAGCAATCGAAGGTATTGGGCGACCTCGGTGATGGTGGCCACGGTTGATTTGCGACTCCCCCGTGTCACTCTTTGTTCAATGGCGACAGTCGGTTGAATGCCGTTCAACTGGTCCAAGTCGGGTCGCGGAAGCTGCTCCACGAATTGGCGGGCGTAGGGCGACATGGATTCCATGAAACGTCGCTGTCCTTCTCCAAAAGCGATATCGAAGGCCAACGTAGACTTTCCAGAGCCAGATACGCCGGTGACGACAGACAACGAATAGTGAGGAATGGATACGTCTATATTCTTGAGATTGTGCTCTCTGGCTCCGAGGATTCGCAGTTCTCTTACGGAACTGCCGTTCACTTCTTTGGTCCCGTAGTTCGCTTGGTTTTCGGCAGCCAAAAGGGATTGGTTGGATTCTAATTCGCGAGCCAAGTATTTGCCTGTTTCCGTTTTTGCCGAGGCGGCGCAGGCTGCAGGAGATCCTTGGAAGACTAAGCGGCCGCCATTGGAACCGGCTTCAGGGCCAAGCTCGATGATCCAATCTGCAGACTTCAATACGTCCAAATTATGCTCGATGATTATGAGGCTGTGGCCGTGATCCACGATCTGCTGCAACGCGGCCAGGAGACATTTGACGTCGTGTTTGTGCAGCCCCGTTGTGGGCTCGTCCAGTAGGATAAGCGATGAGTTAGACTCAGGGTTTGAGGATCGTGATGTTTGTTGTTTGAGGCTGGCGCCAGCGCGTAAATATTTGACTAGTTTTAGGCGCTGGGATTCACCGCCAGATAGCGTATTTAGCGGTTGCCCCAATTTCAGATAGCCAAGGCCAATCTGGGATAGGGCGGAGAGTTTGTCGTAAATTTTTGGGTACACCTGGAAGAGCTGCATAGCCTGCTCGATCGTCAGGTCCAGTAGATCAGAGATGGAGTGATTGAGGAAACGTATATCGAGCAGCTCGGTTTTAAAGCGGCGACCATTGCAATGAGGGCAGGGGACAAAGACGTCGCTCAGAAATTGCATTTCCACTTTTTCGTAACCCAGTCCTTTACAGTGCTCGCATCGGCCGTCGCCCGCATTGAAGGAGAAACTGGAGGCGGTATAGCCTTCGGCTTCCGCTTCGGACAGCTTTCCGAAGAGTTTGCGAATTTCATCCCAGGCATCCACGAAGACAGCGGGGTTCGATCGCGGAGTGCGGCTGATTGGCGTTTGATCGACAAGAACGATTTCGTCGGGCTCGGCATCGCAATCAATCGATTCGATGGCAGCGGGATCCTCTGCTAGCCGTCCTCGCTCGGAAAGGAGGGACTGGTAGAGTGCGTTGTTCATTAGTGTGCTTTTGCCTGAGCCCGAGACGCCGCTGATACAAACGAACCGAGCAAGCGGGATGTCTATATCCAGATTTTGGATATTATGCTTATAGGCTCCTCGAATACGAATGCGCGGCTGTTTTTTGCCGGTTTTTCCTAAATCGAAGAGGCGAAGGTTTGAGGGGAATTCGATCGCGCGCTTTCCCGAAAGGTAGGAACCCGTTATGCTTGAATCGCAGGAAAGAAGCTCTTTGACCCCGCCCTGGAATACCAGTTGCCCGCCTTTGGATCCTGGTTCAGGGCCGATCTCCAATACATGATCCGCCACTTTGATCATAGCGTCATCGTGCTCGACGACAACGACGGTATTACCGGCATCGACCAAGTTTCGAACTATATTGATGAGCCGGTCGATATCGCGGGGATGCAGGCCTACTGATGGTTCGTCGAGAACGAATAGGGTATCTACCAGCGAGGTACCGAGGCAAGAGGTCAAGGTGACGCGTTCGACCTCCCCGCCACTGAGGGTACGGGCCGGTCGATCGAGCGTTAGATAGCCTAGCCCAACATGGTTCAAGTAATGCAACCGAGATTTTATGGCTTCGAGAGCGAGATCCAATTGGCGATTGGCGACCGCTTCTGAATTTGAGTCGGCAACGGTTGCTAAGTCGCCATTTATGAGTTTTTGGAGATCGCTTATCGGCGTCTGGTACAGATCGGGAAGGCGAAAGCCATTCCATTTCCAGCAAAGGGCATCCTGCTGAAGGCGGGTTCCTTGGCAACCGGGACACTTTACGTAAGCCCGGTAGCGTGATAGAAAGATGCGGACATGCATCTTGTAGGTGTTCTTTTCCAGCCAGTCGAAGAAGCCTTTGACCCCGTACCAGACGATACCGTCCCAGTCTTCGTCAGTCTTCCGATTTCGGTAAGCTCGCTCTCCATTGATAATGATATCCTGATGGCGCTTGGATAGTTTGTTGAACGGTTTGTCGGTGGGGATCTTCAGCCTTTTACAGGCTCGTTCCAAGTCGGCCTTGCTTTCGCCATAGACCTTTCCTTCGAACGGACGAATTAGACCCTCTTCGATGCTGAGATTCCGGTCTGGGATCGCGAGACGGTAGTCGATTTCAATAACCCGTCCGAATCCTCGGCATTTAGGACAGGCGCCGACGGGTGAATTGAAGGAGAACAATGCGGGAATTGCTGGACGGAAACGTCGACCCGATTTGGGAGAATGCAATCCACGGGAAAAGCGATCCAGTAGTTGGCATTCCTTATCGAATAAACAGAGTTCACCCTGGCCGAATTCAAGGGAGGTTTCCGCCGCTTCCAGAAACCGTTGAAAGTTTTCTTCTTTCAGTTGTATCCTATCTTGTATGACAAAGATGTAATCGACCCCTTTTTCAGCGATGCGAGCCGTCGCTGTGCCGTCGTCTACTCGATGGGCCGTGTTTTCCGAGTCGATGAAACGTGAATAGCCCTGGGCTTTGACGTTTTTGAAGATCTCCTTCCAAGTTAGTTTTTCGGGCCGTTTGACTTCGAAGGCGGCGATGACGGTATCGCCGTTCCAGGCTTCTTTGGCTTTGGCCCAAATCGTTCTTGGATTGTCGTCTTGTATCTCTTCGCCGGTCTCAGGATCGTAGAGCGAGGCGACATGACTAAACCACACCTTGAAGAAGTCCGTCAGCTCGGTCATGGTCCCGACGGTGGACCGCGAGGTCTTGATGGTATTCTTTTGTTCGATCGCGATTGAAGGGCGGGCATTTTCCGCCGAATCGAGGTCTGGCTTCTCTAAAAGGTCGAGAAATTGCCTCGTGTAGGAACTGAAGGTTTCCACATATCGTCGCTGGCCCTCGGCATGGAGCGTTTCAAATACTAGCGATGATTTGCCTGCCCCGCTAAGCCCCGTCACGGCGACGTATTTACCCAGCGGTATATCGACATCTATATTCTTTAGATTGTTTTGCCGAACGCCGCGGAGGCGAATGGATTGCAGTTTGGAAACGGATTTTGGCATCTGGACTGGAACTTGCGGTCATTCCGAGTTGAGGCGCCGCAAGGTGGATGATAAATATGGTTTCAGGCGTGAATCATCCGCGAGAGCAATTCGATGTAGGCTTGAATCGGAGCCTCTGGAGAAAAGTGTTTTCGAGCATAGTCGCGCGCAGCAGTGGACATTCGCTGTCGCAGGTCGGAGTCCGTTATCAATTTCTCCAGTGAATCGACGAAGGCGTCCTCGTCGCCGTGATCGATCAAAAGCCCGGATACATTTGGCTCGAAGGTTTCGCCAACGCCGCCCACATCGTAGGCTACAACGGGCAGGCCACTCATCTGGGCTTCAACGAGAGCGTTGGGCAACGATTCTTTCGCGGAGGCGTGAATAGCGATGTCGCTTTTCTGATAGAGATTGGTAGGATCCGCGAGCAATCCCGGGAATTCGACACGATCATCGATTCCCAATCGGCTTGCTAATTGGATACAGGCATTCCGTTCGGATCCATCCCCCGCCAGCGCCAATTTCCAGTCGAGGTTCCGAGCCAGCTTGCTGCAGATTTGGAGGAGTCGTTTCTGCTTTTTTTCTGGGCGGAACATGCCAGCGCAGACGAGCCTAATGGGTCTCTTCCCGGGGCCGGCTTGTCCTTCTACTTCTGTGGGAAATTCA
>CAZFUD010000155.1:6347-9732 GCA_964521705.1 uncultured Opitutaceae bacterium | reverse complement strand
GGGCTTTACGGCCCGAGCCGCTGGAAACTCGCTACTTCGAACCCAAAGACATCGCTGTCGGCCGCGAGAGACGGGGAAATATTCGCGAGCCATTTTTGATCGAAAACACTTCCGTCTCCTACCCAACAGGTCTCTCCTATCACGGACGCATGCGGACGACCAAAACTCCCGAGAATGGGTGGTATCGCATCCGGCTTCGAGCCCATGCTGTAAACGCTCCTGATGGTCACGGCGTCTGGACCTCTGTTCGCAGCGGCATTTGCTACGCGATTGCGCCGCTGATGTTCTGGATCGGCAGCTTCGAAGCCCGCGAGGAACCGGAGGAGCATGAATTCGTCGCTTGGATGCAGAAAGATCACCTTCTGGAAATCCGCCCCATGGACCAGGCCCTCCGCCGCATACCCGGAAATACGATTACCGGCGGAACGGCACCCGATCTAGAAGCTCCGGGTGTAGCGGTTGAATACCTCGAGGTCGAACGTATCCACAAAGGACCTCCATCTGATGAACTAAAGCAACGCTTGTTCGGCGATCTCGCCTATCGAAATGGCGAGCTAATGAGCGCCGACCCAGAAAAGGATCTGGATCGACTTATCGCCAATTTTGCAAAACAAGCCTTCCGCCGGCCGGTTGGAAGCGATGAGCTCGAGCCTTACCTCGGCTTTGCTTACGCTACCTATGAGCAAGATCGATCCCTCCTAGAGGCCATCCAAGCGGGCTACCGCTCGGTCCTCTGCTCCCCCCGTTTTCTCTATTTTACCGAAGAGGTAGGTGCCCAGGATGCTTACGCCGTCGCTTCACGACTCAGCTATTTCCTGTGGAGACGCCCGCCAGACCAACACCTCCTTTCCGCTGCCGAAGATCGATCGCTTCTCAAGCTAGCGAATATTGGAGCCCATGTCGAACGCATGCTCGACGATCCGCGAAGCGAGGCCTTCATCGAGAATTTCTCCGCCCAGTGGCTCGATTTGAAACACATCGATTTCACTACGCCTGATAGCAAATTGTATCCTGAATTCGATGACACTTTAAAGCACGCTATGCTGGGGGAAACTCACAGTTTCATCAGAAAGCTGATTGACGAGAATCTTAGCGTCACCCAGATCATCGATTCGGATTTCGCCATGCTCAACGAGCGCATTGCCCGCCACTACGGAATCGATGGCGTCAGCGGCACTCATTTCAGGCCGGTATCGCTAAAACCCGAATACCGGCGCGGGGGAATCATCACCCAGGCCAGCGTCTTGAAGGTTACCGCCAATGGAACCACCTCATCGCCGGTGATCCGCGGAGTTTGGATGCTGGAACGCATCATGGGAGAACACATTTCGCTACCGCCCGACGACGTTCCTGCCGTTGAGCCCGATATTCGCGGGGCGACCTCCATTCGCGAACAGCTCGACAAGCATCGGGAAATCGAATCTTGCAACGCCTGCCATGTTAAAATCGATCCTCCCGGATTCGCCCTCGAGAGCTACGACGTCATTGGCGGTTGGCGGGAACGCTACCGAGCCCTGAGCGAAAAAGGCCGACTCATTGAAGGAACCCATATCGATACCAGCTCTGAAATCATAGACAGAGGTGCCTTCCAGGATATCGATGGATTCAAGGAGATCATCTTGAGAGAACCTGAGCAAATAGCTCGCAATTTGCTGCAAAAGACCCTTACTTACGCTACCGGCGCCGGCATTGAATTCGCCGACCGCCGCGAGATCGAAACCATGGTCGGCGAGCTGAAGGGCGACAACTATGGTTTCCGCTCCATTATTCACGCCGCTGCCACCAGTTCGATTTTCTTAGAAAAATAGCCAACGTCACAACCGACAATCCCGACACACGATGAAAAAGGTGAACTTCAATTTCTCGAAATCCGTTTCTCGGAGAACCTTTCTAAAGGGCGCTGGGGCCGCCATGGCTCTGCCCTGGCTGGAAGCGATGACACCCGCCTTCGCCTCCTCGCTCGCTGCCCAACCACCGCGCCGTTTTGTCAGCGTCAGCCTCGCCTTGGGCCTTCATGGGCCAAACCTTAACCCAGTCGATTCAGGATACAACTACACACCGTCGCTCTATCTGTCTAAGATAAGCGATCTTCTGGGCGACCTTACAGTTGTCACAGGCTCCTCCCATCCCGGAGTCTCCGGCGGCCACAATGCCGAGGGCAGTATCCTATCGGCCGCCCCCTATTCCAAGAACGCGGCCTTCAAGAACACCGTTTCGCTCGACCAATATATGGCCAAGCACTCGGGGCATCACACTCGCTACCCTTCAATGGTCCTCAATGTGAGAGGCAACAATAGCCCCTCCTACACCGAGACCGGGAGCATGATTCCCGCGGAAGACTCCCCTTCCAAGCTCTTCAACAAGCTATTTGTAGCCGATTCTCCCAAAGAACAGGCCAAACAGGTCAAGCGCCTGAAGCAGGGGCAAAGCATCATGGATGTCGTCGCTTCCGACGCCAAGAAGCTGCAGCGCAGCCTTGGGCCCGGCGATCGAGACAAGATGGATCAGTACTTTACCTCCGTCCGCAATTTCGAAAAGCGTTTGAGCGAAACCGAGGAATGGGCACGACGGCCTAAACCTGAAGTGGACGCCAGAACGCCGATGGATATCACCGACAACGATCAGTTCATCGCTGCCAAGAAGCTAATGCTCGATATCATGTATATGGCGATACAGACGGATTCCACCCGTTTCATGACGCTTCACCTCAACGGCAATGGCGGAACGTCTCCAATAAATGGAGTCGACGAGTCCTATCACTCGCTGAGCCACCATGGTCTCGACGATGAAAAGATAGCCCAGCTTACTCTCGTCGAATCCGAGCTACTCAAAACCTGGGGCGGATTTGTCCGCCGCCTAAAGGAAACGAATGAAGGTGGAGGCAACCTACTCGATCAAACCAACGTGCTGCTGACATCGAATCTCGGCAATGCCAGCGCCCATGATAATAAGAACATGCCTGTCCTATTCGCAGGTGGCGGATTCAAGCATGGCCAGCACATCGCATTCGATCAGAAAGACAATTATCCACTGCCGAAACTGTACGTCAGCGCCCTGCAACGCCAAGGTCTCAACGTGGATAATTTCTCCACTACGACCGGAACGATGACCGGCCTGGAAATGACCTGAGGAACTTGGAATCAGGTCGATTTCAAAACTATTCCCTGAAGAGGTCTCTCAATCAAGGCGGAGACTGATAGAACTATTGATGCAAACGAAACTCTCCCCCCTTCTCACCCTGGCCCTAACCGCCTTTCTACTAGCGTCCTGCAGCCAGCAAAGCCCCAAGCTCAAAGCGCTGATCATTGATGGCCAAAACAACCATGGCGTCTGGCCCCAATCGACGTACATGATGAAGCGATACCTAGAGGAGACCGGCCTGTAC
>CAZFUD010000155.1:0-6305 GCA_964521705.1 uncultured Opitutaceae bacterium | reverse complement strand
GAAGTACACCTGGAAAGGCGACGATCTAATCAACCAATATCCAATCAAAGGCTTGCCGAAGACCGAAGCTCTGGCTGAACCCAAACCCGACCCCGATTTTAACCCGGACTTTTCTCAATACGACGTGGTCGTATCCAATTTCGGATGGAAAGCAGCCGCCTGGCCGGAAGAAACCCAATCCGCTTTCGATGCCTATGTCAGTGGCGGGGGGGGGTTCGTCGTCATCCACGCAGCCAACAACTCTTTCCCCGAATGGGACGCCTACAATAAGATGATCGGCATTGGCGGCTGGGGTGGGCGTACAGAAAAGGAGGGGCCCTACCTTTACTTCGACGCCATGCAAAAACTGGTTCGAGACCCCTCTCCTGGAAGGGGCGGGTCCCATGGAGCCCAAACACCCTTCCTAGTCACCATTCGCGATGCGGATCACCCGATAACCCAAGGGCTCCCGACGGACTGGCTCCATACGAAAGATGAGCTCTACGCCCAACTTAGAGGGCCAGCCGAAAATATTGATGTGCTGGCTACGGCCTATTCCGATCCGGAAAATAAAGGGACAGGGCGGCATGAGCCCATGTTGATGACCTTGGACTACGGACAAGGGCGGGTATTCCATACCACCCTAGGCCACGCGGACTACTCTTTCGAATGCGTCGGTTTTATCACCACCTTTCTTCGTGGAACCGAATGGGCGGCCACTGGAATGGTCACCCAATCAGACGTTCCTGCTGATTTCCCGACCGCGAAAGCCGCTAGCCAACGCCCATTCTCCAAGTAGTCGCGGTCTTTAGGACACCGACCGCGTTCGACTCAAAGGTGTGGAGGACGACTCCGCCCTGAGCAAAGCCGAAGGGTTCGATCCTCCCTTCCCTAAACCTCAATTCGCGGCGCCGAAACCGCGACTGCAAATGTAGGACAAAATGTCCGATCGACCTTGGCTATTCGTAACTACTTGCAAGGTTGCATACCACTGAAAATACCACACTATACACGCTAACCTCGATCCGAAATTAGGAACGGCCCCATTTCATGAAGAAAGTTAACTTCAATTTCTCCAAGTCCCTTTCTCGAAGGACATTCCTCAAAGGGACGGGAGCCGCCATGGCCTTGCCCATGCTAGAGGCGATGACTCCCGCTTTCGCCGCCCCTGCCGCAGCTACCGAAACGCCTCGTCGCTTCGTTAGCGTCAGCCTAGCTCTGGGCCTGCATGCCCCCAATCTGGATCCAGCCGAATCGGGCCGCAACTACACCCCCTCGCTCTACCTTTCCCAGATCAAGGATCTCCTTGGAGACCTCACTATCGTCACCGGATCCTCCCATCCTCAAGTTAGCGGAGGCCACAAGGCGTCAGGAAGCATTCTTACCGGAGCCCCCTACTCACGAAACGCAGTATTCAATAACACGATCTCCATCGATCAGTACCTGGCCAAACATCTTGGGCATCATACGCGCTTTCCATCTCTGGTCCTGAGCATTAGCGGCAATAACAGCCCCTCCTACACGGAAACGGGCAGCATGATTCCAGCAGAAGATTCTCCCTCTAAGATTTTCAACAAGCTCTTCATCGCGGATTCGCCAAAAGAACAGGCTAGACAGGTCCAGCGACTACAGGAAGGCCGTAGCATCATGGACATTGTCGCCGATGACGCCAAGTCCTTGAAAAATTCTCTAGGCGCCGGCGATCAGGAAAAAATGGAGCAGTACTTCGACTCTGTGCGCAATTTCGAAAAGCGGTTGGGGGCGTCCGAAAGTTGGGCCCAAAAACCCAAACCGAAAGTGGCTACTCAACCGCCTGTCGATATCTCCGACAATAACGAAGTCATCCGCAAAAAGCAGCTTATGCTGGATGTCATGTATCTGGCCCTACAAACCGATTCTACACGGTTTATCACTTTGCACATTAACGGAGGAGGAGGCACCATTCCTCTCGAGGGCATCAATGAGGGCTACCATAGCTTGAGCCACCATGGCCTGGATGAAGACAAGATCGAGCAGCTCACTCGCGTAGAGACCGAAATGATGAGAACCTGGGGTGGCTTCGTGCGCTCCCTAAAGGAGACAAAAGAATCAAATTTGTCTCTCCTGGAAAAAACCAATGTACTGCTAACATCGAATCTCGGCAATGCGAGTTCACACGATAACAAGAATATGCCAGTGCTTTTCGCCGGTGGAGGTTTTCGCCATGGTCAGCACATCGCATTCGACAAGGAAAATAATTACCCGCTTCCGAATCTATTCGTGAGCGCCTTGCAACGCCAAGGCCTGGAAGTCGACGAGTTCGCTACCAGCACCGGAACAATGACAGGATTAGAGATGAGCTAATCTGTAACAATTTTAAGGATACTAACATTCGCCAATCAAAAATCGTCACGTCAAATGAGTGAAATCACGCTAAATATAAACGGAGAGAAACACACCGTAGACGTTCCCTCCGACATCCCTTTGCTTTGGGCATTGAGAGACAAGTTAAACATGACCGGGACCAAGTATTCCTGTGGAATCGGTCAATGCGGCACCTGCACCGTTCTGATAAACGGTATGCCGATGCGATCCTGCATCACTCCCGCGGCTAGCGTCGCCGGGGTGGAAGTCACCACCATCGAAGGGCTCAGCGAAGATGGCGAGCACCCGGTGCAACAAGCTTGGCACAAGGTGGACGTTCCCCAATGCGGCTATTGCCAAGGCGGTCAAATCTTGACCGCAGCTTCCCTCATCGAGCGGAACGCCAATCCCACCGACGCTGATATCGATGCAGCCCATTCAGGAAACATCTGCCGCTGCGGCACCTATCACCGAATTCGAAAAGCCGTCAGGCTAGCCGCTGAAATCAAGAAAGGAGACGCTTAAGATGAAAACTAAAGTACCTGTGAATCGTCGCGCTTTCCTCAAAGTGTCCGCCCTCGCCTCCGGGGCTCTCTTGATCGGTGTCGGTTATCGCGAGACCGTTCGAGCCGCTCACCATAGCAAGAAAGCGAAGACCTGGACCCCCAATTTATATGTCCGGATTGATCCCGATGGCAAAATTACCATCATCAGTAAAAACCCAGAAGCCGGCCAAGGCATCAAAACCGCCATGCCTATGATTGTGGCGGAATGCCTAGAGGTTGACTGGTCAGACGTTCACGTCGAGCAAGCGCCGCTCGACGACCGTTACGGCCGCCAAGTGGCAGGCGGCAGTCGCGGTACGCCAGACGGATGGAACGATCTTCGGATCGCTGGTACCGGAGCCTTGGCTATGCTGAAGAATGCAGCCGCTGAAAAATGGGGCGTTCCCGCCAGCGAATGCGAACCCAATATGAATGCTTCGATCGTCCATAAAAAGTCGGGTCGCTCGTTAGGCTATGGCGAACTGGCCCCGCTGGCCGCCAAGCAATCCGCGCCCGATGCGGATTCCCTAAAGCTCAAGAGCCGGCCAAAAGACTTCAAGCTTCTCGGAAAGCGTATCCCTGGAGTGGACAACAAGAAGATTTTCAACGGTTCTCTAATCTATGGTTGCGATACGCGCCTTGACGGAATGGTCTACGCTGTCTTCCAAAAGTGCCCATCTTTTGGAGGCAAGGTTCGTCGAGCCAATGTTGAGCAAATCAAGAGTTTCCCTGGAGTCGTCGATGCCTTCGTTGTTGAGGGTACCGACGACCTGAAAGGCCTGATGCCGGGCGTAGCGATTGTTGCTGAGACCTGGTGGGAAGCCCAATCCGCAAGAAAGCAGCTGCGTGTCGACTGGGAGACAATACAGTCAGACTCTACTGCTGGCTACCAGCAACAGGCGGAAGCCTTGAGCAAAGAAAAGGGCCAAACCGTAGCCGAAGCGGGTAACATCGACAAGGCATTCGACCAGGCCCACAAAGTTCTCGAGGCCCAGTACTACTATCCGTTCGTATCCCATGCGAACATGGAGCCCCAGAACTGCACGGCCTACCTACAGCCCTCTGGAAAAATGGAGCTTTGGGCCCCTTCTCAGAACCCCAAAGCGGGTCGATCGCTGATCTCAAGCACGCTCAACATCCCCGAGGACCGTATCCACGTTAACCTGACAAGAATGGGTGGAGGCTTTGGTCGTCGCCTAACTTCGGATTTCATGGTCGAAGCTGCCTGGATCGCGAGCAAGATCGATCGCCCCGTCCAACTTCAATGGACAAGGGAAGACGATATGCAGCACGACTTCTATCGCCCTGCTGCTTGGCACAATCTGAAGGCCGCCATCGACAAGGATGGACAAATGACGGCATGGGAGAACCACTTCATCACCTTCGGGGATGGTCGCCGTACTGCCAGCGGAGCCCGTTTGTCAGGCGGTCACTATCCAGCAGGACTAACTCCTAATTTCCGTCTGCGCCAATCAATGATCGATCTCAAGGTACCAACAGGCCCTTGGCGCTCCCCAGGCCACTCTGCTTATTGCTTTGCATTCCAGAGCTTTATGGACGAGATTGCCGAAGCGGGTGGACGCGATCCTTTTGAGTTCCGCATCGACCTGCTTTCCAAGAAATTCGGCAAGACGGACTTCGTGACCGAACGAGCTGCGGCAGCCTTGAAGCTGGCGACTAAAAATGCCAACTGGGGACGTAAAATGGGGCCCAACCAAGGCCAAGGCTTGGCTTTCCACTTCGATCACGGCGGCTACGTGGCTTATGTGGCAGAAGTGACTGCCCAACCGTCAGGCCAGTTCCGAGTGGATCAGGTTTATGGAGCTGCGGATGTCGGACCCGTCCTCAATCGCAGCGGAGCCGACAATCAGGTTGAAGGTTGCGTCATTGATGCTCTCAGCACCGCCTTCCTGGAGATATCGTTCACCGATGGCGAGGTCGATCAAAGTAATTTCGCGGACTATAATTTGCTTCGTATCAATCAAGCTCCATCGATCCAGGTAGACTACGTGCAAAGCGACAACGATCCCGCTGGTCTCGGCGAACCTCCCATCGCTCCAGCTACTCCAGCGATTACCAACGCCCTGTACGCCGCATCCGGAAAACGAGTACGCTCGCTACCGCTCGGGAAAGAAGGTCTCTATATATAATCGGACTCGTTTACCCAATGAGTCTCTCAAATCGCTTCGCGTGGGCGAAAACCGATTTTTGCAGCCTCCCCGCAAGGAGGCTCAGAATTCGTCTGCCTCTGATTCGCATTGCCGGATTGGCAACGTTCATCTGGGCGACGGCTCCCCTTGCCAACGCGAGCGTTGATGAGCTCCCATCATTTGATCCAGGAATCATCGAATTCCTGGATCTCAATTGCTACGAGTGCCATAATGACGTCGATCGAAAAGGCAGTTTGGACCTGACCTCCCTGCCCTTCAATCCAGATGATGCTGCTGCCATGACGCTGTGGTCACTGGTACACGATCGTGTTCGAGACGGGGAAATGCCACCCGAAGAGGATAGCCTCGTAGAGGATAGCGAGCGAGCCGACTTTTTGGCTCGTTTCGAAAATTCTCTCCACACGGAATCCGCCAAAGTCCAGACCAAATTCGGTAGAGCACGATCTAGACGTCTGAATCGTATCGAATTCGAAAATACAATACACGATCTTCTTGGCGTCGACATTCCCATAAAAGACAATTTGCCGGAGGACCCCTCCCAAGATGGCTTTAGCAATATTGCCGAATCCCAGCAAATATCCCACCACTTGCTGCAAAAGTATCTGGAAGGAATAGACATCTCTCTAGACGAGGCCTTTTCTCGAGCCCGCTTTCAGAAACCTCTCTTCTCTCGAACCTTGTTCCCCGAAGAGGTGGCCTGGAATCCAGAAACCCGTGAAAACGGTCGTGGCCCCCATCTATACGAAGGCCATGCCCTATCGTTTCTTACATCGGGGAACTATCAAGGACGCATGCAGCCAACCACGGTAGACGAGAATGGGTGGTATCGCATTACGGTGCGCGCTAAAGCCCACAACCCGCCACCGGGTCGCGGCGTATGGACGCAAATTCGTAGCGGAGTCGCCGCCGCCTCCGCCCCAACGCTGTATTGGGTGGGCAGTTTCCAGGCCATGCCCGAGCCACAGAATTTCACCTTTGAGACGTGGATGCGGGAAGGGCACAAACTGGAAATGAGACCCGGTGATAACATGCTTAAGACGGTTTCGGTTAAATACGTCGAAAGCGGAGAAGCCTTCGCTGATACGCCCGCCTGCGCTATGGAATGGGTGAAAATAGAGCGCATCTACAAGGGCATGGACCAGACCCAATTGCGTCATCGGCTTTTCGGCGGCCTCGCGCTTGAAGATGGACGTGTCGTATCCAAGAATCCCGATAAGGATCTCGAGCGCCGTATGCTTCGATTCGCCAATATGGCCTATCGTCGTCC
>CAZFUD010000154.1:0-9838 GCA_964521705.1 uncultured Opitutaceae bacterium | reverse complement strand
ATGTTATTGCAAGCCAAATAGTTATAAATTTACCGGTTTTGTCCACACGGCCTAGAAGAGAAAATAATGGAAGGGTTCTCATATAGAATAGGTTTTTTCCTTTGATTAAGGATAACTACTTTCTGGATCCTCTAATCTTTTAATACGATTAGCACCTTTTCGCCGTGCTGCTTATGTTTGGGATCGATGCAGCGCAACTCAAGGTCGGCGGACGTTTCAGTTAGCTTCATATCGACCCAGCCATGGGCGTGGCCTTTTCCGAAATAGTAGCTAACTGCCGGTTGGTTGAAGAGATAGAGATGGTCTAGTCGATCATTTTGCCACTCATGCGTGTGGCCATAGACGTAGGCCCTGGCATGCTTTCGTTCGGCAAGCAATTTCAACAAAGACACCCCATCACGCATGCCCTCGATGGGACGCACACCGCGGTTTGGATACGGGTTGAAGTGACCAAAGATAAGGGCCGGCTTATCCGTTCGTTCATCGAGTCGTTGGGCGAGCCAGTCTAACTGTTCGTCGCCCAGGATTCCTTTTCGTCCTGAATCCAACAATACAAAGTTCGCGCGGGGCAGTTCAATCACGCCCGCCTGAACGCCCATTTGCTCTTTCTTCAAGAATGGGAGCAAATTCCACAGGTTCTCACGATTGTCGTGATTGCCGATTGTCACATGAACGGTGACGCCTGCAGCGCGAATCGGCTCAACAAGCCTGAGAAACTGTTCGTATTCGGCTTCTTTGCCATTACTGAGGGCGCAGTCGCCGTTGACGATCAGGTGAGCCGGGCGAGGATTGAGGGCAATTACGCTCTTGGCCGCCTGCACAAGACAATCCGCCATGTTCACCCCCTCATGCTCTGACTCCTTGACGGGCGAACCAGGCCACTTCGTCCCCGGGTAGACTTGATCTGGATCGGCGCTGATGTGCGTATCCGCAAGCAAAGCAACTCGGTTTTGGTCCAACTCAGCACGTTCACCATTCGCGGCGGCCAACGAGCGAGACATTATCGTAGCCGTGCCACCAAGAGCGAGCGAGCCCTTGATAAATTGACGACGAGTGATCGGTGGTAAACTGATTGGCATCCTGTATCTCCTTAGGTTCCGTGGTTGTTCGGTCTAATTGGCGCTCAACTTCATGTCCCATGGATTGGACGCTCTTGGCTCATAAAAAGGGTGGGCATCCTTATCGGGAAGCGAGTCGACGACAGCCTGAAACTTCTGCAGGGCCTCTTTGTGCGCCGCGAGGTCGCTATCAAGAAGGTTTGTTTTCTCCCACGGATCCTTCTTGAGATCGTGCAGGCGAACGACCTTCTTTTTTCTGGAGACCCAGACCTTATACCGCTTATCGCGTATGACACGCTTCTCAAAATCCGTCTCGCCCCTCACTCCGTCCTCAGTCAGCCGAGCGGCGCCGAATCCGAGCGCCATGATCCACTTTCGCTCGATGTCCTTTTCTTTTCCCAGAATCAAAGGGGCAATAGATTTCCCATCGATGATGAGATCCTCAGGCGTGTCGCCGCCTCCGAGTTCTAAGAACGTGGGTAGCAAATCTGAAAGATCTGTGAGGGCTTCGGTTTCGACGCCTTCCGGGACAAGTCCCGGGCAGTTCACGATAAACGGCCCGCAAACGTCCAGTTCCTCTGCTGTTCCCTTTGCACCCTTCACCCGGAGTCCGTTCAACGTGCCCGTGACGCCAGGGACCGTTCCGTTATCCGTTGTGAAGATCACGATGGTGCGCTCGCGTATCCCCAGTTCGTCAAGCGCGCTGACTAGCCTGCCAACCAGCTTATCGATGTAGCGAACCATGGCCTTGTGCTTGTCGAGATGGAGCGTTGCCTCGGGCTCATCCGGGGTGGGAACCTGCGGGGGATGCGCGAGCGCCATCGGGTAATAGAGGCACATGGGTTCCTCTTTATGCTGACGCATGAAGTTGATCAGGTGGTCGGTATAAATATCTGGGCCGAACTTGCCGGCGTAGGTCCGACTCCCATCCGTAGGCGTGTTGACGTAAGCGTCCTGATAGCGTTCACCACTCACTGGATTGCCCGTCTCGAAGCCCGTCCACATGGCCCAGTCATCGAAACCGTGCTTCTTCATGGCCAGCGGTTCGACCCGAAGGTCATTGATCTGCCACTTGCCAGCCGCGCATGTGGAGTAGCCAAGGTCTTTCATCAGGCGAGCGAACGTGGTGTTTTCCTTCTTTTTCCAGTCAAAGTAGGCAACTCCCCAACGCGGTACGTCCCAGTGGCTGGTCCAGCCGTTGCGCCAGGGGTATTTACCGGTCAGGAGGGTCGCTCGCGAAGGGGTACAGGACGGCATCGAGTAAGCGTTGTGAAACTTCATACCACTGGCGGCGAGGGCATCGATGTTCGGTGTCGTGATATCCTCTGCACCGTAGCAACTGATCCAATCCTTGCCTAGGTCGTCGACCATGATGAACAGGATATTTGGCTTAGAACGGGGTTTCTCAACGGCCATTAGCGGAACGGAGATGCTGGCCCAAACACACCCTGATAAAACAGCAAGACGGAATATATGTAAAAACCTTTCGCACTTCATATAGTATTCTTTTTCTGGCACAGATCGTCATTCATCAAGCGTGGCTAATTAACAGCGCCAACATTCGGCTCATTTGGGCTTCCCTGATTTTGTTGATTGGGCAGCGTGAACATCGCGATAATTGCACTTCCAACGGTCGATTTCCACTTTTCTAAGAATCCTTTACTAGCTTACCCAGAACCAAGTATCACCATCCGCCAGCTGATGCATTCAGTTCATTAAACAGAGCTCCATGCGTCTGATCGATCCGCCCGTTCGATAGCCTCCATTTAATAAACCACTGCTCCAGTAACCCGGCCCAATCCCCGAGCGCTTAGCCCCTTCTTTTGCGGGAACAGATACCCAGCCCAGAAATGAAAATGCCAAAATCAACGGAACGGATGCTGCAATGAGCTCACTGTACGCTTTTATCATATAGTAATCGCAGGGAATATAGATCTAGCCGTTTGACCTGTAGGGGCGGGAAGTCGATGAGCAACTAGTTAAACCGCTAAATCGAAGAGGTAGCATGGGCTATCGTTTTATTCGAGGAGAAAAATCTTGATTTGCTCCTCCATCGTTCGATTCATCTGGCCGTACCCGGCGAAATGCGCACCGCAAAACATAGTGTTGCGCCTCCTTCAATGCCTTGCTTGGCTGATATTACCCCGACCTTTGCAATGAATTCCCAGCAGTCGCCGCCCAAGAAAGGATACCTCATGATTATGCGCCAGATCTCGTTTGTTTTGATTCTATGCTTGTCGATTGATCTAGGCCAAGCCAATGCCGAGGACTGGGTAAAGCACGTGGTCATGGAACAAGGCCATTGCAATACGGCTGTTGCCCTGGACGTAAATGGCGACAAGAACCTGGATGTCATTGCCAGTTTCAATGGCCGGGTCAGTTTGTTTATCGCCCCGGATTGGACAACCGAAGTCGTCTTGCACCGATTTACAGGCATTGGCGGGTGCATTCACAGTGCGACTTTGGATGTAGACGGTGACGGCGATATGGATTGGGCGGGAACGCTGGCTAACGCCCATCCTTTTTGGCTGGAGAACCCAGGAAAAACCGAGGCCCAAAAAGGAGCTTGGACGTCGCGCGTTATCGATCCTCACATAACGGGTATCCACTGTCTACTCACATCGGATATAGATAACGACGGCAAAGAAGATCTGATCATCAATAATTTCCTTCCCGACAAAGGCCTCGCCGATTCGATCGCCTGGTTCAGTATTCCCAAGAATCCGCTAAGCGCCGAGCAATGGGAACGCCATATTTTCGCTTTAGGCGACGCCCGCGGTGGTAGTCACTACATGGGAGCCGGCGACATCGATGGCGATGGATGGAAAGAGATTGCCGTTGGGGCGAAAGGCAAACCGTTCGCCGACGGAAACTGGTTTGCGTTTTGGACCAATCCGGGAAAAGACGGCGTCAAAGGAAAGTGGGAGAAGACGATCCTCGCGGAAAATCAGCTCGCGGCTACCAACATCCTGCCTGCCGACGTGAACGGCGACGGGAAGGTCGACTGGATAGCCTCGAGAGGCCATAGCGCGGGCGTTCTGTGGTTCGAGAATCCAAGCTGGAAAATTCATGAGATCGACGAGGAGATCAAGCAACCGCATAGCTTGACTGTCGCCGACCATGACAACGATGGCGACTTGGATGCAGCTAGTTGCGGTTATGGAAGTGAGTGGGTTCGCTGGTACGAAAACGATGGCACTGGTAGTTTCAAAATCCATACGCTTGATGAGGCCCAGCAAAGTTACGATCTACGCACTGTCGATATGGACGGTGATGGAGACCTCGATCTGCTTAATGCCGGCCGAGGTACGAAGAACGTCGTTTGGTATGAGAACCGGTTAAACTAGCCAGTTCGACAGATGCCAATCTCACAAAAAATCATTTCTGATCTCCCTTCCCCGGCATTGATCGTGTTTCCGGATCGTATTCAGTCGAATATTGACCGGATGATATCCATCGCTGGAGATCCCTCGCGTCTGCGCCCGCACGTCAAAACTTACAAAATGAAGGAGATCGTCCGTATGCAGATGGACGCAGGGATTCAGAAATTCAAGTGCGCCACGTTGGCGGAAACCCGGATGCTTGTCGAATGCGGAGCTAGTGGAGCGCTGCTGGCTCGACAGCCCGTGGAACCCGATATCGCCAGCTTGGTAAAGCTCGCGAAGGAAAATCCGGATACGCGAATCGCTACCATCGTCGACAACTTTGAAAGTCTCAAAGCGATTGAATCCGAATGCCAGCAAATCGACAAATCCATCGGATTATTTTTGGATATCAATGCGGGAATGAATCGTACAGGCATCCAAGCAGAGGATGCCCATGCTCTTTACCGAGGCGTTTTTGAAAGCGAATGGGTCGATTCAGAAGGTCTCCATGTTTACGATGGGCACATCCGCGATTCCGATTTCGAAGAGCGGAAACGCCGTTGCGACGATGACTACAAGCCCGTAGAAGAATTGATCGAAAGACTCGCGAGAGAAAGTCTACCAGTACCTTGCGTGGTCGCAGGCGGGAGCCCTACCTTCCCGATTCACGCTCAGCGGGAAAACGTCGATCTCAGCCCAGGCACTACCTTGCTTTGGGATTTTGGATACGGCGATCTTTTTAAGGATCTACCTTTCCAGCACGCTGCATTGTTTCTCACTCGAGTGATCAGCAAGCCGGGACCGGACTTGGTTTGCTTAGATCTGGGACACAAAGCTGTGGCCTCAGAAATGCCCCATCCGCGTGTACGATTATTGGGCCTGGAGGATGATATGGAATTCGTAGGCCATAGCGAAGAGCATCTGGTCGCCCGAACGGACCGAGCGTCCGAGCTTTCCGTCGGCGACGCTTTCCTGGGAATTCCCAATCACATTTGCCCTACTGTCGCCCTGCACAACAAAGTGGTCGTAATCGAAAATGGAGAGTCAACAGGAACGTGGACGGTGGCGGGCAGGGATCGAATACTGGATTGAGGGATCCGTCAACGCTCTCCCGCGGTCGCGGGATCACCAAATAGGGCTTTGGCAATTTAATCGAAAACATTAATTCCAGTCCAGCTGGATCCTATTGGGCTCGGCGGAGACGAGGACTCCTAGTCCCGCTATTGCGGGACGGTGAAAAGCTTCCTATTCTCCCAAAACCGTTCTGACGATTCGCAGCCAGTTGCCGTGCATGATTCCCATGATGTCGTCTTCGGAGTATCCGCGGCTTTCTAGGATACCCGCAATACGCTGCAGATCCTTTATCGTATTTAAATCTTTAGGACACTGTTCTGTACCAAATCCGCCATCCAGGTCTGAGCCTACACCCGAATGTCGAGTTGTGCCTGCCATTTGACATACATAGTCGATATGGTCGGCAAGCGAGTCCAGCATCACTCCTGATTCCTCAGGCGTCGTCGTGCCCTTGATCCAATTCGGATAGAGCATCCAGGCATCGAGAGCCACGCCGATAACCGCATCTCGCTCGATCAGACGCCTGATCTGATGATCATTCAACTGTCGCTGCCCCGGAATGATTGATCGGCAATTGCTGTGACTGGCCCACACGGTTCCTTGAAACAGGTCTAGGGCTTCGTCCATTCCCTCATCCGTCAAATGGGTCACATCTAGAGCCATTCCCAAACCATCCATGGCTTTGAGCAATTCTCTACCCTTCGGTTCAAGTGGACCGGATTCACCCGTTCCGGGAGCATAGCGGCCTGGTCCGTAATGGGCAGGACCCACGGCCCGTAGCCCGTAGCTATAGGTGCACTCCAAGTAATCGAGCGTGAGAAGGGAATCCGCACCCTCGAGACTAAGAATGTAACCGAGCGGTGTGTCGTCAGGGTTTTGTTTATACGCCTCTATGTGTTCATCAAGAGCACTGGCAGTCGATAATTGCCTCATATGCCCCTGCTCTTCCATTACTCGGTACCAGGCTAGCTGTCCCTGCGTTTGAGCCCAAGCCAACTCGGGGCTATTCCAGCCATAGAGCGGGGAATGTTTGGAAACGCTATGTCCAATTTGCGTAGCGATACAGATGCCGATCTCCGTCGCTCGCATTTCCGGCAAGCATACCGTACCGGTTCCGCGAGCTTTGATATCAGTCTTTCCGTATTCTCGTTCCCGAATATCCGATAGTGGTTGCGTCAGATCGCGGTTCCAGGTGAGCGCGTTGAGGGACAGATCAAGGTGAGCGTCGAAGAGCAGCATGCGGATGACTAATTAACGCCTATTCAATTTCGAAAATCCCTTCGATCTCTACCGAGATATTTCCCGGAAGAGAACCCATTCCTATCGCGCTTCGCGCTCCAACGCCCGTATCTTCTCCGAAAACTTCCGCGAACAATTCGCTGCAGCCATTAATCACCGCAGGGTGATTTTCAAAATCCGCATCGCAATTGACCATTCCCAGAACTTTGATCACCCGCTTGACTCGAACTAGCGAACCTAGCCCCGCTTTCAAAGTCGCCAGCATCGCCAATCCCGTCTGGCGAGCTGCAGCATAACCTGCATCCTGATCGACCTCCGATCCAACTCTTCCCTTAAGCAGGGAACCATCCGATTGCAAGGGTCCGTGGCCCGAGAGGTACGCCATGTTACCCACAATCACGATAGGCTTGTACACTCCCATTGGGGTCGGAGCCGGGGGTAGGTCTAAATTCAATTCTGATACCTTTGATTCTGCGCTCATGCCATCGAAAAAAAGACCTAGCCCTCGATTAAGCGAATCCTTTCTTCGGGAATATGCTGGCAGCAGAAATCGATTCGACTCTGAAAATCCGAACAGTTCATTTTAAACAGCAAAGCCCACGAAGCTCGCAAAGACCGTGAGCTGCGGCGTTGCGCGAAGCCGTGTTTGACATGACGCTTAATAAAGCCCCTGAAACACATGGCTGGATGCGCCAAGGACCAACTCGGCAAAATCCTTGTGCACTGAAACTTTAAATCGTCTCTTGGTGTTTCAATTCAAAGGCCCAAATCCTCGCCAGATTCACCTTTCCATATGGTTCATAACACGTCATTGTCTAAACTAACGTTTTCACGCCATGCCCTACTCCCGCCGCCATTTCATAAAGACTTCATCGACCTTCATCGCGGCGGCCCCCGCTGTCGTTAGGGGCAGCAACCTAAACTCGAAATTGCAAATGGCTGCTATCGGCACCGCCGGCAAAGGCCTTTCCGATACTCGACTTACGGCTGATCATGATCAAGTCCGCTATGTAGCTTTTTGCGATGTCGATCTGGCACGTACCGAGGAGGTGTCCACATTACAGCCTGAAACCCCTGTGTTTCAGGATTTCCGGGAAATGTTCGCCAAAGTGGGAGACTCTATCGATGCGGTAACGGTATCCACTCCGGACCATATGCACGCCTACATAGCCCTAGATGCTATGCGGCGAGGGAAGCACGTGTTTTGCCAGAAACCTTTGACCCACAATGTCTGGGAATCGCGGCAAATGAGACGTCAAGCGGCCAAATCGAAGGTCATTACCCGCCTCGGAAATCAGATTCACTCGCACACTTATTACCGGACAGCCGTGCAAGCCATTCAGTCAGGTAAAATCGGGAAAGTTACCCGAGTCCATTCCTGGGTTAATGCCCCAGGACACGGAAAGTCAGGACATATAGACCGGCCTAAGAATCCGCCCTCCATTCCTAAGACACTCGATTGGGATTTATGGCTAGGCGTGGCGCCTAAACGCCCTTACGGAGGCGATCGGGTTTATCACCCGTGGGGATGGCGGGATTGGCAAGACTTCGGCAGCGGAGCACTGGGCGACTTCGGATGCCATATCTTGGATCCCATTTTCACAGCCCTGAATCTAAAAGGAGCGCCGATCGAGATCAAGGCCGAGCACACCGGAATGAACGACGAAGTCTGGCCGGCTCAATCCACTGTCTACTATTTGTTTCCGGGATCCGAATACACGGACAAAGACAAAATCCGGATCACATGGTACAATGGGGGCCTTAGCCCATCGAATGGAGGCAGTCATGTTCCCAAGGATATCGCTCTGCCGAAAAGTGGCTCACTCATCATCGGCGAATCAGGTACACTCGTACTCCCCCATGTCGACGCGCCACGTTTTTACCCGGCGGAAAAGTTCCCGGAAGGCAGCGTAGATGTAGCCAAGGACTTGAATCATTATCATGGCTTTGTGGACGGTTGCATCAGCGGCATTCAACCCAGCGATGGATTCGACTACGCGGGCCCGCTTACCGAAGCCGTCCTGCTTGGGAATATCGCCCAGCGATTCGAGGACGAAACCCTTCTCTGGGAACCGAAATCGATGATTTTCAAAAATCGCCCAGAAGCCAACAAGTATGTTTCCCGCAACTACCGATCTGGCTGGGAGATAAAGGCGGTTTCGTAGGCGGAACTATGCGTAATTTTGTATTAACATCGCAATCCAGGGATTGCTGGATCGATTCGCCCATACTCAATAATCAATCGAATGCAGGAGCGGGTTTATCCCGCGATATTTTTTGATGCAACCTCTACGGAAATCGCGGGGTAAACCCGCTCCTACGTAACTCGATATGGATACGTTCGCCAATTCTTTTACTTGGCCGCAGAGTACGCTGAAGACGTTGAGATGCTGCTAGTAAAACATATGCGTCCTGCGCGGCACATGAATACATTCCCAAAACGAATAGATTCCCGGACTCACTGGCTGATGGTAAACTCGATTCCCACGGCGCCAAAGTCGAGATGCTGCGCGCTCAAGGCATCCCCGATTGGCTGAAATAGTGGTCTGTGTCGGATTTTTGATAGCGATCAATTTTTCTTCAGCAGTTGCTTTGCAAAATCCCGCCAGGGCGGGACCAGGATCGCTACGCGAACAGTTTTCTTTAACAACTTTGGCCATTTACAACCTGCTCTCGCTTGCAGGATCCTATTCACGCGAAGCGTGATTTGATTTCGATAACGAAATTACTGTTCAAAAAGCAAAGCTGTCACTCCTCTCCCGCGCCTGCGAGATCGCTAGGATCTTCCGCTGTGCGGAACAAATAGGATGGTTTTCTTCGGCGCCAAGTAAGGTCATTTGATTCGATAGACATCCGTAATCTAGAAACATTACATACAACGAAGTTGGATCCTAATGGACTCGGCTAAGACGAGGACTCCTAGTCCCGCAATTGCGGGACGGTGACTTGTCCATACCGTAAACAATAACGAGCAGGCTCATTGAGCCGTGTATCCACCGTCTACGGTCCAAGTAGCCCCGGCCACAAACGAGGCGTCGTCCGAGGCCAGGAAAGCGATCACGGCAGCGACTTCCTCGGCCTTCCCCATTCGGCCCAATGGAT
>CAZFUD010000153.1:0-9906 GCA_964521705.1 uncultured Opitutaceae bacterium | reverse complement strand
AGAAATCGTCTCGGGCTCGAAATCCCGGAACTTTTGCGTAGCCTTGCTCTCAAACCAACGGAACCCAGCTCAGAACGTTAAACGCTATGAATCGCACTATATTTTTCCTCAGCCTTGTATCTATTGTCGCTTTCGGATTGCAGACATCACGGGCAGATTGGCCCCGATTCCTCGGTCCGAACGGCAATGGAATCATCGCCCAAGACGATGCTTTCAACGCTGACTGGGCATCGAAGCCGCCAAAGGCACTCTGGAGCCGCCAAATTGGGATAGGCTGCTCGTCCTTCGCCATAGCCGGAGGAAAGGTTTTCACTCTCGGAAATCAGAATAATGAAGATACCGTTTGGTGCTTCGATAGCGAGAGCGGCAAGGTCATCTGGAAGTACACTTATGACGAGCCCAAGGGAGCGAAATACTATTCAGGCGGCACGTCCTCCACGCCTACGATCGATGGCGCTCGCATTTATACGGTTTCCAAGCAAGGCAAGCTTTTCTGTTTCGATATGAACTCAGGAGAGATTCTTTGGCAAAAGAACTACAGCGAAGACTTTGATGGCAAACGCCAAAGCTGGGGATGGGCCGCGTCACCCGTCATTTACAGAGAACTCCTGCTTATCGATCCAGGCTCTAAAAAGGGATCTCTCGTCGCTCTCAATAAATTGACCGGGGAGAAAGTTTGGGCCGCCGGCGAAGAAGAACCGGGCTACTCCACCCCTGTAATCTATCAGCGTGATGGCACTGACTATGCAGCCGTTTTCCACAAGAAGGCTTTGGCTGCCTACGATTTGCAAAACCCTGGCGAACCGGTGTTCCGGTTTCCCTGGCGAACTAGCTACGGAGTTAATGCTACCAACCCGCATTACCTGAACGGGAAATTCTATTTGGGCTCCGGCTACGGCCAAGGCTACGCGGTCATAGATATCACCCAACCAGAACCGGAAATCATCCACCGTGATCGCGAACGAGGCCTCAAAGTCCAAACGAGTCTGCGGATCAGCGATCGCGTAATCGCTCACTATGGGGGCGACGGAAAGCCAGGAGACCTGGAGGCGATAGATTTCGAATCCGGGAAAACGCATTGGGAATACGATGTTCCCGGCGACTTGGGCAATCCCATTGCCATAGGAGACAAAATACTCGTATTCACGGATTCTGGACACGTCATTTTAGGAGAGGATGCCGGAAACGAGTTTAAAGAGCTGGGCCGTCATCACGCCTTGCTCGGCACCAGTTGGGCCCCACCCGCCTACGCCGACGGAAAACTCTTTATCCGCAATAATCAAGGCAAGGCCGTTTGCCTAAACGTATCCAGGTAAACAAAGGTAGCGGTGGAGCTCCGAACCACCACCATCAGCGCGGCGCTTCAGCCCCCGCCGCAAACGGCATGACTCGAACTTCCCACGCGGGCTAAAGCGCCGCGCTACTGAGTTACTCTCAATCTAACCATGATCCGCCCGCCAAGAATCCGCCGTCCACCGCGAAGGTTTGTCCAGTTGTATAGGAAGATCCTGGGGCAACCAGCAACAACGCCATGCCCGTCAATTCCTCGGGCGTACCGCCTCGCTTCATCGGAATCCGATGATCCAAAAAGGCTACCTTCTTGGGATCGCTGAACAGGCCCGCCTCCGTCAAAGGGGTGCGAATAAATCCAGGAGCCAGGCAATTCACGCAAATATTGTCTTTGGCCCATTCTAAAGCCAAAGTTTGCGTCAACTGGCCGACCGCCGCTTTTGACATCCCATAAACCGAAATACCTCCTATACCCGTCAGGGTCGTTAACGACCCCGTATTCAGAACTTTGCCACAGTCTGATTTCTTCAAGTGCGGATAAGCCGCTCGGCAGAGCCAGAATACGCAGTCTAGATTTATAGACATGATGGCTTCAAAATTCTCTTCAGTCACCTCGACAGCCGGCTCTCGCCGATTCGTACCAGCATTGTTGACCAGTATATCGATGCCGCCCAGCTTTTCCACCGCTTGAGCAATTAACGCTTCAGAGTCCTCTTTGCTAGCAAGCAGCTGCACGAGTGGAACCGCTGAACCGCCAAGCTCATTAATCGACTCTACCGTATCCGCAATCTTCTCCTCATTGGTCCCATGTACCCCTACCGTAGCCCCCGCTTCCGCGTAGCAGGTAGCGATGGCTTTGCCAATACCACTACTGGCGCCAGTAACCAGAGCCCGCTTGCCACTCAAAGAATAGAGACGCTCGAATACATTTTCCGATGACATAGAGGTCGTGTAGAACGGAGCATCGGGAATAGCAATAGCCTATCGCGGAAAGATTGAGTCTAGTTTGAGGGCTTTTCAACATCGCTTATCCGCTTCGCGAATTCGCTGGATCCCGATAAATCGGAAGCAGGGTGCGTTAAACTTGTTCAATTTTGTATTTAATAAATAGATACACCTTGATTCCATACTCAATTGATATCCGAAGGGTAGCGGCCGATCTCCGAGCAGCCACATAGGCTAAAATTACAGTATTGATTATCTTATTTCGGGACGAAAAAGCGACTGACAAAATCTTCGGATTCTCCAGGGGCCGTGACAATGACTCCGCGCAAGTGCGAGATCCGCCAACACTCTGAAATCCGGAGATAGGGCAACCACATCGCTTAAAGTATCGAACACCGCAAGGTAGTCTTCAGCGCGGTAGCATTCACGGGGCTCAACTCCCAAGCCTTTGATCAAGGCTTCCGGAGGATCGCATCGAGTTCCGAGCTGAATCGGGAAGTCCAAGGTAAGGTAATCCTGTTCCCGCAGCACCCTCAATATCCCACTTTTAGATTCGAACGTGATCTCCGTCCGTTCTCGGCATTCACCTTCAAAAAGAACATGAGCGGCGGCCAAGGTGGCATGACCACAAAGATCAACCTCCTTGGTCGGAGTGAACCAACGGAGCCGATAGGCGCCTCCTTCCTCCACGAGAAAAGCGGTCTCCGCCAAGTTATTCTCTTCCGCGATAGCTTGCAGAGTCTCAGTTGGGAGCCAGTCGTCCAATGGGCACACCGCTGCGGGATTACCCCGGAAAGGCTTATCAGAAAAGGCATCAATCTGGTAGATGGGAAGTTTCAAGATTCGGGAATTGCCCTCTTGGGTCTTCGACAGATTGGAAGGCGGCAGGAGAACCTAGCCCCAGTTAGTCCTAAGACTCGAAGTCTCGTTGCAGGTCGGCGACAACGGGGGCATTCCCGCGATAGCCAATGTAGGACCAGAATGCGGCGTTGAGCAAGATGGCTATGATCAATAGTGAAAGATTGAACACGGGCGCCGCGACTCCCAGATGGCTCATGGAAGGGATGATCGACACAGTTGCCGCGCACAGCCCTACGCCAACGCCCCAACTGACGAGCGAGCCCAACTCGGAAACAACGATTCTCTTCCGAACAGCGTTAGGAATGCCAATGGCGTCGAGCAAGGCGAACTCGTGTCGGCGCTCAGATAGATTGCGAGCCACGACGACGCCCAATCCCGCGCTGCCTAGAATGAGGCCCAATCCACCCAGAACGTGGAAAATGGCGATGTAAGTATTCTCCACTTCATGAAAGGCCTGCAAACGGTCGTAAGCGATTTCTACCTGGCCGCCCCAGGGACTTAGCCAAGATTCCAACCGAGCCCTTCTCTGATCCAAATTCCCTTCCCAATCATCGATCAGAAAGAGCTGGTAACCTTCGTGTTGCGGGTACTTTTCCAGCAGCGCGCTTTCGTCGATCAGCAGGCTGCCCTGGAATACTGTGTCGCTCAAAGCTCCGACGAATTCCACCTCAAAAGGTCGGCCCGCGCTATCCGTATAAGCAAGTCTATCTCCAAGCTTCCGCTTGAGAGCCCACTGCAGAGTAACGCTATCGATAAATGCCGGAATGACCTCCGAGCCTGCATCCGCCTTCAACAGATTCCACCCCTGACTAGCATCCAGACCTTCACGAATGGAATGAAAGGTAAAAGCGCCCCGTTCCTGGAAATAGTCTGACGACAAACCCAGCAGGCGCGGGTTCGCTGTCTGATTGAGATTGAAACAGCTGGCGTCGTCTCCCTCCCCAATACGAACCGGAACTATCGCTTCGTCGGAAGCGACATCGAAAAGATTGTCGGGTCCCGAGTAGTCTGCTGGGTCACTCAAGGGAATCGACGTTTCCGCCCAGAATGCGAATCCACCGTATCCGTTTTTCGGATCATTACCGCTCGTATCCTTCTCTTTTCGAAAAGCGGCCACCGATACCACCAGAAAAACTCCACAGGCCAAGGTGCCGACCACTGTCAAGCTGCGCATGGGACGCCGGCCATTATTTAGGCGGCCAACACGGCGAGCATCGATAACAGGCCCTTTCGAATTCCGATCCCGCCCGATCCGCGACGCGCAAATCCCGATTCCACCAACTAGCCAACAGAAACCGGCTAGAAAATAACCCACCTGAATGGGCAGCATTTGCAAAAAGGACAGGATCAGAGTGACACCGCCCAAAACGATACCGCAAATCCCACCAATGAGCGACAGCCCACGCTTCCGCTCTCGCCCCAAAACGGTTTCCTCGGATCCTTGCTGCAAACGAAAACTCGCTTGGGTTTTGCTCTGTCTGCGTAGCGTGTACCAAATCGTGGCTAAGGCCAACAGGATGTTAGTCAGGATCCCAATCGCGATAGTTTGAGGAGACGCACGGAAGGCGAATAAGGATCCAGTCGAGTCCGAGCTCCAGATCGTTTCCAGAAATCTCAAGATTCCCCAAGTGTATCCAGCAGCTAAGGGCAACGCTAGCAGTGTGCCAATGAGAACGATCATGAATGAGCTGAGTAGTCGCCAGCGACCGATCCGCTTGGGATCGATACCCAAGGATACCAGCAAAGCATTTTCTCGATTCACTTGCTGCATGGAAAAGCTGAAGAGCATAGCCACTAAGCTAAGCGAAGCGACGATCAGGAAGAAGCTCATGCTGATGAAAAGGCCACCAATATCCACCGGCGATACCGCCGAATCCAAGGCCGCCTTTCTAAACGGAAGCGTTCGGGCCCCGATCATCCTTGGATCAAGCTGCGACAATACTGTGGCGCTCAACTCTTTTTTACTTAGCGATTCATTCGGGACGCGAAGAGCAGTGTACACTCCCCAGCGGTTCGCCCATTCCCGCTCCCCCGCTTCCAGGGCGATAAACGCTTTCGGAGCGCCCTTGTGGTCGTCCCAGTACTCCTCGTCCTTCTCTCGGATTCGATCCAAGTCCAAGGGAATGCCGGCATCCCAATCGGCAGAATCTTCCGCGTCGGCAACGCCGGGAAAATCCGGCATCCAGAGCTGGTCCGCCACTAAGCCCTCGTGAGGCAGGACAGATTTAATGGTGTAGGATGTCGTCTCCTCTACTAGTTCGCTAGCATCATCGACTATGTAGTAAGACAAATCCAAAGAGTCCCCTACTCCAGCCCCCAAATCTTCCGCTAGCCAACTCGTTATCATTGCTTCTCCCGACTGTAGATCGCTGCCCAAAAAGGGAGCTGCATTCTGGCCCACAGCAGTGACCATAGAGTACGGCGTATCCTTTCCACCAACACACAGGGTATTTGCCAAATAAGTAATTACCGGCTGCGCATCAGGTATGCTCGACTGAATGGCTGCGGCAATAGCTTCATCTATAAAAACCCGCTCGCTACGAATCTCGGTAGATTGCGACAACGGCACATCCACCGCCGACAAACCGTAATCCTCCAAGGTTAAATAGGGCTCAATCCTGGAGAGGAGTTCTTGATCAACCGCCGATTCGAAATCGTCACTCGAGCCCAGTAGAATCAAATTGGCCCGATCATTTCGTTCAATCTCTTCCTGTATCCAATCTATGGGGGCGAATATTGTAAACGGGGATATCTGATTGGCCTGCAAACTGAAACGACCGTACTGGTCGTCGCTGCGAATATCCGCAACCGTCACTCGAATTCCTATGACGTTGTCCTTGCTTCCCGACAGCGGAGCGTCTCTCGAAAGCAATCCCGGCTTTTCGATGCGAAGCACAAAGGTATCGCCCATCTTAAGCTGCAAGCGGTCCGCTAGTCTCTGATTGACAGCAACCGCATTGGCCTTATCGAAATCGGGTCCTCCGTCCGGCGATGGAGCGAATTCCCAAAATCGAGCGTCTACTCCCAGGGCCTGAACATTGGGAGCGAGCAAGTTTCGATCCGACCGGGAGGCGCTTCCTCGAAGCATCAAAGCAGGAGCCGCTGGGATTCCCAGGCTACTCGCCAGGTCGCTAGCGAGGTCTTCTCCTACAAACCTGTCCCCAGCAGTTAGCAAATAATCCGCTTGTCCGACTCGAAGCGAGGCTAGCCGCTTCAGAGTTCCGCTAACAGAATCGCCGGCAAACAAGGCCCCTAGCAAGACCGTGGCGCCCACAACAGTCCCCGCAAGCACACCTAGGTGTGACTTTCGATAGTGCCATAGGCTTTGAACAAGGAACTTCAGCTGCATACAAACGCCGTCTTCTTTAGTCTTCTGCCCATCAAGCCCTCATGAGCTTTCCCCTGTTCAATTCGTACTTGGCACCCATCCGCTCAGCCAAGGATTCGTTGTGGGTAACCGTCACCAAAGTTACTTCGTGCTCCTGATTCAGATTGGCGAACAAGTCGGCTACTTGCTCGCCCATGGCAGGATCGAGCGAACCGGTCGGCTCATCCGCAAGAACAAGCGAAGGACGATTGACCAGAGCCCGGGCCACGGCCGCTCGAAGACGCTCGCCTCCAGAAAGCTGATATGGCATGTGGTCGATTCGATGCTTGAGCCCCAATTCTTCAAGTAAAGACGCCGCTCGAGATCTCGTATCTTCCTCGCTCTCTTCCCAGCCCCCAGCGAGCCGAGGCATTATGGTGTTCTCCATCACCGTGCATTGGGGCAAAAGGAAATGCTGCTGAAATACGAATCCCAAGGACTGATTTCGAAAACGAATCCGATCGTCATCGCTCATGGCGTCAAGGGCCTGTCCGGCAATGGTAACACTACCATTCGTAGCGGTATCCAGCGTACCCAAAATATTGAGCAAGGTAGTCTTTCCGCACCCAGAAGGCCCGACGATGGCTACGGATTCACCTTTGGCTACCGATAGCTCCAGTTCGTCCAATACCGTTATGTCGCCAGTTGGACCCGGATACCGTTTTATCAGATGCTCTATTTCTATCATTCGCTTAAGTTCCTCAGTTTAGAGAGCGTCTTAGATCGAAACGTTCCAACGCCTAGCTTTCATTTCAAAGGCAGGCAGAGTTCCTGACTCTGCAACTTCAACCTGTATTCTCAAGCCGAACACCTCGCGCATTCGCTTTTGCACCTGATCGACGAGCTTTTCATCGCGAGCGGAGGAGAGGTCCTCTATCTTTACCGCTACCTGCACCATGGAATCCTTTTCATCGATATTGACTTGATACTCTCCAATATCGTCGAACGAACGGATAACCGCATCAATGGCGCTCGGATAGAGGTTAACACCGCGTACCACGACCATATCATCTGAGCGGCCAAGAATGCCTCCCTCAAAAGCGATCGCTCGCGGATCCTCCCCTTTGACTGGCACCGGTTTCACCAAATCCCCCGTACGATATCGGATCAACGGACAGGCGGCTCTACCTAAGGTGGTAAGAATAAGCTCGCCAACGCCTCCTGGTGCAGTGGGTTCTCCAGAGCTCGTATCCAGCACCTCGATAAAGTAGGTTTCGTGTATGGCCCTAAGCAATTCTGGGCAATCAGGATCGGAGTAGGTTACCGGGCCCACTTCGGTCATTCCGTGGTGATCGAACAACCTGGCTCCACCCCACCCCTCTTCTATTCGGGCTTTAACCTCTGGCACGCTTCCCCCTGGCT
This sequence comes from uncultured Opitutaceae bacterium, assembly GCA_964521705.1. GTDB lineage: Bacteria > Verrucomicrobiota > Verrucomicrobiia > Opitutales > Opitutaceae > Pelagisphaera. The sequence continues at coordinate 2,081 of CAZFUD010000153.1, read as the reverse complement.
CACCGCCGACGATGATGTTTCTTATTGGGCCACCAGAAAGGTCGATTCCTTCTCGTTGAGCGACCGATATGAGATGCAAGGCATAGGTGGGCGTGCAGCAGAGCCAATCAGGCTGGTAGCGCTTTAACATCTGCAGGCGTTGCAAGCTTGTCTGCCCACCCGCCGGCATACATCGAATACCCATCTGGGCTGCCGCCTCGAAGGCCGACCAAAATCCAAGAAAGGGGCCGAAGGAAAATGGAAACATAGCGACATCCCCTTCCTTGGCTCCACAAGCTCTCCAAATAATTTTCCAATTCTCGAGCAACCAGCTCCAGCTTTCCTGAGTGTCGAGCCAAGCAATCGGCTGTCCGGTCGTTCCACTGGTTTGATGGATACGCGTATATTCTTCAATCGGGTACGATAGATTGGTTCCATAAGGTGGATTGCTTCGATGATCCTCCGCTATCTCTGCCTTGGTGGTGAACGGCATTCTTTCCGAGAACGCTTCCAGCGACTCAAATCCATCCAATCCCTGGCAAGCTTCCAGCTTGGCTTTGTAGAAGGAATTGCTCGACGCAACGACCCCGATCAACTGATTGAGAGCCGTCAATTGCTTCTCAGCGAGATCCATCCGAAAGCTTCACTCGGCTTTGGCGATCTTCGCTGGCGGCGTGTTGGCTTTGGCCGCCGCAGCGGGCGCGGGCTTATACATGGTAACCAAGCAACCACCCAACGCCGCCAAGAGGATCCCCAGAACAAACTGCCAAGGGATAGCGGATACGCCTCCTTTTGGCGGGTGAAGGCTCATAGAAACGATGGCATTGACGACTGGAGCTCCGGCGAAAACGATGGACATCACCGCAGCTGGAGTTCCCTTGGCTCCGAAAGCCAGCAGAATGCAAAAAGCCCCCACAGCTCCCAGCAAACCGGCGATAAACGAAAGCCCCATCCCTTTGGCTGGAAAATTCAACATCGCCCCTTGAACTTTAAGTAGTATCAAAGGAACCAATACCGCTATAACGAAGTAGGCGACCCCTACAAAAAGGAACGCCTTGTACCGACCCAGGGAAGGATCCTTCATGGAAATTTGGCCACTGTGCAGGAATATGCCATATAGGCCAAAGCAAAGCGCCGTCATTAAGGAGAAGATTAACCAGTTCATAAAAGCTTAGAATTTAGAAATAGGCAGAATTAGATATCGGGGAACGAAAGTGGGTGTTTCAAGACTTCTGGGATTCCAAGGCCGCTTGCAGCTTGCGGTTTAGTTCTTTGGGAATTTCGACTGATTCGATATCGCCCGATTCCCGGTTGAATTGCACGCTGGCCGTCACGATTCGACCTGATGCTACCAATGTCTCCCCTGACTCGTCCTCCTTAAAAATGTAGTACAGGCAACGGACGGATCGTCGGCGAATTTCCTGTATAGAAAGCCGGATGACAATCTGGTCTTCGAAACGAATTGGTTTGAAGAAATCGCACGAGGATTGGACACGGGGCCAACCGACTGATTGGCCATCAACGATCTCGTGCACGCCATGACCCAAAGAACGGAAGAAAGCATGCTCCGTCGTCTCCATGTAACGGAAGAAATTGGAAAAGTGGACGAGGCCTGCCATATCCGTTTCCGCGAATTCCACGCGGCGTCGGTACTCGAAGCAATGGGGTTGCGGATCCAGGCTACTCATCGCATTCAGGTCCAGATTGTCGCATGGACTCCACAACTTCCAAAAAGGCGTTTTTCATCGCCTGCATTGAATAGGACCGTTCCACGCCAAGTCGACCCCGTTCTCCCATCGATTTCAAACGCTCTGGATCCTGGAGGAGATTTTGCCAAGCTTCGGCTAGCGATTCCGGTCCATCGATATCCACGCACAAGCCTCCGCCTGTGGTCTCAATGATTTCCGGAAAGGCGGAAGCATTCGGCTGCACAATCGGGACGGATGCAGCCATGGCCTCGATCCCATAAAGCCCAAAGGCCTCCTCGTACTGAACGGGAACGGAAAACAGTGAGAGGCTGCTTAAGAAGGCCAGTTTCTCGTCCCGAGAAATATTCGGCAGCCATTCAACCGAATCCGATAAGTCCGCTTCTGCCAATTTCG
>CAZFUD010000152.1:0-9914 GCA_964521705.1 uncultured Opitutaceae bacterium | reverse complement strand
CGCGAAGCTGCGAATACTACTCATACAATACAAGCAAACCAGGTAAATGGACAGCATTGATCCCGCCCAATCTACTACACGATTCTTACATCCTTCGCAAAACCAGGCAGGCAAGAAAAAGATTGGCGACGCGATACAAGCTATCGAAAGGCCTCTTCATCTGCAACAGCCATCACATGAGTCAGATTACTCGGGCGTATTCGACGACGAAGCGCTGGAACGATTGCAGAGTAACCTGCAATCCGTTTCTACTCTGGCGACGCAAGCTCTCAAACGCTTGAAGAAGGAGGCCTGAAGACGCTTTTGGAATCGCTCCAAAAGAAAACGGAAAAATTCCCTAAATAAGTGGCCAAAGACCTGAGTAAATTAAGGAAGGAATACACAGGAACCAGCCTCAGCAGGAAAGATTTGGCGGCCAATCCGGTAGATCAGTTCGGGAGCTGGTTTTCTCAGGCTCAAGAGTTGGAAGTGGTTGAGCCCAACGCCATGTCCCTTTCCACGGTGGATGAAAACGGACAGCCTTGGCAACGCATGGTCCTCCTGAAAGCGTTCGATGAGCGAGGATTTGTCTTTTTCACCAACTTCAGCAGCCGCAAGGCGAAGCATATCGAGATAAACGCCCAAGTATCGCTACTCTTTCCTTGGGTAGCCATACATCGACAGGTCGCTATCTGCGGTAAAGCGGAAAAGATATCCTCAACCGAATCGCTCAAATACTTCGTCCAACGCCCTTATGGGAGCCAAATTGGGGCTTGGGCATCCGAACAAAGCTCAGTCATCTCTTCGAGATCCTTACTGCAGGCCAAACTCGACGAGATTAAGCGGAGATTCAAGAGCGGCGAAGTGCCTCTTCCCTCATTTTGGGGAGGCTACCGAGTGAGCCCTGAATCGTTCGAATTCTGGCAGGGGGGAACCCATCGTATCCATGATCGTTTCTTGTATTCAATGGATACGGACGAAAACTGGAAAATCGATCGCTTGTCGCCCTGACAGCCATTTCGCTTATCGTTGCCAAGCTTCCGACCAGCAAGTTGTTCGGCCGCCAATCTTATCTCGATTTAACGGGACACCCATCTTAGGACAATTATCGCCCGCTTTCCACCTACGATGGAACAGCCAGGTCTTCGGAGGATCAGAAAAGTCGGACGCGATTCGAGCCATTGCGACTCGGGACACTCGTTTTACAGCTCGAAACAGCTCCTTGAGCTCCTTCTCGCCAAGCGCAGTGATAGAGCGTTGAGGCCGTATACGGGATTGCCAAAGCACTTCATCGGCCATCCAATTCCCCAACCCAGGGAAACGCGACTGGTCCATTAGCATGCTCTTCAATGGTTGCTTCGAACTCCTCTCGGAAAACTTCCTAAAATGTTGGAAATCAAACTCTTCCGAAATGGGCTCGAGAGGCAGCTCGCGCCAAAATAAAGGCAAAGTATCGCTTTCGAAACTTTCGATTCTACCGAATTGTCGCGGATCGTTGAAAACCAGCCACCCCACACGCGTCTCCAGAGCCAAGTGGTCATGCTTTTCAAGGTCTGCTTCTGACGGCCTTATTAGCAAGCTGCCCGTCATCCCCAAGTGAATACCCAACCACAATCTCTGATCCAGCTCGAATAGCATTCGCTTTCCGTGCGTGCGCGAACGGATCACCCGATTCTCCAAAAGACGTTCGCTGAGCCGAGAAGAATCGACGCTCCGAAAGCAACGCTTCTGGCCATTCATCCGAACTTGAAGAATTCGTTTACCCCAACCCGGATTCCAACGAGAGCAATAGAACGCTACCTCCGCTAATTCTGGCATTTCTCAAAAGATTGCACTGAATAAAGCCTATCGAAATAGACCGGATTCGCCCATCGTCCAACGGTAGGCCCAACGGCAACTGGCATCACTCCAAAACGATCTTCTCTCGCCACTATTTTCGGTAACCTTACCAAAAATAGTGGTTATCGGGGGCTTGCGCCCCCCGATGGGTGAAGCCTGTACCGAGTCGGTATCCATCCCCTATGTCTTGGGCTTTCTATTCTTCTTCATCGCTAGCGTAAGCTTCCATCATTTCGCGGCTCACCCGGTACTTTCCCGTGCAACGCGGGCAGTTCACTTCAATCAATTCTTCTCCCAAGAACAGCTCCTCCGGACTTTGCCTCCACACCGGCAATAAGGCCTCGAGAATCCGCAACTGGTTGCATCCGCAATGCCAACGAACGATCCGAGTTTCTAGGGGCTTGACGATTTCTCGCTCCCCCAAGGCCGGAAGATCTTCAGAACTCAATTCCTTAAACCACTCTCTGTCGTAATCTGGATGAGCTGACGCGATTGCGAACGTTTCAGCATCCACCTGGAAGAACCGAGCGGGCCTCTGTTCGCTACGCTCATAGTAGGCCTCGGCGGCGACCAATGGGTCGTTCCCATCGAAGGAAACCACGCTTCTATGCAGCGGTTTTTTGCCCTTCACGATTTCCTGGTAGAACACATTCTCTTCCGCCTCTTTGACGTTTTCGGTGAAGGCTCTACCTACGACGGATCCATCACTGGTGTCGCCGCCCATAAAGAGGTTCAACAAGGGATCCTGAAAGTTAATGGTCCAGGCCAGAACTTCGTTCCTCGGCCGGGAAACGCAATGAAGAGCGAATGCCGCCAATCCGCGTTTCAATAGCTCGTCAGTCTCCGCATCGATCTCGATTCGATTATCCTTTAAGTGAAGGAAATAGTCGACGTATAGCGGGCTGAAATTCGCCATGGCGAAGAGCACGTTCCGCTCTCGGACAAAACTGGAAACGATTGAAAAGGACGGCTCTTCAGAAGGGTCGCTATCGTTCATTAGCACGAGAATGAAAGAGTTCCCAATCTAAAGTCCAGTCTGCATCGTATCTACGTTGGAGATACAAGACCAGTCATCAGACTATTGGCCACGGGTTTTCAGATCCGCTAAACGAACAGCAACCGTCTCCCGCCGATCATCCCACTTGGCAGTTCTGAGAAAGTCTTCCAAAGCGGAGATGGCGACATCAACGTCCCCCATGGTTTCCGCCAATTCCGCCACGGAAAGCATCAGTTCGATTTGAGTTTCCGGAACGGGAGCCTCGATTTCATAAGCGGCTCTCAAGTGCTTGTAAGCTTTCGCTTCCGACAACTCAAAAACCCGGCAAGCCTCTCCCATTGATCTGTGAAAGCCTCGCCGCATTTCCGGGATCGTCAGCCTCTTGCCTCTTTCCTCTAAAGATTCCAGCCTATCACCAATGCTTTCTTCCGCCTCGCGTTCATACAGTTCTACGAGAATGAGCTTGAGGAAGGCCAGCTCTCCAAAAAACCGGCCAGGATAAGTCTCAAACAAATACCTGTAGCCAAGCCTTGCCGACTCCAGGTCTGGCTCGTCCAGATGCTTGTGACTGATTCTAGCCAGGTAATAGGCCGAAGCCATGCCAACATCATCGTTTCCATTGATCTCGAAAAGCTGGTCGAACACCTTCTTTGCCCGGCGGGCGTTGGCTTCTTCTCTCGGCTCTTGAAACAAAATTTCTAGGGCCTTGGCATATCCCCCCAGTCGAGTATTACCGGTACTTCTCGCTCGCAAATCATTCACTTCAGGCGATCCCGAGTTATAAAGCAGAAGGGCTTCCACTTCCCAGGGTTGCGCTGCCATCGCCCTGTTCGGCGCCAACGCTATCGCTAAAACGGCGCAGCATCCGCAAAGTAGATTCGACTTGGAAAAAGGTTGCACGGCGAACGCGATCGGCTGGAATCCCAATTCCAACCATCTATATTAGCCAATACTTCAATAGACGGATTCCGATTTGTCCAGTCCAGCCGTAGCAAGAATTTCCGGAGAAGCGCGAACCTAGGGCTCTCCGAATGGCTCCTTTCCCGGCCGACTGAATAGGCTTTGTAACCGGTTCAATGAGGTCTAACTACCAGAAGAAATCCAAATAAATGAGCTTCTCGCTATCCAGCCGAGCAAAACGTGCAGGCATCGCGCTTACCTTAGCTATTATGCTACCGGCTTTAACGGGTTGCGTCTATTTGAGGCTTTTGCACTTCAAGAATCAGCTCAAATCATTCGACGAGCATGTATCTGTCCTGAAAGGCAAAGAGCTGGCTTTCGAGTTCTCCAAACCCATTGTAAAGAATTCCGACTTCGTTTTCATCACCGGGTCCCAACCAAGCCAAATTGAATTCGTCGACTCAGTAGGCTATAACGAGTGGTGGACATGGCATTTCCAGAAACGAACGAGCATCGATTCGGAAAGGCCATTCCGAATGACCTTCCGAGCTCACTTCCAGGATGACTTGCTTACCCGCTTTGAGGTCGATAAGGCATTCGTTGAATTGTTCGGACAGGACTTTACTCAAGAGATCCTAAGTCGCTTAGGCCACGCCAAGATCAACAAATTCAGGCGCAGCGTGACCATTGCGATCGATTCCGCTTCGCTTGCCAAGGTTTCACCACCTTCTCTGAACGAAATCGTCGATCTGATGGGAGCTCCAACGGAAATCCTAGATTCAAATTCGCCCTCTATCGAATCTTGCCGCTACGAATTCCGCTTCTACAATCCGGAAAACGGAAAATCGGCGGGTAAATTCAGTCTGTATCTGATCGGCGACGCCGAGAATCCAGAGTCGCCGATCGCGGGTTTCTCAGCCCGAGGAAAAGCTTAAAGGTTCCCGGTCGAATTTCGCTATTCATACAGATTGACAGCCCATCGGTTTTCAGTTTGACACCCGAAACCCTATGAGTTGGCCAAAACGGTGTCTTGGAGTGATTGGGATCGCGGTGATAGCGATTCTCAATGGCTGGCACTTAGTTCCCGTACAGACATTCGCCTGGGCAACGATGGCCATTGACGATGCAAGCCAAGGGCAGACGTTTTCTGAGGCTTTGAGCACGGCGATAGATGGCGAGAGCAAATGCCAAATTTGCCACTTTGTTGATGAGCAAAATTGTGGTTCAGGAGATATTAGCTTACTAGATACGCTACCCAAATTGCTTATCATCTCCCCGAATCTCGCCAATTTTTCGTTTTCCCCGCCGAGCGTCTGGACCTCGACTATCTACCGGCCAATTCGCGTTGGGTCTTGGACAGATATTATAGATACACCGCCGCCTATCAAAGAGGGGCAGTGCAAGGCTTCCTTAGCAAGCTAGTTTAGGCTCTGGAGGCAACCCCTAACGACTTTCGCCGTCAGTGAAAGCGGCGTTGTCTATACGTATATACCTAATTCAACAATGCGCTGATAGATCAAGCGTATCCAAACCAAATTACAATTTCCACCAATTCAAAAATGCAAAGAAGCATCTTTCAACGAACAACACTCTCTCTAGCCTATCTCGCGACCGCTTGGCTCCCGATCATGGCTCACGAATACGATAGCAGCAGGCCTGACGGCCATGCTCCTATAATGGTCATGGGCGACCACACTCATAGCGCGAATGACTGGATGATTTCAGTGCGCCATATGAGAATGGATATGGAAGGCATGCGAAGCTCCGAAAACAATCGCAGTTCGCAGGAGGTTTTTTCCGCCAACTACACCGTCACGCCAACCAACATGACTATGGACATGACGATGATCGGGCTCATGAATGCCCCGAGTAACCGGGTAACGCTTATGGCGATGATTCCCTATATCGATACGGAAATGGATCATGAGATTTTCCCCATGGCGGCTCCCCTGATTAATCTCAACGGCGGATCGACAAAATTCACCACTCGAAGCAGCGGTTGGGGTGACTTGAAAATCGCTGGGCTCTTCCCATTCTTCCAATCCGAAGAAGGGCGCGCCCACTTCGGTTTGGGGATTAGCCTGCCTACTGGATCGATAGGAGAAAAGGATCTCATTCCCGGCCCTGGAGGACGACTGTCGCGGCAAATGCCAGCTCCCATGCAACTGGGCAGCGGCACCGTGGATCTCCTTCCTTCCATAACCTACGTGAGGCAACAGGAGTCCTGGTCTATTGGCTGGCAAGCTCGAGCGATCGCCCGCATTGACGATAATCACCATGGCTATCGTCTCGGAAATCAAATAGACGTGTCCAGTTGGGTCTCTACTAAGCTGTCCAATCAACTTAGCCTTTCAGGACGCCTCCGATACAATAGGGCTGGGGAATTGCAGGGTACGCAATCAGACATTGCTTTCAATCCTCCATTTGCCCCCTCCAGAAGAACGGTCACCACCGCTTTCTCGGAAAACTACGGCGGCCAGCGAATCGACGCGATGATCGGGCTCAACTACATAGCTAACGAAGGCCCTCTAACGGACAATCGATTCGCGATCGAGTATTCCGTGCCGATATTAGAGGACCTAAATGGGGTTCAACTATCGACGAAATCAATCGTCACAGTGGGATGGCAGTTCGCCTGGTGACGCTCTAAGCATCCTCCTTTGGTGTAGTTGCTACTCCCCTGCCTCGACAGGGTGATACTGGTTTATAGCCGGGTTGACTAATTCAGTCACTCGGCCATCCAACCAGGTTATTTCGATTTTATCGATGGAATCCAAATCACCAACGCCGAACCTCATGAATGACGAGGTTTGGGAATTGCGGATTTGCCCGCGAGCATTCACTCGGGCTGATTCATAATTTTCCCCAAACACTCGAGTCGTAGCCCCAATCAAAGAATGACCGGGGGCTGGACGAAGTTGCACGCCTATCCAGTTGCCAACGCCAACTAAATCATTCTCGAGAATTCTCACGTGTATTTGTTCTTCGACCAAATCGCTGTCCAAAACAATCAGGTCTGGCTTCCCATCCAGGTTAAAGTCTTCTGATACGCCAGCCTTGCCATCTACCTCTAAAGACACCCCCATCAAATAGGCAATATCGACAAATCCGCTCTCCCCAAAATTAGCCAGCAATCGATTTTTCTGATAGGGGGCCCAACTGTATTCGTCTTCGTTGAAATAGGTTGTGGGATCGTTCTCGGCAAAGAACTTAAACACGTCTTGCCCCTTTTCACCCTCAATATCGTAGAGATCGTGACGCCAGAAAATTTCACCGTAATTCCTCGCGGTCTTCCGACTGACGTTTCCATTATTCAAATACAAATCCAAGAAGCCGTCGTTGTTGAAATCGATATCTATGCCGCCCCAAACCCAGCCTGCTCTCGCGAAAACGCCTCCATCATCATAAAGCGTGAAGCCGTTGTCGCCGCCCCGCCAAAGCCGACTTCCTCGAGATACTACCGGTCTCATGGCTTCACTTTCGCTAAAGCCTTCTCGACGTGAACCCATAGCACTCATTCTGCGTCCCACTTCCGAACCCGCTCCACCAGCAAAAATATCGAGAAAACCGTCACGGTCGAAATCCGCAATCAGTTGCGAGGAGCCAAACATCTGCGGCGATTGCAGCCATTCTTCGGTAATATCGCCGAGCAGACTACTGTCGCTTGACGAGAAAACATCCACTCCGGAAAAATTGCTAGTCATCAATAAATCCTGACGCCCATCTCCATCGAGATCGGCAATCGAGGCGGCTCTATTGCGACGATTGCTTTTTTCAGACAGTCCAGTTTCTTTAGTGACTTCCCGAAACTTAAGGCGCCCTCGATTGAGCAGCAGATAGGAGGATAATCCGTCATTGGAATCGTAATACGGCTTGGGCAGAACTCCTCTAGTATAGGATTCGACGTTCTGCCCAATAAATAGATCCGGCAATCCATCATTATTAACATCCCCCACAGTCAAGGACACCGCTCCGAAAAGGGTTTTTGGTTCCCAAATCGTTTTGGGTTTCCTGTCGTAAGCTCCCGTCTTCCTATGTTGCTCAAACACGAGAACCCCGATGCCTCGAAGGCATACGACGTATTCGCGTTTGCCATCCAAATCCAAATCGACGAGCAAGGCGGAATCAATAACGCTTAGAGCGGGTGGGCTTTCGAGAAGCGGCTTCGGATCGAATTCGAAATTCCCGTAATTCCGGTAGACCATGTTTTCTTGAGGAAACACGATGTCGGGCTTTCCATCCAGATCAACGTCCTCCACCATGATGTACCGATAAGGGGAATTGGAAACGCCGCTATCTAGCCAATCCCTGGTAAGAAATCCCTTCTTTCCCGTCCTTCTGAATTGCTTGAGCTCGAGGAAGGTAATCGATGAAGGATGGTGAATCCCCTCCTCATCAGCCTCCGGATCCCATTGAATTCGAGCGATCCCTCGAAACGAGCGTCGGTAAAGGGTATGGCTAGGACCGCTGACATTTAGTTCGAATTCTATCTCTGATATAGCAATCCCGTTGTCTTGAAGCTCGAATCCGGAATGGCGAAAATCGAACTGGTCTAGCTGATACCCTTGTTGCTCGAAATCGTTAACCATCGTTTGCAACTGATAACTTTTGAGAAGCTGTATTCCGGATCGTGGCGCTTGATGGATAAATTCGAAAACACCCTGGGGATGTCTCTGATTGAGGGTCCAATTCGGCTTTTCCACAGACCCCAGGGAAAATGTGCGAAACACCTGCAGCGGTGATTCCGCTTCCCTAAGCGAATCCCAAAACTTAGCAATGGATTCTCCGTAAGCTTCGGCAGCGGCTTCCGCTTTCCAGACGGTCGCATCTCTCTGCTCTCGCTTCGCTTGAATGTCCGCTGATTCTTCAGTCTGGGCATTTGCCAGCGAAACCAGCCATCCAACGAGTCCCACTAGGGCCAGAGATCCTTTGGCAGGCGCTGACCAGATTTCAAAATTGACTTAGAAGGGGCTCTTGACATGAAGTCCGGATTGGAACCTCCCTAGCCAAAGCGTTCAAGACTGAACTCGCGCGGTCTGGCCAATCGCGATTTTCAATTGCCCCTCTACACCTTTTCAGAAATCAGGGTTACGGGCGACCAAAGAGCCATCAAACGGATGGCAAAATTATCGAATAGGTTTCGAGAATAGCGGTACACCGTAGAATCTCCACTCAACCGTCTCCGTAATAAGCAACCATTGTATCTTGGACTCACCTTGAAACCCACTCGCTCTCCTACGTAAAGGACGCGTTTCCATGAAGGGATTACTTGACAGATTCCATCGCTACCTGGTCGATCGTTGCCGAAATCGGCGAGTCCGGATCCTGCCGCCAAAGAAGGCAAAATCCCAAGAGCCCTGGACATCTCTTTCGCTTCAAAGCAGTGAAGGCCAATACCTGATCGCCGAAGAACTCGATAACATTGCTCGAGGTACCAGCCCAATTGACGACCATGTTCAAGAACTTGGCTCGAGATGGTAATATCGAAATATCGGTCTTCAAACGGCCAGGGTCCCTCTGCCGGAACTAAGCGAATCCTCCCTCTCCATCCAACCTCAGGGTGCAGACCCATTAGCGACTCAACGAGGTCGTCGCAAGAGGCTGTTTTGCCAGCCATCCGATCAGTAGCGATAAGTCCGTAAAGCTCGCACCTTCCCGCTAACTTTCCCCTCTCCCGCAAAACATGCATTAATTTCGAGATAAGGTCTCCCCTACCGCAACCGGCATCCAGGACCCTTATAGGATCCGAATTGCCCAGCAAAGTAGCTCGTCGCCCTATCTCTGCGAGCAAACAGGAAATCACATGCGCTTGAAAGCTTCTCAAAGCAAAGTGATCCTTCTGGAAATTCGCCTGCCAATTACAAGCTCTTGTCAGGAATAGCTAGCGATTCTTATCCGCCTCAATCTAGGTTCGAGCCTCTTCTTTGATCACTTGCTTCAAAGATTGGGATGTCAGGAGAAAGTACACCTCTTCGGATATATTCTTGGCATGGTCCGCGATTCGCTCGAACGATTTCGAAATGAAAATCATTTCCGCATATACGTCTACTTTGGATGGATCGTCTTTCATCAGTTCCACGAATTCTTTGAAATTTTCGTGGTTTAACGCGTCCACTTCCTTATCTCGTCTAATAATTTGGTAGGCGATGTCCTCTTCTTCCTGAATAAAGCTGAGCAAAGCCTCTTTCAGCATACTTAT
>CAZFUD010000151.1:0-10015 GCA_964521705.1 uncultured Opitutaceae bacterium | reverse complement strand
AATCCCTCCCCTGGCCCCCCCCGCCCCCCCCCCCCCCCCCCCACGCCCCTACATTGTAAATGTGGGTAAACTTGATTCGTCAGACACTCTATTAGCCATTGCTTCCTCAAAAATTCCAAGACAAACTACAGAAGACATGCCCCCTGAATACTCAGACCAAGCCCAATGGTATGCGGAACAGATCGAACCCCACGAACCTCTTATTCGCCATTGGCTGAGAAGCCGTTACGGTAGCCAGTGCGATGTGGACGACGTCATTCAGGATTCCCTCCTGAAGGTTTTTAAAGCGAGAGAGAAGCAAGAGCTGAAATCGCCCAAAGCCTTTTTCTTCGCGGTGGCCCGGAACGTGGCGGTCGACGCGATGCGTAAGTCGAAGATATTGGTTACGGACTCTCTGTTGGAAGAAGAAGTTCTCGAGATTCTCGACGAAGGGGAAAGCGTGGACGAAGTCGCCGCCCGCAATCACGAGCTAGAGATTTTGACCCAGGCGATTCAGTCGCTCCCCGAACGCTGCCGACGGATTTTTACTCTAAGCAAGGTTTATGGGATGACCTACAACGACATCGCCCGAGATATGGGGATTTCGTTTAACACCGTGTCCGCCCAGATAGCGATCGGACTCTCAAAGTGCACGAAATATATGCGGCGGCATGGAAGGGATTAGGGATGAGGAGATGAAGAAGATGTATTTGAGAACGAAAGACAATGAAGGTAGCGGCCGATCTCCGAGCGGCCATAGCTTGACGATTTGTGGACGCTCGGGGATCGGACGCTACCATTTTAGAAAGCTTTGAAAATGAACGATAACGAAATAGAATTTCCCGAGGACGAACGCATCGACAACGAGGCGGCCGAATGGGTTGCCAAACGGGTCAGAGGCTTTACAGCGGACGAGCAGGACGCGTTCTTCGAGTGGCTCGCCGACGATCCTCGCCATAGCGAATGGTACACGCGCCACATGAAGACCTGGAAGCATCTCGACCAGCTCGCCCAGTGGAAGCCCGAGCACAGCAAGCGGCCCAACCAGGATCTCTTGAAATACCATATGACGCGCAGTCGGTGGGCCTGGCTTGGAGGGATTGCCGCGGCGCTGGCGTTGATGGGCGCTTTGTGGTTAACATTCAGCGTTTCACCTTCAGACGATCCGGAAACCTTTTCGGGTAATCTGGTCGCCAATAGCTACGAAAGCCACGTCTTGCCCGATGGCTCCATTGTTGAAATGAATCGCGGCGCGGCGCTAAAGGTGGACTACACGCCTGAGATGCGTCGGGTAGAACTCGTATCCAGCGAGGCCCATTTCGACGTGGCGAAAAATCCGGATCGCCCGTTTATCGTGAATGCTGGAGGAGTCGACTTTCGCGCGGTAGGCACAGCCTTCAATATCAAATTGACAGGAAACTCGGTCGAACTGCTGGTAACGGAAGGCCGAGTCCAGATGTCGGTTCTGGATCCTGTCGCTGATCAAGACTCGCCGGAGTTGTATCATTATACGCGGGAAGTTGTCGCTGGACAGCGAACGGTAGCTCCATTGATCGAAGACACGCTTATTGCAGAGATAGCAGAGGTTTCTGCTCTTGAAGCGCGCGAGCTTTTGGCCTGGAAACCCGAGCTGCTCGATTTCGATGATGTCCCCTTGTCGGAAGTCGTGGAGGAGTTCAATCGCCGCAATACGGTCCAGTTGGAATTTCTCGATCCAGAGATAGGGGACGAGCCCATCGTCGCTTCGTTTTATACGGCGAATGTAGATCACTTCGTCGAATTGCTTGAATGGACCTTCGATATACAGTCCGAACGTGTGGGTGAAGAACTGGTTCTACTTCGTAAGCCGTAGTGAGTTTTCAACTAATGAGAAAAAGAGGGAGAAAAGCAGATTTCTCGAAATTCCTTTAATAACCTTTAACTTATCAAAACGTCTTAGAGCGCGAAGAAAGCGTTCTAATGACGAATCAACTACGAAACCATGTTAAGTTTGACATACCGTCGAAGCGTATTGGTATTCGTGTATCTTTGTTCATCGATCGCTTTCTTCGACTGTCAGCAGATTTTCGCTACAGCGGAATCGGAGATAGCGCGTTTCGACGTTTCTGGGGGCAAAGCAAAAAAGACCCTCAAACAAGCAGCTCAGCAAGCCGGGTTGGAGATTTTCTTTTCGGCTTCAGATGTCCGTGGTGTAACTACTCTTCCGATACAGGGAGAGTTGGTTCCCATCGAAGCGTTCAATCTCATGTTGGCGGATACCTCGCTCGCCATATTTCAACATGAGAAATCTGGCGTGTATACAATAAGGAAAGCCTCAATCGCAGAAGATGCGGACGGCGACCCAAACCTAGTAGACACTATACCCGTGAACGAAAACAAAAAAACAATCAACGGCCTATTGAAAGGGCTGCTGGCGCTAGCTGTGGCTAGCGGAGGAACTGGTGCTATGGCACAAGAAAGCGAAGATGAGGATGGGGATATCTTCGAACTTTCCCCATTTTTGGTAGATGCGTCAGAAGATATTGGGTACAGAGCTACCAGCACTCTGGCGGGCACCCGTCTTAATACTAAATTGCGCGATGTGGGCTCGGCCATATCCGTGCTTACCAAAGAGTTTTTCGACGACACTGGTGCTACAGACGCGTCCACTGTATTGTCCTATGCTTTGAATATGGAAGTCGGCGGCGCGCAAGGAAACTATGCTGGAGGTGACACGACAGTATACGTGAACACTGACGCCCAAAGAGCGGAACCACAGTCCGGCCAGCGCGTGAGAGGACTCGCAGCTGCGAGCCTAACTCGGAACTACTTTTTAACCGATATACCTTTTGACGAATATAACACGGACCTTGTGACGATTAATCGCGGCCCCAACTCCCTCCTTTTCGGAATTGGAAGTCCTGGCGGTATCGTGGACAATGGCACTAAGCAAGCCTCCTTCCAGAAAGACCATGGCGAGGTAAGCTTCCGTCTCGGCGAACGATCGAGTCATCGTGCCAGTATTGACTATAACAAGGCCTTGATCGAAGGACGGCTCGGCGTAAGAATTGCCTCGCTCTGGCAAAACAACGAGTACCAGCAACGCCCAGCTTACGAGAACACGAATCGGCAATATCTGGCGTTCAACTCGCTCCTATCGAAGGGCAAAGATTCTGGCTTTTTGGGTAAAACCCGCCTGCACGGTAATGCTGAGCGAGGCGACATCCATGGCACCCCGCCAAACGTGATTCCACCGATAGATGGAATCACCTCATGGTTCTCCGCGCCTGATCCGTCGCTGCAGAATATCCCTGGCGCAAATCCCTTCCCCTCTTGGGTGACCGACGGCAGCTTCAATACAAAGTTCACCATCGATACCCGCCCCGGCACCACCGAACAGGCCCTTCGAGCGAGCGTGGGTTCGGTCACCACTCCATACTACCTGCGTATCGGCTTAATCTATTCGGATGGATCAGGCGATCCATTTGGTGGGATGAGCGACCCTAGCATATCCGGGGTTTGGGGACGCACCCTCTACAACCAAGCCAACGAAGGCAAAAACCGTTTTGACAATTACGCTACTACTAGCTTCTTCGCCCGAAGAAGCCAATACCTTCCCGGCTTCAAGGAACCGGTAATCCTAGATCAACAAGTCTTGAATAACCAGGATCTACTCCTATCCGGGTTAACCAACACCTCCGAGCAAAATTTTGATCAGCACTCGATCACCCTTGAGCAAGAGCTATTTAATGGAAAAGGCGGTATCGAATTATCGGTAGACCACCAAACCTTCGAATCGGGTTACTTCTTCCCCTTTAACTCGCGCCCAGCCCGAGGCGACCAATTTGGCAGCGAGATCATGGTGGACGTGAGTGAGTACCTTTTCGATGAGACGCCAAACCCCAACGTAGGCCGGATGCTCTTAAAGGACCCGCTCAAAAACATCGTGGAATCGGAAATCGATCGCGACGCCCACCGAGCTACCGCCTTCTACAGCATGGACTTCACCGAACGCGGCGACTTTCTCGGCCTTCTAGGCAAACACGTATTCACTGGCTTTTACAGCGAGCAAACGATCGAGCAGGTATCCAGAAACTACGGACTAAAATGGGTCAGCGATACTTTAGACGTTCCTCGGATTCTCAATGGCCCGTTGAACAACTTCCGACGCGATCCAACTACGGTCATCCACTTTGGTCCCGACTTGAGAGACTCCAGATACGGCTCGCTGGCGGATATACGTATCACAGAGCCAATAGTAGCCAATCTTCCCAATGCCGGCGACACCTACTTGGCTCGCTACTGGGATAGAGCGGATCGCCAGGTATATGACGGTGAATTCACGATCAAGAAATCGCTTGAAGGCGGCAATGCCAACCGACAAGAGATAGCATCGGAAGCATTCAGCATACAGAGCGCTTTCTTCGACAACAAGTTGGTTGGCCTCGTCGGCTGGCGTACGGACGATTCCACTTCGTACGAAAAGGTAGGCAACGCCCTGCTGCCAACTGGCGAATGGGATCCGGCTAATCTCGCGATTTCTACGGCTCCAACCCCGCCGATCACTGGCGATACCTTTACTTGGAGTGTAGTTGGCCACTTCCCAGAGGATAAGCTCTTTGAATTGCCCTTCGGGGCCGACCTCTCGGTACACTACAACGAGTCAGAAAATTTCTCTCCGAAGTCGATCTCCAGAAACGTCTACGGTGAAATCCTCGGCTCGCCAACCGGCAACACCAAGGATTTCGGGTTCCTCTTAGAGTTGCTTGACCGCCGTTTGGGCGTGCGCGTCAACTGGTTTGAGACCACTAGCAGTAACGCAGAATCCGACTTGGATCCGGGCTGGATCTTCCGCAAACTAGACATTAGCATGGCCCGCTGGTGGGAAGCGCGGGATCTTGGCCAAACCATAGAAGAGTCGCTGGCTCATGGCGGTCCGGTTTCCCAATCGTTAGGATTCACCGACCATGACGACGTTATCGAAGCCTTGGCGAACTTTCTCGGGCCTGACTTCCGGTCGCTTCGGGATCCTCAAGTAATCGGCGGCGAAACGCAGTCCAAGCCAATCAATGGCCTCACCTCGACAACCGATTTCAAAGCCGAAGGCGTCGAGATCGAAGTCGTCGGTAACCTTACCGACAATTGGCGTTTATCCCTCAACGTTGGCAAACAGGAAACCATTCAAACCAATACGGGCCCAGCTTTGGTCGAGTTCGAGAAATTCGTGCTGCAACGCCTAGAAGAAACCCAATTGGGCGACTTGGCCACGCAACCTCACCTTGGAAACTTCGAGGTAACATCATACTTAGGCTATAACATTAGAGGCGGCTTGTCCATCCCGCTAGCCAATGCCCGCGGTCAAGACGGAACGGTATCCTCCGAACAACGGAAGTGGCGTATGAACTTGGTCACTAGCTACGGTTTCACTGAAGGACCGCTGGCGGGATTTACCGCTGGCGGAGCCCTACGTTGGCAGGATAAGGCCTCCATCGGCTACGGTCTTTACGTCGACCCCGACGGCTTGATCCTTTCCGACCTAGATCGCCCGTTCTTCGGGGACGAGCAGCTAAATGGCGATATTTGGGTCGGCTATGGACGCAAACTGATGGAAGACAAAGTGAACTGGAGGGTTCAGCTCAATATTCGTAACGCCTTTGGTGACGACGATATGATCCCTGTTGCCATCAATCCTGACGGTAGGGTCGCGGTTGTTCGCAACCCGAATCCGCAGGAGTTCTTTCTGACCAATACATTCTCATTTTAATTCTCATAAGGTAGTCTAGTTGTAGGTGTAATCCCATTACAATTTGCCTCCCTATGGGCGCCTTGCGATCAAGGGAGCAAAGGTAGGGCCAGGGTGAGTTCCTGTTTCAGGAAATCTGCGGTCACCGTTCCGATCCGGAGGAAGAAGCCAACCTGGCCGCCAAGGCGCCGGAAGGCGTGAAGCGTCTCGCAGAACTCCTGGCAGAACATTGAGTCGACATCGCATCCTCGAACTGCGAGATAAAAGTCAAATGAGGACACTAGCTCCACGAACGCTACTGATTACTACGACCGCGATTGCTGCTGTTTTCGGTCAACCGGAGGCTGCCGCCCAAAGCACCGCTGATTGGATTGACCTGTTCGACGGGAAATCCTTCGACGGCTGGCACCAGGCCGGGGGCAAGCACGAATACGAAGTCGTCGACGGAATGATCGTCGGCACATCAGTCGCAAAGGAAGGCAACGCCTTCATGACGACCGACGCGACCTACAAAAACTTCGAACTGAAGTTCGAGGTCAAGTCGGACCACCCCTTCAATTCAGGCTGCCAAATACGCTCAGTGCCGGTCGGACCAAATGGACACCTGAGGGGCCCCCAGGTTGAAATTGCCGGAGGCAGATCAGGCTTCATCTATGGCGAGGTCATGAAGAAGGAAGATGGCTCCCCGCAGCGTTGGCTCAGTCCCAATCTGGAAGATGAAAAATCAGCGCCCGTAAAAGGCGCCTTTAAAATAAATCAATGGAACTCCTTCCTCATTCGCGTCTTCGATGACCATTACCAAACCTATATCAATGATATATTAATCACCGACTTTGAATTCGATGGGATGACGGCAGCTGGGCATATCGGCCTTCAAGTCCACGGAGTGAAGAAGGAGCAGGACGTCGGCAAAAGCGTACGCTGGAAAAACATCTTTCTTAAGAAACTGGAATCGAAGCCGCAGCCCGCTGAAGACCCAACAGCCGACGCGGAGTCAGCAGCGGTTGTAGTTCCACTAGTGAATACAGACCCTCCGCTCTTCCCCTACTTGGCCACTTCCGAGGGACGCGAAGGCTATGCACTCGCGGGCGAGGAAACGAATACCTACCGCGTCTATGACTTTTATAAACGGCAAGCAAAGCATCACCTCACTCAAGATACCGACTTGGCCTTGCTCCCCGCCTACCCCGACTTGGACGGCGGCTCCTTTGGGCATTGGGGAAACTACAGCAGAAACGGACACCAGGATCTTCGCTGGAATGATATGGATTATGGACCAGCCGTGACTGCCTCGTACTCAATAGATAAAAAGAAGAAACGCGGCAATATGCTGACGGTTCTCCTGCGGAGCGGACAAAGCCTTACCTTCGATAAAGCAACGGGCGGCTATTACAATGCATGGGAAGGTCGACCCTATTTTGATCCGCACCGCTGGGGACTTATTCACGGAGTAAAAGCGCCTGAAGGCGAGCAGACAGTGGATTTAAGCTTATGGTTTCAGCCCCTGAGCAAAGACGGCAAGACAATAAGCCGCTACCTGGGTCATCACCTATATAATAGACGCGTCATCCAGCGCTACGAGATCGGCGAGACCCAGTTCCTTGAAAGCGTCTCGCGCATGGAGAACGGCTGCTATACGCGCTCAATATCCACCACAAAGGCAGGATCCGTGGACTTCCCATTCACTCTAGAGGATCACAGAGATTGGGATATCAAAACTGCGGGCAACGTATTCGCCGCAGTCAAAGACGGAAAGGCAATCGTTGCCGCGGCCAAGGGCTTCTCGAAGGGACAAGGAAGTTTGCTGAAACCTTCGCTCGTAAACGCGAAGTGGACCGCTCCCGTATCCACAAATGCCTACAAACTCTACTACTGGGAGGGCATGGCAGAGAAGGTAGACTCGGCGGTCGCCGCCATTAAGGCAGACAATAGAGTCGACCCGCTTCAGAAATGGAGCCAAGGCGGCAAGCCGCGCTGGCCACAGCTATTTAAGGAGAAGGTCACTATTGCAAAGAACAACAAACCCTACGTCATCGACCGCATCAGCGTTCCCTTCGATAACCCCTGGGGATCCATGATGATGTTCAGCGGCATCGACTTTGATCAAGCAGGCGATGCCTATATCACGACCCTCATGGGAGACGTATGGAAGGTGTCGGGATTAGGAGAAGATATGAAGGAGGCCACCTGGAAGCGCTATGCCACAGGCTTGGATCAACCATTCGGCATACGCCTCATCGACGGCCTTCCTTATGTGATGACGCGCGGCAGCATTGTTGTCCTCAAAGACTTAAACGGCGACAACGAAGCAGATTACTACGAAGACTACCTCAACGGCTTTGATTACGCAGTTCCGGCCCACACCCGCACCTTCGGATTCCCCATGGATAAGGATAGAACCTTCTATTTCGTAAACGGCAGCGGCGCCTACAAAAAGCCCTGGAACAAACCTGTAGAATTCCTAGCCAGCGGCCTGCGCAATGCGATGGCAGTGGGCGGCAGCAGCGACGGTATATTTCTGGTAGGACCGCAGGAAGGCGTATGGACCCCCTCTTCCGCCGTACTTGAAATTCATAAAGGCGATTACTACGGCATGGGCTCCAAACTTAATTCGAAGGAATCTCGCGAAGAAGCCTATGCAAACCTCACCCCGGCGATGGCTTACCTGCCGCGCGGCATCGACAACTCTACGGGAGGCTTCGAATTTCCCAAGTCAGACCGCTTCGGCCCTTTAGACGGTAGCATCATCGGCTTGAGCTACGGCTACGGCAGCTGGTTTGAAATACTCCGCAATGACAGCTACACAGACTACGGACGCGCACAGGGTTCCGTCGTACCGCTGGACGGCGAATTCCGCGCAGGCGTCGTGCGCGGCGCAGTTCACCCCGGCGACGGCATGTTCTACGTCGTCGGCACCGACGGCTGGGGCAACTACGCCATTGATGAAGCATCACTCGACCGCATCCGATATACCGGAAAAACATTTCCGAAACTCGAAAATGTTCACGGGCGCGAAAACGGCATCGAATTGAAGTTCAGTTCAAAATTGCTTGGCAATGCGGCACCCGAATCGAAAAACTTTTTTGTCCAGCAATGGAATTATGAATACTCGCCGGGTTATGGTTCATTAGAGTATTCCGTCAGACAGCCATCCTCGGAGGGACATGACCGCTTGAGGGTCACCCGCGCGAAACTGCTTCCCGATGGGAAGAGCATCTTTTTAGAAATCCCCAATATTCTGCCTGCCATGCAAACACATATTTACGGCGAACTTGAAACGACAGAAGGAAAGCTCGAAGTAAATACATTTGCTACTTTGATTCACCTGGATAAGGCGCATAAAGAATTTGCAGCCCCGGAATCATCCCTAAAAAGCCGTACAGCCTCACTACGCATGAGAACTAATAATGCCGATGGCAGATCCGCTGCCATGACAGCATTCACGATACCGGACCGAATCAAGGCAGGCGAATCATTATATAAAATGTTCTGTGCAGGTTGTCATGGTCCCGAAGGAAAAGGTTTGCTTAATATCTCCCCAACACTCCATTCCGACTGGGTGGCCGGCTCCCCTGAGGTTCTGATAAAAGTGTTACTGAAAGGGCTAAGCGGTGAGATAACAGTCAACGGTCAGGTTCAGAACTTCGAAGCGCCGATGCCTGCTTTTGGTGATGCTTTAAGCGATAACGAAATAGCTGCCATACTCACCTACCTTCGTAAAACCTGGGCTAAAGGGTCCGTTCTCTCTAAGGAGATGGTTAAGGAGGTTCGCGCTGCCGAAAAAGGCAAGACAGGACCCTATGAAGCAAAAGGACTATGGGGTAAAACTGAATGACCGGCTAGACCAATTAATCAAAAGAGCAAAATCGTGACATATAAACAATCTATCATTTTTCAAATTCTAGCAGTGGCTGTGATATTTGCTCCTGATATCCAGGCGGCAGATCACTCCCAAACCTTGAAAGGAAGTCGACCGAATATCATTCTCATCATGACCGATGACCAAGGGTTGGGAGACATGAGCTTGTCCGGCAATCCGTTAGTGAAGACGCCGCATATGGATGAGTTTTATGCCAATAGCACACGGCTTACGGACTTCCATGTCTCGCCGTCCTGTGCACCTACTCGATCCGTAATTATCACAGGTAAGCATGAATTCATGCATGGCGTTACCCACACAAAATATGCCCGCAACCGTATACCTGCGGGGCTGGGGACCATTGCTCATGAAATGAAAAGAGCCCAATACCAAACCGCTATTTTCGGCAAATGGCATCTTGGAATAGAAGAAGGCCGTAGACCTCAGGACAACGG
>CAZFUD010000150.1:0-10095 GCA_964521705.1 uncultured Opitutaceae bacterium | reverse complement strand
TTTCGTGCTCAGCCTTCAACAACCGGACAACCGATTATTTAGAATCGAGCAGCGACCACACCTGGAAATTGCGGTAGCGAAAGTGAGTCCACTGCATCTGCCGCAATGAAATTCTCCCAGAGCCCAATGGAGGCCCATTGATTTCGCCGTTGTCGGTCCAATCGATGATGGGCTGGCCATCCACGAAAAGCCGTATTTGGGCATCTTTCTTGATCAACGTAATCTTGTGGACGCGATCACTCTCGAAATCGATGCCGGGCGGTCCTTCACTGACGATATGCTTGCCCGGGTTCTTCCGCAAGCGGGCAACGGCTCTTGCCGGCAACTTGGGATTATGGGCGTAATAGGAAATATGATAGTTTTGTAAGAACCCGTTATTGTATTGGCTAAAGGTTCCATCACGTCTTGGTAATGAAGAATCCATGACGTCTTGGCCTTCCAGCCCTGTCGCCGCGAAGAAGACGATGCAGAGACCGGCCTCCAAATGCAGGTTTTGCATCTCCCATTGAGCCATGAAGCTGGGCGGCAAGGTCTTGGGGCACCAATAAACGTGATGCATCTCTTCGTTTGGCGACCGCATTTCCATCCAGCCATCTGCGAACTTCACGTGACCAGGCCCTTCCATGACCCAACCCTCGACGCTAGCTTTGGAATTCATCGCTGATTGATAAACAAGTTCATCTTTCTCCACTCCAAAATCTGTAGACGTTTGTCCCCAACAGAGCGAACAGGCGAACGTCACTATGAGTGGGAAAATTTTAGCAGATCGAACAAGCTGAGGTATAGAATCCATGGCTGAGAGATATTTCTACGTAATGAATAGGCAATTCAATTGGGCTCAGCCTCGAACTGCCTGTATGCAGGGTTGTTTGTTTTTCGGATCTTTTTCCGAGATGAATGGGATTGGCGCTCAGGCTCCCAATCTGGGTGTTCAACGGATTCTACTGGACCTGAAAGGAGTACAACTGGGCGCTATAGAGTTTGAACTCCACTTGCGTAGCTCTTGATTGCTGGGCTAACGAATGGTGGTCTGATAGGACACTGATATCGACAAACGGATACGTTATATTTAGCGGAGATGCTTTAAAGATTTCAGCTTGGGGCTTTGGATCAGGATCTATAGACACTATCTCTCGTACGCCTGAAACTCGATAGTGCCTGTCCAATTCGATTCTCAATTCGAATTCAGTGAATCCCCTGGGTATTTAACCTTCCACTACGATCTGCTTGCCTTTTTTGGTCAGTTCAAACTTAGCTGTTTCGTGGGGGACCGGGTCCTGCCCGCTTTGCCTGAGTGCTGTTGAGGCTAGAAGGAGCAGAGAGCTGAAGCGGGATGAAGTTATGCAAAGCTTTATCATAACAAAGAGTGACTTAGTTTTTGAATCATGAGTCTCGGGTTAGAAATTCGTCACAGGTAGCTGGACTAAGAGATTGTCGATGGTGTTCTTGTGGAGAATTATATTCTTCTTCTCTCAGTGTTCTTAGCATCGTTTCGGGCTAGAATCAGGGGATGAAACTGGATCGGTTTGGCTGATTCCATTTTAGTTTGGCGACCCAGACACGGTTGTTGGCGCCTCGGGCTCTAAGGAGATCCGAGTCCTCTCCAACGCGCTCGTAGGTCCTCGTCTCTTTGGGGCTGGCTTGCATCCACTCGGTTACAGTAACCCAGGTTTCGGTTTCGCTAATTTCCGTCACGCCAAAGTTCCCCAGGCGGGCCCCGAACTCTGGTACGAGAATCTGTTCGGATGAGCGAATTACCTGCAGGGACTCTGGATCGATGCGAGCGATGAAAAGCGGAGCCCGGTGCCGCGTAACGTGATCGTTGTTTGCTCCGCGTCGCGTGTAGGCCAGAAAGAAGGCATCGCTATGGGAGACCCAATGCTGCTGGGTATTGTAGTTCCCAAGATCGGACCCATCGTCGAAAGTCCATTTTCTCGGTTCGCCGTACTCGAGACCATCGTCGCTGATCGATATAAAGCCATGGTCGTCGTTGCGCATGGTGAGATAAAACCGATCTCCAAATCGGGCGATGGAGGGCTCGTAGAGCCCACGCTTGACCGGAATGGTCAATTCAGATCCGTGCTCAACGTAGTGAATTTCCCCGTTATCATAACGAGCCCGCATTACGGTAGTGGAGTACTGGTTACTTGCTGGTTCTTTGAAATAAAAAGGAACCAAAAGGTCGCCATTGGGAAGATCGAACCTCTGGGCGCAACCAGCGCCAGCATTTTCGAACTTGGTTTCGTTGGGTAGCTCAACCGTACGCCAGTCCGTCCAGCGATGCTGCTCCGGCTCGTAAACGGCGTAGGCGATACCCCGGGGTCGAAAGGGTTTCACGCGGTTGTTTTCATAGACCACTGTATGCCCGATGCCGATCAGCTTTTCCGATCTCGGATGCCAACGAGGCCAAAAATCGCAAACTGTGATTTCCAGATCGTCCTCGCCTTTCCAAGAAAAAGGTACTCTGGCGAATGAGGTGTGTTCTCTGGGATCGGTCCACGATGCTCCGCCATTCTGCGTTCTCATCTCATTGAGGGCGTAGAACACGTCTGATCCAGAAATGTCCAATTTCTGGAGCGTCATAACCACCAAGGGCGAGCTTCCATTTCCGGAGGGAATGGCGCCCGCTCGAGCGTGCACCCAACAGAGTTTGCCATCGAATCCTTCTCGGGCAACGGTTAGCTCGATATCATAAAGCGGATCCGCGCTGCTCGAAAAAGAGAACAGCAAGAGAATGGATAAGGAAGCGACGCGAATCATTGAATGAACCTAGTCGCGTCGCAAGCGATAGGTCAACGGTGTATCAGACGGTCGGTGAATGGGAAGCCTACGTCGCTAGGGTTGGTTCATTGCGACACGTTATCCAATCCGTAAAATCATTCCGCCTTTTTCAGCTCGCGTATGATCGGTCGACGCCTCTTTCTGCTCCTCCTGGCAACCGCTTTTTCGGTTTCCGCCCAGGGCAACAAAAATACTCTCAGGCAACTCAAAGACCTGGCTTTTGATAAGAAAGTAGAAGAAGCTCGTTCCCTTGCCGAGAGCTTTAGAGAGAATCGGTCTGCTGACGATCCCGAGTTGCTAGCGGCCCTTTCCTGGGTCGCTCGCGGGGCCAGTTTTGCGGAAAATTGGAAGACAGCGCAGGCGTATGCCCAGGAGACCTACAAGCGATCCAGCAAGCTTGCCTGGAAGAGCGACTTGGAATCCTCGCCCAATTTGGCGACTGCGCTCGGCGCTTCGATCGAAGTGCTTGGAGCCGTTTACCAGGGACGAGGCAAGCGGGACAAAGAATCGCGTTTCTGAAGAATCAGCGCGAACGATATCGAGGCACCTCGATAGAGGCCGTATCCAGAAAAATTATCTGCTAGCTTCACTGGAAGGGAGCCCCATGCCCGAACTAGATCCTGACCGCTATGTTGGCGGCAGCCCGAAGGTGGATGTCGATGGCAAGGTCACAGTCTACTACTTTTCGGCTCACTGGTGCGGCAGTTCGAAACGCCAAAAGCTAGCGCTTATCGAGCTTCACGAGCGTTTTGCTGACCAGGGCCTTGCTGTCGTCGGGCCGACGAAACTATTTGGTTTCGCGAATTCCCGGAGAAACAAAGTTCCAGAAAGCGAAGAGCTCGTTTACATTCAAGGTCCGTGGCAGCAGAAAAATCCCTTTCCCGAATGGATGTCGAAGCCGCTGAATCAAAGCTATTTCAACGACTTTGGCGTCTCGACCACGCCGACAATGGTCATCGCCGACCGTGAAGGCGTCGTGCGCCTCTACCACCCAGGCTCAATGACGCTCGAAGAACTCGAAGCGGTCGTCGAGCCACTGCTGTAAGGGCCTAACTCCTCGGTACGCGGTTAGTCTTTTAGCTTGATCACTTGTTCGGCCAATCGCCCGTGGGGAAGTTTCTTGTTGGGAATTGTGGCAATGGCTAGACTTTGTCCGAGAGACCCAAGAGTTTCATTGAAATGAGTAATAGTTCGCGATTAGGCCAATTATCGGAACAGGAGACAGACGTTTCTAGTTTGTTGGCTGACTATCAGCTTCCCGAGTCTTTGGGCTTCGGAGTCGAGTTGGCCCCGGTGATGTATCGGGCGGACTATCGAGATGGAGAATGGCGGAGCGGAGCCTTGGTGCCGTTTGCCGATGTTCCCATCAATCCCGCGTCGACAGCTCTGCAGTTCGGCCAGCAATGCTTCGAAGGCATGAAGGCCTATCAGGTTAAGTCCGCAAACCCGATGCTGTTCCGGCCAAATCTGAATTTCCGTCGATTCCGAAAGTCGGCCCGAAGACTGTGCATGCCGGAAGTGCCTTCATCGCTGTTCGCCGAGGCTCTTAGCAGTATTGCAAACGCTATGCAGCCCTACATTCCGGGTAAGGCAGGGCAGTCTCTTTATCTCCGCCCAACCCTATTCGGTCTCGATCCCCAATTCGCGGTCAAGAGTTCAGAGAGATTCGCATTCCTGGTATTGGCGAGTCCTTCAGATGCTTACTACGCCGACCCTATTCGGGTGATGGTGGAGCGCGATGATTGTCGGGCAGCTGTAGGGGGTACGGGAGCTGAGAAAGTCGGCGGCAATTACGGGGCTTCTTTGCTGGCGACGGAGAGATGTATCCAGAAAGGCTTTCATCAATCATTGTGGCTTGATCCAAAATCGCGCTGCAACATCGAAGAGCTTTCGGCGATGAACTTCATGGCGGTTGTCGATGGAGCATTGCGCGCACCGGCGTTGAGCGGGTCCATTCTTGATGGGGTTACGCGGGACTCCATTTTAGATATTGCCCGGCATAATGGTATTGATGCCGAGGATACGGTCATGCCCGTCGACGAGCTTCTGGAAAATATCGAGTCGGGTCGCTGCAGCGAGGCCTTTGCCTGTGGAACGGGCGCGATCGTTTGCCCTATTTCCGCAATTGGCGAAGCGGATGGTCGTGAATATTCGCTGCCTGAAGTGAATCAGATGGCGGCGACACTCCGAAGCGCCTTGCTTGATATTCAGGAGAGCCGGGTTCCGGATCCCTTCGGCTGGGTTATCGACCCACAAAATAGTCAGGTATTGGCTGAATATCTGGAAAAGTAACGAAAAGAAGAGAGATTTGTAATAACATCGCGACTTAGGTCGCTAGTGCCCTCGCGCTGCGAGCGCCAATAGGTATCCGCTTTGCGGATAAAAGGTTTCAGTTGAAATAGGGAATATTGATCATCATAACCTATTGATCCTTCGGATCACCTATTTGCCGCTACGCGGCAACAAGCGATAGCGATGTTAAATAACATCGTTGGCAGAGCAATCTACTCTTCTCTCAAGCGGTAGAGGCGTTCGCCGGCTTTGGCGACAAAGAGGATGCCTTCGTCTTCACGGTTTTCGTAATCGGAGGGATTCAGGGTTGCCGGATCGATGTAGCCGATGTTCATGCGTTGGCACTCCTCTTCGGGGATTCCGGTGGCCAGAAATACTTTCGCTCGCATGGATTCCACGCCGTTCTCATAGGTCCCGCGTCCGGCTACGACCGTCACGTAGGTCAATTCGCTCCAGGGGTAGTCCTTATGCTCGTCCCAATGGGCGAGGATGTAGTCGCGACAGTGGAATCCTATCTTGGCGATCGTCTCGCCATGCACTGCCGAAATCTGGGTGATGTGCGGCCCGTAAATGATCACTTGGCCGCCTGCCGCTACAATAGGCTCGGTTTTGTACATGCATTTGCCGCCCGTCCACATATCGTCATACATTTCTGGGCACACCGCGAAAACCGTGTCGAAGAGCTTATCGCGATATTCTATATGCACCTGAGCAGATAGGTCGGCCGCCTCGGCCCAGGCCTCTTCGACAACGCCAGCGTACAATCCAGCTAGCCCGCCCTGTTTCTCTACCATACAGATAGCTTTGCGCTCGATCGGAACCATCGATGCGCAGCGGTCGATCACCGCGCGGGCAGGAGTCCATTTACGGCCAATGGTTTCATAGTTGGTGGCTAGACCAGCCAGCCAGTGGGAAAAGTCGATTGCCTCCGCTCCAGCGATACCGGGAAAGATGTACTTGTTGCCGCCTGAGAAGCCCGCGATTTCGTGTGGAAAGACGGGACCGCAGATGAGCAGGAGATCATAATCGCGGACCATGCGATTGCACTTTACCGATAAGGTTTGCTCGAATCGACCATCGCTGATCTCGCTAATTTCGTCAGACGTCATCACGCCGATCTCAGTGAGTTGTTCGGGATCGTCCCAGGCATGATTGAAAAATCGGGCTTTCGAGTAGGTCGTTTGTTGCTCGTCGGGCTGAATGCCAACCCGCTCGCAAATCTGCTCTTCGCTCATGGGCAGGTGAGTGCCCAGGGCGATGATGAAATCGAGAAGTTCAACGCGTCCTGCCAGCCGATCGTAGATGATGGGAAACAGGACGTCCAAAGGACAGGTTCGCGTTCCGTCCGGGATCGCGATCAGCGCCTTCTTATTGTCCAGATCCCAATGGGCAAAGGCCTCGTCCAAAACGGATTCGATCTCTTCATTCGAGAGTAGCCGATCGGTAAAGCCGATTCCGGCTTGCGCTTTAGTCGGGGGGGATTTTTCTGCGTCCGTTTCCATTCGATAGCATGCTGGAGTGCCAATATCGCTTTATCAAGCCGAGAGAGGATGACTATTAAAGCATCCGGTTGACGAATCTTTGGCTAAGAATGAGCATCCGTTGGCGGTCCATTCTCAGAAAAATCGCTTAATTTCGCCTGACCGATATTCAGGTAGGCCCAAAGCACGGCGATCAAGGGCGTTAGCAGATTGAAAAAAGCGTAGGGTAGGTAGGCGAGGGGATTGACCATGAGCACGCTCATCATGGTTGCTCCGCAGGTGTTCCAAGGCACGAGTGGCGAGCTGAGCGTTCCGCTATCCTCGATGGTCCGAGAGAGATTCTTAGCTTCCAGATTGCGCTGGCCATAGGCGTCACGGTACATGCGTCCGGGCACGATGATCGATAAATACTGGTCGGGAGCCACGATATTGGTGGCAATAGAGGTTCCCACGGTCGCGGTCACCAGATTTCCAGCTCCGTGAACGCCTTTCAAGATAGCGTTGGCAACGCTCTCCAGCATGCGGGCGCCCTCCATGATACCTCCAAGGCTCAAAGCGCAGAGGATTAGGGAAACCGTCCACATCATGTTGTCGAGACCGCCGCCGGAGAGCAGTTCGTCCATCGATTCCACGCCGGTCTTAGATTCGTATCCAGTATGCATGACGCCGATGAGTTCAGCGGCATTCGCGTCTTGCAGCGAAAGCGCGAGAATTGCTCCCGCTCCTACCGCGGCCGCCAAAGCTGGAAGCGCGCTGAAACGCATTACGCTTAAAGCGATGACCACGGCCGGGGCCAAGAGCAGAAGCGGACTCAAGTGGAATTGGCCGGAGAGGGCATCCTGCATCTGTTGAACTTCCACGGTCGATGTGTCAGATGCTTCCAAGAAGTATCCTATGATAGAATACAGAATTAAGGATATTATAAATGCAGGGGCGGTGGTGTAGACCATGTGGCGTATATGGTCGAATAACTCCACCCCTGTTACCGCTGGAGCCAGATTCGTGGAATCGCTCAGAGGCGACATCTTATCTCCAAAGTAGGCGCCGGAAACGATGGCTCCGGCCACCATGGCGGGTTGCAAGGCCAGCCCATTGCCGACACCCATAAGAGCCACGCCAACTGTGCTGGCGGTAGTCCAGGAGCTGCCCGTGGCTAAGGAGATCACGGCGCAGATCGCGCAGGCGGCGGGCAAAAAAGCCCTTGCGTTGAGGAGCTCCAGACCGAGCGAGATTAAATAAGGCACAACGCCGGCGATCATCCACACGGCGATGAGGATGCCGATCACCAGCAAGATGATGATGGCTTTAGTCCCGACCGCGATGCCCCAGCATTCCTTTTTCAAGAACAGCCCATGGCGCCCCCCGCCAGCGGGCAACGATGGCGGCCACGATGGCGGTCAAGGCCAGCGGAATGTGCGGGTCTTTCCCAAAAACGATGATGGTCACGCCCATGGAGACCAGCAAGAAGGCTATCGGAATCAGGGCTACCCAGAGCGGTGGCAGAGCGATAGAAGGCTCCGTTTGCGACTCGCTCACCGGCCGTCGCCTCCGAGCATTTCCATAACACGATCCATGGGCAATGCGTGTACGATATTGCCGTTAATCCCCTCCATAGTTTCGGCAGCCGCGAGAGCGTTGAGAATGGCTTCCTCGATCGCTTGCACGGTGGCCAGGAACAATTGATCGATGGATTCGTTGCTCAGCATGGTTACGCGATGCAGCTCGTCGTTGTCAGTGGCTTCGATCTCGGCGGTGCTGAAGGCCAGAAAAAAGTCGCCCGAGGAGTTGGCTCCGTAGCCGCCCGTGCGACCGATACCCAGTGCAACACGCTGGCACACGCGCTTGAGCTGGTGCGGTAGTAGCGGAGCATCGGTGGCGATGACTGTCAAGATGGAGTTGCCTTCGGCGGGCGCGTTTGAACGATCGTATTCTGGCATCAGGTCGGTCAAATGTTGCCCCACGCGGACGCCTGCGATTGTCAGGTCTTTGCGGAGGCCATAATTGGCTTGGACAATGGCTCCGAGCGTGTATCCGCTTTCTGTGATACGCGACGAGGTCCCG
Organism: uncultured Opitutaceae bacterium; assembly: GCA_964521705.1. Lineage (GTDB taxonomy): Bacteria > Verrucomicrobiota > Verrucomicrobiia > Opitutales > Opitutaceae > Pelagisphaera. The sequence goes on along the minus strand of CAZFUD010000150.1, from coordinate 1,480 downwards.
ATGCCACTCTTGAAACGGTGGCAGACCATGCCCGTTCCGCCGCCGACGTTGCCTTCGGCTACGAGTCCCCCGCGAGCTTCGTCTAAAGCCTCGAAGACATGCTTTTGCATGACGTGGTGACCGTGGATGTCGTTGAGGCGCCCGTCCCAGGTCTCCCCGACGACCGGCAAGGAGGCCCATCCGGTTTCGCTGTCGGAACTATGGAAATTTCGTGTCCGTCTCCAATGTATGGATGCCTCATAGACAGCGCCTACGCTGTGCGTATTGGTGAAGAGGATAGGCTCTTCTAGAAAACCAGACTCATTGATCCATGCGGTCCCAGTCATTTCGCCATTCCCATTGAGACTGGAGTGGGAAGCGAAGACAGGCCGATATTCGCGGCCTGTCGGCAAGATGGCGGTCACTCCGGTTCTAATGGGCCCCTTGCCAATTTTTAGGCGACCCGAACCTTTAATGATTGTGCTGTGGCCGACCTCGACTCCAGCTACATCGGTTATGGCATTGAGCTCTCCTGGAGTCCCCTCGAAGGGGATGCCCCATTCGCGGGCCCGTTTAGCGTCCGCGAAGCCCAGTTGGGTCGCCAGTAAAAAAAGGGAAATATTAACAATCCAAGGTCTTATCATGCCTATTGCGTATCCGAAACATGGAATAATTTTAAAATGAATCTATTTCAGCCTAGTTTCCATGGCTTCCGGTAGGGGACCGCCTTCATGAGTTTATCCGCTTCCTGGTCCCCGATGACGGTCTCCGTTTTCGGGTCCCATTTAAGCGGTCTGCCGACCGCTTGGGAAACGATGCCAAGGTGGCCAGGGGTGATGGAGCGATGCCCGACCTCGGCAGGAGCAATGCACGGTTCACGCGATCGGACGCATTCAATGAAATTTCGTGTATGGCTATTGGATACAGCGGCTTTGATTTTACCTCTATCAAAGGATTCGCGAAGAAATTCCGGATTGGAGGCATTCATATAATTTCGGGATATGTGCACCCAGCCGTTCTCGCCGATCCACTTAACTCCGATCGCGTGCTTGTCGGATATCGATGATATGATCCCGTTCTCGTATCGGGAACGAATATCGTAGTTCACAGCGGTGTTGTAGACATCCGTTTGAGGAAAGGTCCAGCCGATGGCCTCCACCTCGACAGGTCCATCGTAATCCATGCCGATTCCCCAATGAGCGATATCGTTGTGATGTCCGATCCAATCCATAATCTGGCCACCACCGTATGCGTCATGGAAACGCCAATACCGGTGATGCCTAGCGAAGATGTAAGGCAGCTTCTCGCTTGGCCCGCACCAGAAATCGTAGTCAAGGCCTTCAGGCGTTTTGGTGACGACAGAGGGCTCGTTCAAGGGATGGGAATGGCCGGTGGGAAGGCCGACTTCGATCGTCTCGATCTTGCCCAGCAGGCCATTCATGACGATTTCGGCTCCGATACGGAATCGTGTTTGCGAGCGCTGCTGCGAACCTACTTGAAA
>CAZFUD010000149.1:0-10170 GCA_964521705.1 uncultured Opitutaceae bacterium | reverse complement strand
GGCTTTACGCCGCGATCCACATTCGATCCGAACCGCGGCGTAAAGCCGCTCCTGCAAGAATACTCAATAGCCGACACTATCCTCCTCACTCATGGCTTCAGTACCGCTTTGACGATTTCAGCTGAGTGCATGGTTTCAAAGGCTTCGTGCCACTCCTCTAATGGCCACACACCTCCGATCACTGGATCCAGGTTCAACTGACCCGAACTGATCAAGCGAATCACCCGCTCCCAAATCGGCCAGTTGTGGCTAAAGCTACCTCGCAAAGTGATCGCCTTCTGGACAAGCGGATCCAAAGAGAAGCTTAATGGCTGGGGCCCCCAACCCACTTTACTGATCCAGCCAGCAGGACGCGTGATCTTCAATGCGATCTCCAAGGTTTTGGACACGCCGGCGGCGTCAATAACGCCATCTACGCCTAGGCCATCACCCGAATAAGCCCATTCGTCCAGATCGCCGACAATCGCTTCGCACCCATAGGCCTTGGCGACTTCGAGCCGCTTACTGTCCGATTCCAACCCGACCACAGCAACTTCCGCTCCCCAAAGCTTTGCGATGGCCGCGCACAGCAGCCCGATGGGACCCGGGCCCAATACGACCACGCGATCACCCGGCTTGATCTCCGACTGGTTTACGACCGCGTTATAGGCGACGCAACAGGGCTCGGTGAGGGCCGCTTTCTCGAATGGAAGGGAATCTGGAATTCTGTGCAGGCATCTCGCTGGCACGCGAACGAATTTCGTCATGGCTCCATCCACACCATAGCCAAAGCCCTTTCGCGTCGGATCAAGATTGTACAAACCCTTTCGCGACATCGGATTATTGGGATCGATGATAGCCGCAGTCTCGCTGACGACACGATCGCCTTCCATCCATCCGGTTACGCGCTTGCCAATCTCAGCAATCACCCCACCAAACTCATGGCCCAGGACCACAGGATAATTCACCGGCCAGCTATGCAAAGCTTGCCACTGGTGCAGGTCACTCCCGCAAACACTAACGGCTTCGACGGCCAGGAGCACCTCATCCTCGCCGATAGATGGCTTTTCGAATTCCCGAAGCTCAACGGCTTCCGTCTCGTTTTTGTAATTCACTACGGCGAGGTTTGTCATAAGAAACTGAATATCTAGAGTGATTCCTGTCACAAAAGCCGGAAGGAGTCCAATCCCAATCCAAACAAAATAACCATCTACCCGAACGCTCCAGCAGCGGTTATATCTCACCCATAAACGTCCGAGAAAAAATCCATTGCATGTGGCTTCACTTTTCCGAGCAGCGCTCTCTTCTTCGCTCTGCTCATAAGACTTAATGGATCCCATATGGGCCCATGAATTCACCTAGAGGCTGACACTCGGTATTGGTTGGAGCTGCAAACACTGAATCACCTTTGAAAATGTCGGACCTGGTCTTTCTTTGATTGATACGGAGCCACCTCTGTAGCATTTACAGGCCTATTCTATGAATAACCTACTTCGTATTTCACTCAACATCTCGGCAGCGGTTTTCATAATCGTCGGCACTACCCCGATCGCAATTGCGGGCCATCATGAAGAGCCTATCATCGAGGTTCGGGTATATAAAATAGCGGCAGGCAAGATGGATGAGTGGGAACGCTTTTTTCATGACAAGCTGGTCGAGCCACAGGAGCGAGCGGGAATGAAAATCATCGCCGCTTACCGCACCCTCGAAGATGAAAACCTTTTCGTTTGGATGCGCCAGTTTTCCAGCAAGACCAATATGGCGGCTGAGCGAGCAGGGTTTTACGAAAGCGACCAATGGCGGAATTCTCTCCGTCCGGAGCTAAGGGAAAAGGGTTTGGTCGAAAAAGTAGAAGTAGTGTACACCGTTTCACCTAGCAAATTATAAACGGTGTCGCTGGTGTCGTTTGAAAACGTAGGCGCAAAACGTCCATAAGAAGCCGCTCGATCCCGCTAGCGTAACAACAGAAAAACTACGCTACGATACTAAGACAGCGTTATTGAGACAAATCGCTCCCGTCGATTGGAACGCGCTTAGCTCCGGTGCCCATCGGGCTTGGGGTCCTTTAACCCAGAGTAAGGAATTAATCTTCTACGATCGCAGCGAATTCCGTATCTTCGAAGGCGGTCAATGTCTAAATCGAAACGTTGCCGAAGGAGGTCAATTCAGCTAGACAATGAAGGGCTTTTCTGGATTCGTCCGCCCTAATTATAAGAACCCCGTCGTAAGGTCCTAGGGTCCAATATTGGCCCTCTATCGTAACTCCTGCTTTTTCAGCGGCTTGGTCAAAGGCATGGGCCCGATCGACCGACTTTTTGATATTGCGCGCTCCCTGCTCAGTGAAGCGGATGAGACTTATGTAAGTTGCCATGCGATTTTATTATTTGAGGATTACAACACGAACTGCGGTTTGTCCTCATTTTGTACAAGTTCGCTGGTAAAACAAACCAATTCCCCAACACCAGCGGTTTTTCTCGGAACTTCTTGCCTCGCTAAAATCGAAGTAGCTCAAACTTCCAGCGGCCCCGCAGGACTACATCAAAAACGGAATAACGGACAACTTCGTGGACAATCGTTTCGCAGAATCAATAATAGAAGAAAATTGATCCAAAAACAGGATTAATACCGTAAATCCAAACTGGGCTTCAATTCAGGCGATCAGCCTTGATAACTCACAGAGTAAACGTAGATTCACGCTTGATGTCCCGATATTATAAGGTTGCCTACCTATCTGTTTTGACAGCCGCCACGGCTATGGCCGAGGAGGCCATCGAATACAGCCGTGACGTTCTTCCTATTCTTAGCGAAAACTGCTTCGAGTGCCACGGTCCTGACGAGAATACTCGAGAAGCAGGTCGACGATTGGACACTGCCGAAGGAGCTTACCAGGATGTAGATGGTATCGTGGCGATCGCCCCCGGCGATCCCGAGGCCAGCGAAGTCGTCTATTTGATGAATAGCGATTTTTCGGAAGAACGCATGCCCCCGGTGGATTCCAAGAAGGAATTAAGCGACGCAGAAAAGTCGATCATCTACAATTGGATCCAGCAAGGAGCCAAGTATGATGAACATTGGGCGTGGCAAACGCCTGAGAAGAATCCATTACCAAAGCACCCTAAACATCCGGTGGATGCTTTCATAGTCGATCGTTTGGAGAAGGAGGGGATAGCGCCATCCGCACAGGCAGATCCGCACACGCTCGCCAGGCGTCTATACTTGGATCTGATAGGCCTGCCCCCTACTCCAACTGAAATCGAGTCCTTTGTATCGGATTTCCAGCGAGATTCATCAAGCGCTGTGGAGGCTCTTATCGACGACTTGATGTCACGGCCATCGTTCGGTGAGAAATGGGCTCGTCATTGGTTGGACGTCGCCCGATACGCCGATTCCAATGGCTACGAGAAGGACAAGCCACGCGATCAATGGATTTATCGAAATTGGGTAATCGATGCTCTCAATGAAGACATGCCCTACGATCAATTCCTAGTCGAACAGCTAGCGGGCGATCTTATACCGGATCGAACCCAAGACCAACTCGTGGCAACCGGATTCATGCGCAACGGCATGATCAACGAAGAAGGCGCCATCATCGTAGAACAATTCCGCGTCGATGGAATCTTCGACCGGATGGATACATTCGGCAAAACCGCACTCGGACTGACCTTACGCTGCGCGCAATGCCACACGCATAAATTCGATCCTATCACCCACGACGAATACTACAGCTTGTTCGCATTCTTCAATGAAACGCGCGAAGCCAAATCCTGGGTTTATTCCGATGATCAATTAGACCAAATCGAATCTATCCGCGAGGAGGTCACGAAATTGGAAGCGAAAGCGAAACAGGAAATCCCGAATTGGAAATCGGAGTTAGCGGAGTGGATAAAGGGCGAAGCCGATACTGAATCGGCTTGGAAAGTCTGGGACACCGATTTCCAGGATTGGCACGGCGGTCTTAACCATCCAGTCGAGTTGTCGGACCACAGCATTCTGACTTTGGGACACCCTACGGTTACCGGTTATTCCATAACTGAAGGCGTATCCAATTTTCCAATATTGACAGGAATCCGCCTCGAAGCCCTAAACCACCCGGACCAGCCGTTCCAAGGACCGGGTCGTAGCTACTGGGGAACGTTTGCGATTAGCGAGTTCAAACTATTCCGCAAGTGGCCTGGGGAAGAGGAATGGACTCAGGTTGAGCTGACGGACGCGAGCGCCGATTTCGAGATGGAAGAAGGTTTCATGCGAGACTATTTCTTTCACAAGGATCGGGACAAAGAGGAGAAACGGACCATCGGGCCCGCCAGCTTTCTCATCGATGACGATGAACGGACCGCTTGGGCGCCAGACCGCGGTCCCATTCTTAGGCATTCGGCATACGCCGCGGTCATGCGCTTGAAGGAGCCTTTGGCGATGCCCGAAGGAGGCCAACTGCGGGTAGAGACGGTCCAGAGCCACGGGGGGAGCAAAAATGGACGAGACAATCAGCAACTTGGGCGCTATCGTTTTTCCCTTACAGGCGCGAAAGATCCCTCAGCTCCAAATTACGCGTTCGACGCTTCTCTAGCCCTCAATCTAAAGGATTCGAAACGCTCCCAAAAACAAAATCGAGCCTTATTGAGAGCCTGGCTTAAAAGGCGAGAAACATCCACGAATATCCTGTCCCAGATAGAAGAACTTGAAGCGGGATTTCCGGAGGCTGAAACAAGCGTGCTCCACACAATGGAGGCCACTTCCGAGTTTCCTCGCGTCACCCGTCTGCTTGATCGTGGCGCTTGGAACAATCCTAAGCACGAAGTGGAACGAGGGACTCCATCGATCTTGAACGCCTTCACCCAAAAGGATCCTTCGCGACTGGATTTGGCGTATTGGGCCACCAGCGACGAAGCTCCTCTGACGGCCAGGGTGCAGACGAACCGAATTTGGCAGTCCATTTTTGGAGAAGGCATCGTTCAAACGCCCGAGGACTGGGGATCGCGTACACCGCGTCCGGAATACATGGAGCTTCTCGACTGGCTTGCCGTAGATTTCCGAGAGAAAGGATGGAGCCAAAAGTCCCTGATCAAAACGATCCTCACTAGCAAGACCTACCAGCAGGATTCGTCTGTATCCGCCGAGTTAAAGGAATTGGATCCGAATAATCGCTTACTCGCTAGGGGGCCGCGTTTTCGGACGGAAGCCGAAGTCTTGCGGGACATTGCCTTATCGGCTGCAGGCTTGCTGACCGAGCAGATTGGTGGCCCAAGCGTATTCCCACCCGTCCCCGAATCGGTGATCAAATACAACTACGTTGTTCCCGACTATTGGTATCCGGCCGAGGACGAAAACAGATATCGGCGCTCACTATATATGTTTAGAAAGCGGTCTATGCCTGACCCTGTTTTGACCAGTTTTGATGCCCCCAATGCAGACGAATCCTGCGCGGGTCGCGTCCGTACGAATACACCACTCTCGGCTCTCGCGTCCCTCAATGAGACTATCTTTGTTGAAGCCTCGCAAGCGTTGGCTCAGCGGATACTAAAAGAAGGTGGAAATTCCAACGAAGAGCGAGCCAACTATGCTTATCTGCTTACCACCGGTCGACCCGCCAATGCCTTTGAAGCGCGGGAGATCGCAAACTTGGTCGAGGCCCAGAATGATAGGCTTTCGGAAGGCTGGCTCGATATTCGCAAAATCGCTTTCAAGGATTCGGACACGATACCCGAATTACCCAATGGAGTTACTCCGAAGGATGTAGCAGCCTGGACAATCGCGTCACGCGTTCTCCTAAATCTGGATGAAACTCTAACTAAGAATTAACACGAGTGAAAACGTCATGAAAAACGAAATACAACAGGAATTTGGAAAGCTTAATACTCGCCGTTGGTTTTTGCAGCGGTGCGGAGTGGGCATGGCCGGCCTGGCGCTCAATTCGATGTTGATGAGGGATGGTTTTTCAGCGGAAATACCGGATTCGCTAACTCCCAGAGCGCCTCATTTCGCTCCCACAGCCAAACGTGTCATCTACATTTTTATGGCAGGAGCCCCGAGCCACCTAGACCTATTTGACTACAAGCCGGAGTTGGTAAAGCGGGATGGCCAGCTTCCTCCTCCCAGTCTTCTAAAAGACTACCGGGCAGCCTTCATCGACCCCAACTCAGCCTTATATGGAACTGAATTCAAGTTCAACAAGCAGGGTCAATCCGGCTATGAAATTAGCGAGCTGCTTCCTCACATCGCCAAGCATGTAGATGATATCTGCTTTATCCGATCCATGCACACCAATGAGGTTAACCACGCCCCGGCACAGATATTTATGAATACGGGTCACCAGCAGTTCGGGCGGCCGAGTCTGGGCAGTTGGACCCTGTATGGACTGGGAAGCGAATCGGAAGATCTGCCCGGATATGTCGTGCTCACGAGCGCCAAAGGAACGAGCGGAGGAGCGAGCAACTATGGGTGCGGCTTCCTGCCTACCATTTTCAACGGGGTTCCTTTCAGAGGGACAGGCGACCCGATTCTCTATCTCTCCAATCCCGATGGGTACGATGATAAGGCCCAAAGAGATTCTCTCGACGTCCTCAAGCGGCTGAACGAGGAAACTCTTGCCCGAACGGCCGACCCGCAGACCGCGGCGAGAATTCAATCCTACGAATCAGCGTACCGTCTGCAATCCAGCGCGCCCGAGCTCATGGACCTGAGTCAGGAATCCCAGGCCACCATGGATGCCTATATGATCAAGGACCCAAATGAGTCTAACTTTGCCAGAAATTGCCTGCTGGCGCGGCGCTTAATGGAAAGGGATGTGCGCTTCGTTCAGCTCTTCCACGAAGCTTGGGACCAACATAGCAATCTAGTTAATGCCCACACAAAGAATTGCCGGGATACCGATCAACCCGTTGCCGCGCTCCTGCAAGATCTGAAAGACCGGGATATGTTGAAGGATACTCTGGTCATTTGGGGAGGCGAATTCGGACGAACTCCCATGACTCAAAATCCCGGCGACGAAAATGGTAGGGATCATCACAATCGGGCGTTCACCATCTGGATGGCTGGTGGTGGCGTGAAAGCGGGATTCACTTATGGGGCAACAGATGAACTAGGATTCAACATAGTTGAAAATCCAGTACATGTGCACGATCTAAACGCCACCATCCTGCACATGCTGGGATTCGACCATGAACGATTGACCCACCGATTCCAAGGAAGGGACTATCGATTGACCGATGTCCACGGTACGGTCGTTAAGGATATACTTGCCTAAACGTCAGAAAGCGAAGCGCTTTCTATAAATGAGCAGTCCTGGTCGAACGGGTCGTGTTGTGATTGTCCGGAGCCGCTTTCAGGGCTCGAGAAGTCGTATTGGAACGGGATGAATTCTAGTCGCGGGCCAGCGTCTGAGTCGTCTCTAAATCTGTGTAGGTGATTGTAAGGATCTCGTTCTTTCCCGCTTTTCGAACGGACTGCGCTTTGGCGGCTTTGAGGTGATAGACTACCCCTTTTTCGGAAAGGGTTAATACCGTTGGAAATCCGCTTCCTCTCGAAGACCGAGCCCTTCGATCTCGCACCGATGGATATTCAAATGCCAGAGGTAGATGGTGAACAGGCCACTTTAGCGATTCGTGAAATAGACGAAGCGGATGTGCCCATAGTGGCCCTGACAGCCAACGCGATGAATGACGCCCGGGACCGGTATCTCGAAATCGGAATGAATTCAGTGCTTAGCAAGCCTTACACAAAAGAAGCTTTTCTCGAATTGGTAGACTCAGTCCCGGCACCTCGCTCATTCAACTAAGACTCCATTAGATCCTTGTCGGGATAACTCCCAAATGCGCCGATGAATCGCGCGACGTATCAGAGATCGACCGATCAGCGTAACTACCCAGCTGATTTCTTTATTGATTCGCTAGCTTCAGGGCGAGACCCTTTCTGCTCGCAGTTTTCTAGCCCAAGACAATTCAATCGCCCATGTCATTATCTGCACCCATTCGCTTTGGCCTCGTAGGATACGGAGCCTGGGGTCGTTTCCACGCTCGTTCCATCGAACAAGCTCAAAATGCGGAGTTGGTCGCCATAGCCGTGCCCTCCGAGGAATCCCGCCAGGCTGCGAAAAAAGACTTTCCTGACGTTGAGATTTTCGAAAGCCATCAATCCCTGGTCGCGAGGGCGGAAACCGATATCGTCGATATCGTCACTCCAACAGCTTACCACTTCGATGCAGCTAAAACCGCTCTTGAGGCGGGCAATCATCTATTGCTAGAAAAGCCCATGGCCCCTCGACTCGATGAATGTGTCGCCCTTGAGGAGCTCGCCCAAAGCCTGGGAAAATCCATCGCCGTGGGACACGAATTGCGGCTTTCATCTCAGTGGGGCGAAATCAAATCGATTATCGACCAGGGAGTTATCGGCGCCCCTCAATATGTACTCGTCGAACTTTCTCGTCGACCTTACCGGCCTGGCAGCACCGGCTGGCGTTTTGACCGGGAACGAGTCGGCAGCTGGATTCTCGAAGAGCCTATCCATTTTTTCGATCTCGCTCGCTGGTACTTGAGCTCCGCTGGCGAGCCCGAGCGTATTTATGCAGCCGCCAATTCACGCGATGCCGACAGGTCGGATCTTCACGACAACTTCAGTTGCTTGATGAATTTCAAAGGCGGCGCCTACGCAGTCGTATCCCAAACACTAGCGGCATTCGAACACCACCAAACGGTAAAGATCTCTGGCACCAAAGGAGCTGTTTGGGCAGGTTGGAGCGGCAGCAAGGACCGAACCGAACACCCTACTCATTTCCTTAAAGTTTTCGACGGATCAAATGTCGACGAACGGGAACTCGCCCAGAGCTCGGGCGAGGTGTTCGAATTACGGAAACAAATCGAACATGTGGCCCAGTGCCTCATCGATGGCAAAGGCCCTCACGCTACTGGTCTTGATGGAATTTGGTCGGTCGGCATGTGCCTCGCCGCTGAGGAGTCTTTCGCTATCGGACAACCCGTCGATGTGTTTGATTTCATGAGACCCCATATCGCCTCGCTGACACATCCTCCCGTTTTCAGCTAGTCGCTAATAATACCACCCAAAAGCAATCGTTTTCGACTTCCCCTTCTAATGCAATCCTCGACCGACTCCGAATCGAAGCCCTGGTACAAGATCCTAAGCAACTACCAATGGACTGTCCTTATCTTCGCGTCACAAGGCTGGATTTTCGATGTATTCGAAGGCCAGATATTCGTGGTCTCCATGAGAGAGGCCATGCCTTCCCTCCTGCCCGAAGATCTTCCGGCTAACGAGGTTGGCGGCCTTATCAATTTCTGGAACAATACCGCTCTCGGCTTTTTCCTTTTTGGCGGGGCTTTGGGTGGCGTCCTTTTTGGGGCAATGAGCGACCGTATTGGCCGCTCTAAGACGATGATCATAACGATCTTGTTCTACTCGCTTTTCACCAGTCTCAGCGCCTTCGCTCAAACTCCCTGGCAAATGGTCGGGCTACGATTTCTGGTCGCCCTAGGGGTTGGAGGAGAATGGGCGGTTGCCTCAGCGATGATCGCGGAAGTCATGCCCAATCGAGTGCGACCGATTACTAGTTCCATTTTTCACGCGTCTAGCGTCTTCGGAACGCTTCTGGCAGCCGCGGCCGGAGCTTATATCGTAGGCAATCCCGAACTTGGTGAAAATGCTTGGCGGTGGGGGTTCGCTCTCGGAGCTCTGCCAGCTGCCCTCACTATCTGGATACGACTTAAACTTAAGGAGCCAGACCAATGGGTCAAAATGCAGCAGCGATCCAAAGAGGAGTCGCGAATAAAGCCAGGCAGTATTCCGGACCTCTTTAAAGGCAGGCAATTGCGAAGCACCTTAGTAGGCGTTTCTCTTTCATCGATCGGTCTCGTCACCTTTTGGGGCGTCCACATATACGGCAAGAATGCTTTGCTTGAGCACGCTCGAAGCGAAGCGCTCGCGGCGGACGGCATATTGGAGTCATCGCCCGCTGCCATAGTAAACCAAACATTGGAAAAGCCGGAAAACAAAGCCGCTATGAAGAAAGCGGAGATGCTGAGCATGGTGCTCAACACTCTCGGAGGCGGGCTGGGACTCGTTCTTTTCGGCTGGATATCCACCAAGCTCGGGCGAAAAGGGGCATTCGTTTTCTATCACGTAGGAGCGTTCCTAGTGGCATTGCTCATGTTCAACATTCTAATCGAACGGGCTCAATCCCCG
>CAZFUD010000148.1:0-10259 GCA_964521705.1 uncultured Opitutaceae bacterium | reverse complement strand
GATTCTTGAGGAATTCCACCAAGAGACGAGTATCGGCTTCGGCGATTGCGGGAAATCCAGGCATCGACCCCTGTCCTTGCTGGATGGCATTGAATATCTGCACATCGCTCAAGCGATCCGCCACCCCGACGAGCGATGAAACCGCCAAGAGGTTTTCATCGGTGTCGATTGCGTGGCATGCGTGGCAGTAGGTATCATAGAAATAGCGGCCTCGGAGCTTCAAATCCTGAGGAGCCGGCGCCGCCTGCGATGGGTCCGGCACCAACTTCAGTATCGCTGGGTGATCTTTGGATACAATGTACAGCCTACCCGTTTCGGGGTCCACTGCTCCGCCTCCCCAATTGGCTCCGCCATTGTTGCCTGGCATCTGTATTGTTTCTCTCTGGCTCGGAGGTGTGAAGAGCCCTTCGTTGCGGGCGCTTTCCACCTGGGCCCGGAGGCGAGCGGTTTCTTCTTCATCTAGAAACGGATTCAAGTCCTCCGCATTGAAAGACTGGCGAGAGAAAGGAGGCGGGGCTGTCGGGAAAGGCTGAGTCCGCCAAAGCGTTTCCCCCGGCAATTCCGTACCCATGGGTACAGGACGCTCTTCCACCGGCCATATCGGTTCTCCCGTGACCCGATCGAAAACGAACAGGAAGCCTTGCTTGGTCGCTTGGGCCACCACATCCACCGGTTTACCATTATGCTCGACGGTCAATAATTTCGGCGAAGTTGCCGGGTCGTAGTCCCATATGTCGTGATGTACGAATTGGAAGTGCCAAAGTCGCTCGCCCGTACGGGCATTCAGAGCCACCAAACAATTGCTGAAGAGGTTGCTTCCTTCCCTATCCGCTCCATAGAAGTTGTATTTGGCGCTGGCTACCGGCAAGTAGACGATTCCCCGTTCTTCGTCCAATGAGAATTCTGTCCAGACATTGGCTCCTCCCACTGTTTTCCAGGCATCCTCGGGCCAGGTTTCATAACCAAACTCCCCAGGATGAGGAACCGTATGGAAAGTCCATGCCACTGCTCCCGTACGAACATCGAATGCTCTCACATCCCCTGGGGCCGACCCATAACCTTCATTCGTCGCTGAGCCCAAGATAAGCAGATCCCCGAAGATCCGTCCCGGCGAGTGGGATTGCACCAGCGACAAAGATGAAGGATCCCTTCCCAAGCCCTCCTTGAGGTTCACGCTTCCGTAGTGTCCAAAGTTCCGTATCGGTTTCCCTGTACGGGCATCTAAAGCCCGGAGACGATGATCGCTGGCAAAGAGCAAACGCCGTTCCTGTCCATCCGGGCTTTGCCAGAAATTGATGCCCCGACTGGTCATCGCCCGCTCGCTTCCCTCCGACTTATGCAACCAAATTTCTTCCCCATTGGTCGCGTCGATAGCGACAATCGAATAGTCTTTGGCCAAGACATAGGCCACATTGCCCACCGCCAAGGGTGCGAAGAAATAGCGATTGGCATCACCGGTATCGTAGCTCCAGGCGATTTCCAGTCGATGAACATTGGATACATTGATCTGATCGAGGCTTGAATACTGGGCGCCATCCGAACTGCCAGCGTAGGCGCTCCAGTTCATGTAGTTCGCTTTGGGCGTGACCGCTCTCTCGCTTGAGCATCCGACTAGAAAGAATCCCAAGAGGATGGCCCTCACGGTTACGGAGCAAGATCTAGTGTCTCGCATGAGCGCTCTGTGGAATTGAAATCGCCCGTCCATTATCGGAATCTATGGCCTCTCGAGAATATAACAAGCGCCGATATTAACGCACGAGGCAGCCAAGCCTCCTTCACTTAAACGCCCTCGATCACGACTCGTTTGTGATCCCGATAAAGTCGAAAATGGGCCTCAATCAAATCCGAGTAGCCTCTGTTTCGTGCATCCTCCCCGTTTATTGTCTCCAAGGATATGCTACGGGTCGGATTAAACGAGCGCGTCAACAGGCCTCGCAAGGGATCCAATGCCCGTTCAAAATCGGGATCGGCATGGAACACCAAGACTTTTCCTTGCCTATGGACTTCCAATAGCAGTTCATTTCCACGAAAAGCGATTCGCGTGGATGCCGTCCGTTTAGGTAGAACGCCTTTAAATGAATCTAGCCCCAAGCCGCAGACGGAGGCGGGATCCACGGCATTCATCCAGAATATGGGCGCCCCTTTTCGCTCTCTCTTCAGGGATCGAAACGCATCATGGGAAGCGAATTGCAATCCGGGGATCCCATCGAAGAACACTCCACTGAGAAGCTCTCCTGAAAGCTCCATAATGCGCAGGGCTTTAAAGACATCACGCCACTGGTACCCCTTGGGCTCTTTGGCCAAGGCCTCCCGAAAGACGACCCCATAGCGATCCAGAAGAATACGACTGCGGAAGAGCGATGTCCATCCTTACTCATGGATGTTCTGATTGAGCGAACACGAACGTTGACCTTCCCTCCCCAACTTGGAAACTGATTTCAATATTATGAAAGCCCTACTTTCTTCCCTAGCGCTAGCCGCAATCCTAACAGCCCCGACATTTGGATCTGACCAGCCGAACATCATGGTCTTTCTCGTAGATGATATGGGCGTAATGGATACGTCCGTTCCCTTTTTGGTGGATGCCAATGGCAACCCCAAGCGATACCCGCTGAACGACTTCTACCGCACTCCAGCAATGGAACGGCTCGCGGAACGGGGGATTCGTTTCACAAATTTCTATGCCATGAGCGTATGCTCGCCCACCCGCATATCGATAATGACTGGCCAAAATGCGGCCCGTCATCGAGCTACGAACTGGATCAATCCTGATACAGACAACGCCGGTACAAGTGGACCGCCCGACTGGAATTGGCGAGGCCTAAAACAAGGCGACACTACATTGCCAGGCATATTGCGCGACTATGGCTACCACACAATCCACGTAGGCAAAGCCCATTTCGGCCCCCGTGAATTCGAAGGAGCTGACCCAGCCAATCTGGGCTTCAACATCAATATCGCCGGCGCATCCTTTGGAGCCCCCGGCAGCTACTACGCGGAGAAGAATTACGGACTGGGCACGCGACGAGAAAAGAGCGCCGTGCCCCATTTGGAAAAATACCACGGAAGCGATACCTTCCTAACCGAAGCCCTGACGATCGAAGCCAAGGCCGCAGTCACCCAAGCCGTAGAAACAGACAAGCCCTTCTACCTCTATTTCTCCCACTACGCGGTCCACGCACCCTTTGAATCCGATCCGCGATTTGCCGCCAACTACGCGGATTCCGGAAAATCGGAGAAAGCGCAAGCGTTCGCCACTTTGATCGAAGGGATGGACAAATCGCTGGGCGATATGCTCGACCACTTTGATGGCCTGGGAATAGCTGAAAATACCTTCGTCATCTTCGTCGGCGACAATGGCTCAGACGCGCCCCTCGGACATCAGCATGAAGTCGCTTGTGCCGCTCCTCTCCGTGGCAAGAAGGGAGCCCACTATGAGGGAGGCATGCGGGTCCCGTTCATCGCAGCATGGGCGGATGAAAATTCGAAGAGCGAGCTTCAGAGCCGATTTCCTGTATCCACTGGACGGATTCAACCTCAATTAGGACGCGTTCATGACTTATTTCCAACGGTTCTCAGTCTCGCATCGGCATCGACCCCAACGGCTCATCATGTAGACGGCGCTCCTCTTAACCGGCTCTTTACCGGGGGAACGGACCACCTTCGACAAGAATCCTTTCTCATGCACTATCCCCACAGCCCTCATAGAAGCGAATACTTTAGCGTCTGGAGAGAGGAGGACTGGAAACTGATTTACCACTACTTCCCATCGGAGGGATCCGAAAACTCCCGCTATCAGCTGTACAATCTAGATTCCGACCCCTTCGAGCAGAACAATGTCGCTAATGCCAATCCTGAAACTCTTCAACGCATGATGAAGGTTCTGGTCTCGCAATTGGATTCCCACAAAGCGGTCTACCCAATCGACGAAAACGGGACCCCGATAAAACCGAGGCAACCCTAAAGTAGCGCAGGTACCCCTGCCTGTTTATCCAATTGTATGAATGGTAGGGCTGAACATCCCTTGTCAGCCGCGTTGTCTCATCCTTTCTTCGGCTGCTTAGGGATCAGTCTGCGCTTGGCTACGCCCGACACTTAAGAAGCCCTACCAGTGGAATCCTCTCAAGCCATCGGCTTTTGATTGCCTCATCGTATTCCCGAACTAGGACAGTCCTATGTTTTCTCATCGTCCCCATGCGATCACGACTTTTCTCCCATTCCTTGTAAGTTTATCCGCGACTATCTCTGCCCAAGCCCAGCGTCCTCCAAGCCCACTCAACGCCATGGAACACGGGCCCTTTGTCTCCTCTACAATTGCCACCGATCCCCTCTCTACTCGAAGCATCTTTGTCTACAAAGGAGTAGCCGTGAAAGTAGGCAGGGAAAAGGACGCCGTCTTTGTATTCGACACGGACTTACTCCGACCCGCTCGCGCTTGGACTGGTGGGTTTCTCAAATGGTATCCCGCTCGCGATGGCCTGCAAGAATGGCCAAGTCCGGATGGATACACGCACTTTTCAACAGGCGAACGTCCGGGATGGTCGACCGACGGAAGGTTCTGGGATCCAAGGCCGTGGCGATACGGACCCGTTCCTAAAAGCTTGGGCTCCTACAAAGGGCTCTATCTCAACGAAGAACGCGTCGTCTTCTCCTATCAAGTCGGTGGAGCTGGAATTCTAGAGTCTCCCTCATTCGAACGCTCGCAAGGCAAGCCCGTATTCACGCGTTCCTTCGAACTGGAACCAACCGCGCAGACGCTCTCGCTCCATATTTGCGAAATTCCTGATGGCTCAGCTAGCCGATTATCTACGGTTAATCTGAATCCTAATAGCGGATACACCGAAATCACGTCTGGGGACCACTCACGACTAATTGGCTTTCGAGAGCTGCCTGAGGATTCTATATGGCGGCTAGAGAATCGTCATCTCGTGCTCGATCTCACTCCGTCGCAAAACGCTTCACGATTCCAATTGTCTCTGGGACCCGTAGTGGCCAGTTCCGAACCCGACTACATGGTTCAACATCTCGAAGCTGATAGCATTATGCCTGATTTGAAAGAACAGGCAAAGCCGGGCCCGGCCCAATGGGAAACTATAGAGACGAAAATAAAGCGCGGGAATAACGATGGGCCTTTCACTACTGACGAGCTAACCCTTCCCTCCGGGAACCCCTGGAATTCCTTCCTTCGATTTTCTGGGGTAGACTTTCTATCGGACGGTCGGGCCGTGATTTCCTGCTTAAGCGGCGAAGTTTGGGTCGTGGACGGCTTGGCCGAAGATTTCGACACGCTAAAATGGACGCGATACGCCACTGGACTCAACCAACCTCACGGTGTGAAAGTGGTCGATGACATCATTCACGTCACTGCCCGCGACCAAATCACCCGCCTGCACGATCGTAATGGAGACGGCGAAGCCGACTTCTACGAGAATTTCAACAATCAGGTAATGGCTGCAACCAATTTTCATGCCTTTACCATGAATTTGGATACGGATTCCAAAGGGAATTTCTACCTTGCTAAGGCCACGCCTTGGCCTCCATCACGCAATGGCGTCGATGCCGAAATAACCCCTCACCACGGTGTTCTTTTCCGTTTGCCGCCCGACGGAAGCCGTCTCGACATTGTCGCCTCTGGTCTACGAAATCCCAACGGCCTGTCTATTGGTCCCAACGACGAAATTGTTTACAGCGACAACGAGGGCAATTGGGTCCCCACCAGCAAAGTCCATCGCATTCGCCTCGGAAGCTTCCACGGATTTGTTCCATCAGCTCAACTCGAACCGCAGCCAACCAACTTTGAAAAACCAATCCTTTGGGTGCCCCATTTCATTGATAATTCTCCTTCCACTCCGATATTCATAACCAGTTCGACCTGGCCCATGGAGCTTCAAGGCAATCTGCTTTTGACCTCCTATGGACGGGGAACGCTATCCTTAATTCTCAATGAGGACATCGATGATCAATGGCAAGGAGCCCATCTCACTTTGCCACTCAATTTTCAGTCTGGCACGATTCACGGGCGTTTTCACCCCAATGATGGCCACCTATATATCGCCGGGCTAACGAGTTGGCAATCGGTGGGGCATGGAGGCGATTGGGGATCTTTTCATCGCGTCCGCTACACAGGCAAACCCTTAAATATTCCCGTCGCTGTGAACACCAAGAAAGGTGGTCTCGAATTGCGATTTACCGAGCCTCTCGATACTGAAATTGCCAGCGAGACCAGCAACTACCGCATTCGCCAATGGACCTACCCCTGGACAAGCCAGTACGGCACTCGGGGAAAGATTTACTCAGCCTTCAATCCGGGTGAAGATACTGCAGATACCGTAACCATAAATTCGGTACAAATATCCGATGACCGAAAAACCCTGACCTTGGAAATCCCAACGCTGAGGCAAGATCTGGCTCAAACTTCGCTCGGCCAGCTTCCTGGGTTGCCCGACATGGTTGACACGCCGATGGGACTCGTCATGGCAATCGACTACCAGCTGCGTTTCCAGGATGGAACCGAAGCCTCCCAACAGATACACAAGACTATTCATCGAGTGGCGGGAGACGAGGCTACTCTCTCGATCCATGAGAAGATGGATCATTCGGATTCTGCTATCGTATCCAATCAATCAACATCTATTTCCGATAGCCAAAAGAAGGCGACTGTCCCGCAGGTAAATATCCCCAAAGGAGCCCGCGTAGTCGACATGAAGTCAACTGGAATCGCTTTGAGCTATGACGTTACCGATATTCGCATGAAGACCGGCGAAACGCTCTTCATCCGTTACCACAACGCTAGCGATATGAATCACAACATCCTCATCGTCAAATCCGAGGAGGACATCAATCCCGTGGGCATTGCGGCCTTGTCTGCCCAAGCCGACGACTTCGTCCCCCAGAATCTCAATCCCAAGGCCTATTTCTCCCAGGAGCAGGACCGCATCTTAGCCGCTTCCTCGCTGGCCTACCCTGGAGACACGGTTGTGATTGAGTTTACTCCACTTGGTCCTGGAACCTATCCCTACATCTGCACCTACACCGGTCACTTCACCATGATGCAGGGCCGTATTCATGTAGAACCGTGATGAGGTGGCGGCGATTCAGAAGCTAGGAGTTTCCCAGGAATCGAGATGCCTGGTCCATGAAATGGGTCATGGGAGTTCGCAGTCGACTGATTAAGGCCCAGCATCTTTCGAGGAGCTGAATTCGCGACCCTACGTTAAGAGACAACACGCTTGTATTAACGCGATTAACATCCAACCATATCTTCAATGAAATCACCTATCCCAACGGCTATACTGCTAATTTTACTTTCCCCCATACTTTATGCCCAAACCCCTTCAATTGAAAAATCATCTCCGCTCAGAAGTGGCTCCGCCCAAAGCGTTGGCCTTTCCCCTGAGCGTTTGGCTCGCATCGACGCGATGGCAGAATCAGCCGTGAAGGATGGAGATGTTCCAGGAATCGTCGCGCTGGTCGCCCGCGAGGGAAAGATTGTTTACCACAAGGCATTTGGCTTGGCTGACAATTCGACGAACCGAAAACTGAAACTGGATGACATTTTCCGTATCGCGTCGCAATCCAAGGCCATCACGTCGACCGGGGTAATGATGCTTTGGGAAGAAGGACACTTCAGCCTCGATGATTCCATTTCGAAATGGATTCCGGAGTTCAAGAATCCCCAAGTACTGGATACTTATAACCACATCGCTGGCACGTATACAACAAGGCCGGCTAAGCGCGAGATTACGATTCGGCATTTGCTGACACACTCTTCTGGTATTGGATACGGACTCATAGATCGCGATGAGCGGATGAAGCTCATTTACAAAAAGGCGGGAATCACTGATTTGTTCACAACCGAACCCGTGACCATAGCGGAGAGCGTAAAGAAGTTGGCGAAACTCCCTCTTCACTTTCATCCAGGCGATCAGTATTACTATTCCGAAGGATTGGATGTGCTGGGATACTTCATTGAAATTATTTCCGGGATGCCTTTCGACGAATTCTTGAGAACTCGTCTTTTCGAGCCCTTGGGAATGAAAGACACCGGTTTTTATCTGCCTGCGGCCAAAGCGAATCGCTTGGTTACGGTACAAGAACCCAAAGACGGCAGATGGGTAAAATACACTGGCGTAAAAGGCTATTACGACGCGGACTATCCGATAAAAGGCGCCAAGACCTTTTTTGGCGGCGGCGCTGGACTCACTAGCACCGCCCGCGATTACGCGACCTTCCTGCAAATGTACCTAAACGGCGGCGAGCTGAATGGCGTCCGTATATTGAGTCGAAAAACGATAGAGACAATCACTGCAGCCCAAAAGCCGATCAATGACATCGAGGATCATGGCTTGGTCTTTGGTGTTCTCAACGGGGCAGGCGTCGCCCAAGGTGGAATGGGAAGCGAAGGCACACTAAGATGGGGGGGCTATTTTAATTCCCAGTATTTCGCGGATCCGAAAGAGCGGATTCTTGGCGTGATTATGAAGCAGACTCGGAACCAGACCGCGGACGATACAAGTTGGCAATTCAAGCAGTTGGTCTTCCAAGCAGTAGATGATTAGCGACGGAGCCAACATATAACACCGAAAGAAATTAAACCTATCCTTGCGGTTTTTGTGGAATCCATACCCCTTCGCGTCGCGTGATGCGAATTCCTCGCTTGCAACGGTCAATGCCTAATAGATCAACAAATAGCCAATCCCCTGATAATTCTTGTTAAGAGACGGTCCTTAAGCCGATTTCCAGCAAGACACACACCTGTATGAAACATCCCTACAGTATTATACTATTTCTAGCCCTCTGCCTTTCTCTTTCTGCCCAGACCCCGTCAGCGCAAAAGTCGGCTCCCTTGAGTTACGCCTCCTCCGCGAAAAGTGTCGGCATGTCAGCCGAGCGCCTGCAACGTATCGATGCCATGGCAGAATCCGCTCTTGCCGATGGCGACGTTCCAGGAATCGTCGCCCTCGTAGCGCGGAACGGGAAAATCGTTTATCATAAGGCCTTCGGTTTAGCGGATGCGGAAGCGGGTCGCGAGCTCAAGAGAGACGACATTTTCCGAATCTTTTCCCAAACAAAGGCAATCACTGGCACCGCGGTCATGATGCTTTGGGAAGAAGGATTGTTTAGGCTAGACGACCCTATTTCAAAGTGGATTCCGGAGTTCAAAAATCCCCAAGTACTGGATACTTATAACCACACCGCTGGCACGTATACAACAAGGCCGGCTAAGAGTGAGATTACGATTCGGCATTTGCTGACACACTCTTCGGGGATCGGCTATGGCGGGATCGATCGGGATAAGCGAATGCGGCTGATCTACAAGGAAGCCGGAATCATAGAAGCGGTCACCCAAAATCATGTTTTGATTAGCGATAACATCAAGAAGTTGGCGAAACTGCCCCTGCACTTTGATCCTGGAGAGAGGTATTACTATTCCATGGGGCTTGATGCCCTAGGGTATTTTATAGAAATCGTGTCGGGAATGCCTTTGGACGAGTTCTTTTACTCCAGAATCTTTAAACCACTGGGGATGAAAGATACCTATTTTTATCTGCCGCCCAATAAAGCAGATCGTCTAGTATTGGCGCATGGCCCTATGGACGGAAAATGGATCAAATACGTCGGGGATGGAACCGTTGATCCAGATTACGCCATCAGCGGCGCCCAGAGCCTATTTAGTGGCGGTGGCGGTTTGCTAAGCACGGCAACCGATTACGCTAACTTTCTGCAAATGTACCTGAATGGCGGCGAATTCAATGGGATTCGGTTGCTCAGCCGAATGACAATCGAGACAATGATGGCATCCGGTGTTGATATGTCACCAGTCAGTCAATACAGATTGGCGTTCAGCGTATTGAATGAAAAAGGAGTCGCAACCGGCGGACTTGGCAGCGAAGGCACATTCCGTTGGGGTGGAGCAGCGAATACCCAGTATTTTGCCGATCCCGACGAACAGGTTATCGGAGTCATTCTAAAACAAACCTTCGGACAAAGATCCGACGATACCCGTTGGCAGTTCAAGCAGTTGGTCTTCCAGGCAATCGACGACTGAGGTTCATTTTGCCCTATAGCGCCACGGTGTGGCTTACCGGATTATACTTAGCGATCGATATCCCGGTGAGAATGGCCGGGCAGCGGCAGGAAGTCGCTTTCCCGAACCATCCAATTGACCATCTCCGTACACAGACGCTTCGCAATCAAGGAACGGGATTGAAGTAGGCCTTCGAAGCGTAATCTCCATCGGGCAAGACACCCGACGCATT
>CAZFUD010000147.1:0-10281 GCA_964521705.1 uncultured Opitutaceae bacterium | reverse complement strand
CGCCCATGATTTACGAGGGGGAAGTTATCGGTGTCATCAATATTTTCACACAAGTTCGCCATCGCTTCCCGAATGATGAAAAACGGCTCTTGCAGGCCTTTGCTTCCCTTTCGGCGGCCGCCGCCCAGAATGCCCACCTTTATGCTCGGGTATTTAATAGTGAAGATTTGCTGCGAAAGAGCGAGCGACTGACGACGCTTGGGCTCCTGTCAGCGGAAATCGCTCACGAAATACGCAACCCGCTGACAGTCATCAAGCTGCTCTTCGGATCGCTGGATTTGCAATACGACAGCTCCGATCCCCGCAACAAGGATACGCAAATCATAAAAGAGAAAATCAATCAATTGGAGGAGATCGTTTCCCGAGTTCTATCCTTCGGCAAGAACCGGGAAGACTTGTACTCCCATTGCCCGATCGATGAACTGATCAGCGATACTTTGCTCCTTGTCCGGCTAAAGATGAGTCAGCAGCGAATCGAGCTGCACCATTTAAAACTAGACCAGCCTTTCGAGATATACGGCAACAAAGGGCAACTCCAGCAAGTGTTTCTCAACCTCATACTCAACGCTTCCGAGGCCATGCCACACGGAGGCTCTCTGACTATTACCACGAAGATCGAAAACGTATCCGGAAACCGGCGACTAGCCATCTATTTCAAAGATACCGGATCGGGCATACCCGAATCGATACAAAACCGGATTTTCGACTCTTTCCTCACGGATAAGCCAGAAGGCACGGGACTCGGGCTATCGATCGTAAAGCGAATCCTGCGATCCCATCGAGGAGACGTTTCCGTTGCCGAATCCAGTGAACAGGGCTCCACCCTGAGAATCGAGTTGCCAATCGAAGGCAACTAAAACCTGTTCCGAATGTATCTTGAAAGCCGTTGAGCGGGATAGCTTCTAGCTTTCCAGCTCTACGTTCCAGTAGGCAACGTCAATAAAGTGCCGCCACTCTTTATGCTTCTTCCCTCGGGCGGCGATACTGATCACCGGGCGCCATTGCGGCTTCGACGGCTTGCGCACCAAACGCATGCCGGCCTCGTGTGGTAGCCGGTTCGCTTTTCGGGAATTGCACTTAATACAGGAGCAAACGATGTTCTCCCAAGTCGTCTTGCCCCCGTAGTGTCTAGGAATCACGTGATCCAAATTCAAGTCTTCGGACGGCAGCTTTTTGTCGCAATACTGGCACCGATGCTTGTCCCGCTCGAAAACGTTTTTGCGGGTCAGTTTGAGCTCCTTTTTAGGCATCTTATCGAAAATCGATAGCAGTATAATTTTCGGTACGCGAATCGGGTGGCGGACAGTTCGCACCAACTCAATTTCGGCAACCGACGGATTGTAGCGGGAAAAGTCGATCCAATCCATCATATCGAAGATTCGAAAATCCTCATCCTCGGCAAACACCACGCTCGCGTGCCCTGTAGCCAGGAGGGAAAAAGCTCGCTTGGCGGATATGACATTCACAGCCTGCCATAGCCGATTCAGAACGAGTACAGGTTCTATAAGGGCAGCCTCCATGATACCATCGTTCTACTGTGGCAGAACGCCCTGTCAAGCGGGGACGCTATCAATCCGCTGTAAATCCAGGTTTCTCTGCAACGAACGTGTAACAATGGATTCGATACGGATAGAAGAAACGGATAGTCGGCGCCGGGCAAAGCCGGATGGCGTTGGCTGCGCTTAATTCTATCAACGAGGGGATCAAACACCCAAACCGAGATCCGAGAACGCCCAACAACTAGCTCCTCGATTGCAATTGGTAGGTTTGCTTGTCCCCAAGCAACCGCGTTGGGCCGTGCCGAGAGTCGAGGGAGATAGACACGACCGGCTGGGACAACCAGCCCTACCATCGGCTACACGATCGAATTCGCCTTCGTGTCCTTCAACGCGCCACTGGTTTTTCAGTAGGTCTTGCTCCGCTCGATTCTTAATCCGCGTCGTGTACTCGAACCTTGGCCCAGTTATCCTTATTGTTAGCGATAAAATCGTCGTGCAAGGAGTGGACCTGGTAAATGTCGTGATCGGCAATCGAGTCGAAAACTACCGTTAGGCAAAGATCGAAATCGCGGACGCTTACAGGACGCACCTCGGTATCAGCCGGACTCCCAATATAGAGAGCCTTAACCGTTTCGATTTTGCCAAGCAGATTGCGGGCATCATCCGCGCAAGATTGAATGTCTGCTTCTGACGAAGTTTCTGTGAAGTTAAAAAATACCGTGTGCACCAGCATGAGAAAGGGTTTAGGTTGATTGCGTTCCGTAAATCCGGCTATTGGCCGATTTGCTCGAATCGGTCGAGAATAGGATCAATGCGCTCGCGGCTAGCCTTGTAAAGCTTTTGGTTTTTCGGGGCCACGCCCCTAAGGAATTTGAGCGTCCGCCGTTTTTCAGCGATTTCGGTTTGGGCCATTTCCAGGACGTATCCGGACAGATTGCCCGATTTCAGAATCCGCTCCATCTCGGCGATTTCTTTCTGCAAACCGGTAGCACTCACCTGTTGACTGGCAAAATCCCTAGCCAACATCAACTTCACCAGCGTCGCCAGGAAGGCTGAGGCTGGTGAATCGATACTGTTCCAAACCTCGAAAGCTCTGATAGCCTCGAGCGGATTTTCCAATTCATCAGCCGCAACCCATTGGTCTACATTAGAGCTCGTCCATTCTAAAACGACTTCAGCCTCGGAAACGAACTGATCTATTTCCGCCCGGCCAATAGGTTGCTGCATTAGTTCCTCGATAACGTCCTCGACCGCCCCGGCACCCTCGATCAAGGACTCACCTGCGACCGATTCGGCTTTGGCTTCGATCGAGATTGGGCAATGGAGAGCCATCCAGGCAGCAATGACCCAAAGCGATTGAACCCAACTCCGAACGCTCATCGCATCAAGCGCGCCTTGCCGCTACCCTTGACTGCGCTTCCGATCGCGACCGCCCGACAACCATGGGCGTGACACTCCTTGAGAATCGCGCCTGCCATAGAAGCGTCCACGCAAAGCGTCATTCCCATTCCCATATTGAACACTTCGTACATTTCATCGAAATCGATCCTGCCAGCTTGCTCGATCAGTTTGAATATAGGGAGTGGCTTCCACGCGCTCGTGTCGATTTCGACATCCACGGATTCCGGAAGTATGCGAGGAATGTTCCCGCAGAATCCACCCCCAGTGATGTGAGCAATGCCGAACAAGGCATTGCCTTTTCGGAACTTCGATGAACGGCCCGTATTGAATTTCTTGATAAGGGCCTGAATCAAGGGCGCGTAGTTAGTGTGCGGTGCCTGAAGGGTTTTAAAAACGCTTTGCCGAGTTCCCGGGACTTTATCTGACCCTTTCAACTTGGCCTTTTCAAAAACGATCTTCCGAGCCAGCGTGTAGCCGTTGGTATGCAAGCCGTTAGACGGCAGGCCGATCACTACATCGCCCGGACGAATGGTGGAGCCCGAGAGCATTCGCTTTTTTTCTACAATGCCTACGATCACCCCTGCGATGTCGTATTCGCCAGGCTGATAGAATCCCGGCAACTGGGCTGTCTCCCCGCCAATCAAAGCACAGTTAGCGTTCGCGCAAGCGTCTTTCATCCCGGATAGCAACTGCTTAAAAACCTTGGGCTCCAGCTTGTCCATCCCCAGGTAGTCGAGAAAAAAGAGCGGCTCGGCGCCGATTACTGAAATGTCGTCGATACAGTGATTAACGATGTCCATACCCACGCTCTTGTGCTGCCCCGAATCGAAAGCCAGCTTGAGCTTCGTACCCACTCCGTCTATACTACTGACAAGTACAGGTTCCTTGTACTTCGATTTAGATAGGTCGAATAGACCACCGAAACCGCCGACAGCTCCAAGTACTTCAGGCCGCGAGGCTCCTCGCAACGATTTCTTCAAATCGCCTTTGACGCGATCCCCTAGATCGATGTCCACGCCCGCTTGGGCATAGGCTTTGGTCTTCTTTTTAGCTGGCATTGATTTTTAGTGAAATAGTCTGCAGGTGGATTGGTCGGTAGCGTATGATTGAGCTAGCGGTTATTCGCTAAACCGCTTCTTCAGTAACTGCGTCCATCTGAATTCTGATAGTAGTTGACGAAGGCCTGATTGACAACGCGATAGCCACCAGGCGTAGGAAAGTCCCCGGTAAAGTACCAGTCGCCTCGGTGGTCCGGGAGAGCTTTGCGTAAGCCCTCGACGGTCTGGTATATTACCGAAACTTCGCCTTCCCAACCTTGATCGTGGGGATAGACGATTTCGGAAATCTTTCTTGAAATCTGATCGTCGGTGAACGGAGCGTAGATCTCTTTGATGTAGTTGATCTTTCCGGCGCTTCCCGATTTCAAGCTGTCCACGCATTTTCGATACACTTCTCTCAGGGTATCGCTCTTGCCAACATCTTTGAGCAAGGCCACCGCTGCCTCGAAGGCTATGAACTTGCCCAACTGAGACATATCGATGCCATAACAATCCGGATACCGGATCTGAGGAGCCGTGGATGCGATAACGATTTTCTTGGGGTTGAGGCTGGCGAGAATCTTGAGAATCGATTTCCTCAATGTCGTCCCCCGTACGATAGAATCATCTATGCAAACCAGATTGTCATCGCTTCTGACCAAACCATAGGTAACATCATAGACATGGGTCGCCATCTCGTTGCGAGAGTCCTCGGTAGAAATGAAAGTGCGCAATTTCTGGTCCTTGTGGGCTATCTTTTCGCCGCGCGGCCAATTCCGCATTATCAGGTCGTCCACCAGCTCCTCATTTAGCTCCCCATTTTTCTGCGCATCCAGAATGCTTTGCTTTACACGCTCCCTACGCTCCACTCGCAATTGTTCGAGCAAACCGAAATAGCCAACTTCAGCGGTGTTGGGTATGAAGCTGATGACCGCTCTCTCCAGGTCATCATCGATCTCCTTCATCACTTGCTTCGTCAGTTGGGCCCCTAAGGCTTTGCGTTCCTTATAGATGTCCGCGTCATTCCCACGGGAGAAGTAAATCCGCTCGAATGAACATTGAGCGCGTTCTTTGGCCGGTTCGACGAATTGTTCGCGAATGATCTCCCCGCTCTTTTTCACGACCACGATGTGCCCGGGCAAGACCTCTTCGATATCCTCGATCTTCTTATTGAAAATCGTCATTAATGGAGCCCGTTCGGATGCAGCAGCGAAAACTTCGTCATCCTCGAAATAAAAGAGCGGACGAATACCCAGCGGATCCCTCAGAGCGAAATTGTCTCCATTTCCGATACCGCCAATCAGGGCATAGCCGCCATCCCAACTTTCGGCGGCTCGACGGAACACCTTTATGAGATCGATATCCTTGAGGATTCGCTCGGAGATTTCATCAGCCTCGTGGCCCTCGTCGCGAAGGTAGCGATACAGGTTGTCGTGGGCCTCGTCCAAGTGGTAGCCGACTTTCTCCAGTAAAGCCTGCGTATCCGTAGCGAAAATGGGATGCTGCCCCATGGAGATTAGACTTTCGTTTAACTCCTTGGTGTTGGTCATGTTGAAATTGCCTGCCAACATCAGGTTCTTAGTGGGCCAGCTGCTCCGGCGGAAAAACGGATGGCAAACGCTCAGCGAATAGCCGCCTGAGGTTCCATACCGCAAATGTCCCATGTAGTACTCGGCGCAAAAATCGAACTTCGACTTAATCGATGGCACGTAGTCCGGCAAAATGTCCCCGTTTCGCTGCAGCTTCTTGTATTGCTTGAGCGTATCCTTGAAAATCCGGTCCAGGGCGTTGCTTTTGACGCTCCGCTCTCGAAACATGTAAGGCTCGCCTGGAGGCATGTCGAACTTGATGGAAGCCACTCCAGCCCCATCTTGACCACGATTACGCTGCTTTTCCATCAGAAGAAACAGCTTATAAAAGCCGTAGAGCGGCGTCCCGTACTTTTCGGAGAAATACTCCAGCGGCTTCTTCAGCCTAACCTGGGCAACGCCGCATTCGTGTTTAATCAGATCGCTCATCCGTAGTCTCGTGTCTCAACGATGGGTCTGGTCTACTTCAGTTTTCCCGAGATTGCCCGTTCCTATCAAACCGTCATCCAGAAATAGATAAACCGCCACAATCAACTGGCGGTTTTCGGCGCGACTCGAGAGCTTTCTCCTCCCACTCTTAGCGGCTCGCCCTGCGGCGGGCGCGAAGCCATTGAAAATTGATGGATGATTGATTCGAGTGAGAGAATGTTCACGTAGACGCCTCAGATCAGTAAGTTAATTTAGCACAACATCCCTACGAGAATTTTTGAGCCTCTGGCAACAAATCATTGCGCCTTTCTTCGATTGATTTCGCCAAAACGTCTATCACCCCCGGGAAACTCGCTACCAGAAGAATGAAATCGGGCCATTCTGGACTGAAAAGGCTTCACCAAACTAACATCAGGCTCATCTTGATTTCGTGGATTCACCCATTTCGCTAGAAGACATACCACAGCTCCCTTCTCCCGATCGGCAGATGGACTGGCGGGATCTAAATCGTTTCAAGGCCGACAATCGTGGTTCCGAATTCTACGCCACCTGCCTCGAGTATGCTCAATCCCTTTGGCGTCAGCGACTGCCAGCTCGGGCAATCCTGTGCCTGGACCGGGCCTGGGGAGCGGATCTTAATGGCGCGGAGCCAATCCTGAAAGCCTGGCCCCTTCCCTACCAAGCCCTCGTCGGCATTCTCGCCAAAGCTCCAAGTGACTGCTTCCTCGGAAATCCGCCAGTCCATTTTCAACACTACGCCGACCGCCTCGGTCCGCCGCGGGAAGAGCAACGCAAATGGCGTTCTTGGGCTTGCTGGGCGCTTTCTCGCAAAGCCCTTCCCGATTTTACCGGGGACCCAAAACACCAAGTCGAATTGCCCTCCCTCGACACGATCGAAAGCCAGCTCGTCACTCATGGCCACCCCGGCGAAGCCGAGCTTTGGCAAAACGTCCTCGATCAAGTCCAACCCCGCCGCGCCAACCTCCCATAATACTAGCGATCCTCGGGATCGCGGGCGGCTCGCCCGCATCTAAACAACATGCCGAATAGGTTGAGTTTGTGGGGTCGCCGCAAGCCGCAACACTACACCGATATCTTCTACCTATTGGATAATCCCGTTGAATCATACCGCCCCAATACACTTTTCTAATAAGAAATTGGCAGGACCCCCAATCCCAGCAGGCGAGCCGCCCGCGATCCCAATTTACGGAAGGACGTCCTAATCTACGCCACCATCCTTCAACCTTCATCCTTAAAACTCCCTCACCGTTCCCCCAAATCTTCGCGTCAATCGCTCTAGCCCTCGCCGATCCTTATCCCTGAGTTCGAAACCTATCGCATGAATGCGCGTTCTTACTCCCAACCGGCGAAGGTTCCGATCGAGCGACCCAATTAGAACCTCGTAAGAAATTTCCGGATACTTGAAAGAGCCATCTACTTTCACTCGCTTATTGAGAACTCCGTCCGTAACCAGAAAAATAAGATCCGGCTCCATCTCCACGGCTAACTTCAAACCGCCTTCGTGCCCAAGCAGCGATTCGTCTGACACTTTCGGATTGCCACGCATTTCCTTAAACGTCCATTGAGTCGCCGCTTCCTTGTTTCGAGTGATCGCCGGAGCTAGATAGGAAGCGAAGCTGCGAGCTCCCTGGCTGAACTGAACGATTCCAAATAGAGTCCCACTGTCCAAGTTTTCGATAAGCTCAACCACTTCTTCGTGTATCTTGTCAATCGATACACCTTGATTACGGGCCTTCCGCACCACTGAGGCGGAGGTATTGACTACGATTACGATCCGCTTCCCTGAATCCTGCACGCCAAAAAACGCGGCAGCGGATGAGGGTCCCCTGCCTTGCAAGCTCCCGGCGAGCAAACCCGATTGCTCTAGCATGGCCCCCGCGTCTTCAACGGTTTCCAAATCGCCCGCGTCCAAGGAAAACGCGTCGATCGGCAATTTCGGCATAGGAGGCATATCGCCACGAACAGCAGACTCGACCGACAAACGTTGCATCGGCTGCAAGCGCTGCATCCGCTTCATAAACCGGTCTCTTCGCTCCACCGCTTTGAAGTCGTCTTTTTTTACCGATACGCTGGCGCTTCCTTCGAACTTTGGTGGCTCTTTCTCCGGCTCGTCCAACACGATCACGAACACCGTCAGCACCAGTAGAATGCACTGCACAATCAGGGCGAAGAAAAGCGTTCCTTTCTTAACGCCAGGGCCTCGGCTACGAGACCGCTTTCTCGGGGTAATGCGAGCCATGGGGTATTGGATTCCAAAACCAAGCTAGCGGTCATCCTCTTCCCGTCAATCCTGCAAGCGAGAGGATATGAAATTCAAATTCAAGTGGGAGCGGTTCACGCCCACCGAGAAAGCTAATTCGACACAGTGAGCATTGAAGCGATCGCGGGGTGAACTCGCTCCTACACGATACAGGAATTGTAGGACGGTAATCCTACAGGTAGGGAGGATCGCAAGCCGGGCGAAGCTGTAGCGAAGACTGGGCTCGATCCTCCGAGATTCGAATACAAAAATGCCCCCCTACTCCAGTCCCATCGCTTCCACAACCAGCTGCTTTAGCAGTGTAGTCGAAGAGCGTAAAATTTTTTGAGCCGGCAGAGCCACCAGGGATTCCGCAATTCGATATTCATCCGCTGCCATCAAGTTTACGGACAGCAACTTCGACTGGCCCCTAAATACTTCGACCCTGACAGGCACTTCGCCTCGCTTTAGAGCGCTATCGAGTTCAGAAACACGCAATCCCCCTGATCCAAAGAGCCAAGACTCGCCCAACGCTCCCCAATTCACTCGGTAGTCCTTGCTAAAATACATATCGTACCGCATTCCCTCCTCGCCGTAATAACGGCTACGCATGGCCCGAAAATTTCGCAACGCGAAAGGGCCATCGACGACTGGCTTTTCCAAATCCACCGGAGCTCCGGAAAGAGCCAGGGCTCGAAAGGCCATCCCCAGCAAAATTCGGTCGTATCCTCTAAACTGGTACGCATCAACATCGTCACCGTAGATTATGAAATCATCGCTATCGTGGCGAAAGAGCGCCGAACTCACCCCCGCCGGGGCGTTGTTAGCAAAGACGTCAGCCATATCCAGCGAGGGGATGCTGAGCCGATTTGCTGTCGCTAGGATATCTACTTGCTCACGTTCGATAGCCTTCCCAGATCTTGGGGAATAGCGTGACACCACATACCGCAGCGAACCTTCGAAAAAACCTGCCTGCTTTTGGGAATGATACCCTGCTGCTAACAGAGTTGGCCCAATCCCGAAGCTCAGCCACAAAATCGCAATTCCCTTCGCCAAATCCATTTTCACCGAACCAGAAAACTCTTCTGGAGCGGAATTGCAATTCTCCTCCGATACCCTTTCATACCGCGAGAACGATCGACTCCATGGCTAAACGCAAAAAGTCCAGCCGGCGTGGCGATTCTGGCAACGTCATCGCCGCCCTCGCTAGTTTCTTCATCCCTGGCCTGGGCCAACTAGTGCAAGGCCGGCTCCTTTGGGCCGCGTTCTTCTGCCTAGCTACCGCCACCCTCTACTTCTCTAGCTTTCTATTAATTCCCTGGCCATTCGCTCTAATCTTCCACCTCTGGTCCATCATCAATGCCGCCACCTTCAATCCGGGTTAATATAGTCGCGGTCTTCAGGCTGCAACAGGACGTGTGACAGGTGACGTTAAGCCGATTCGCGAGATTTGCGGGCTGGGCGCCGAATGAAATCAGTCTATTTCGTCGATTTTCGCAGTTCCATTCGGACGCGTTTATCCAAGAAACTAAAGAGTCGTTCACTATCGCTTCGCTCAGAATTGCGGGTATGTCCCCTAACTTTGTATACATCGAAAGTGTACTCGTCAGCGAGTCGAAAGAAGTCTTCATAAAGATCGGACAGATTCAATCGATCGCCTGATCCATTCTGGAAATTCGATTTTTCTAATCGATCCCTACGATTCGGCAAGCCAACGATGTTTTGAGAATCCGTGAAAATCGTCGCCTTAGTGGCGGCTCGACCACATTCGCCCAAAGCCCATAGCAGCGTTCTCAATTCTAACTCCGTGGACGTGACTCCCTCGAATGTGTTGAAACGGATGCTCTCCGAAAAGCTTTCAACTAGGGTTCCCAGATCTTGAACCGAAAGGTACGCGCCCACACCTAATCCGGATTTTGGTGACACGCTACAATCTGTGAATAGGTACATATTCGGAAGGTTTACGGCCTGCCCAACCTGCCACGAGTTCGGACGCCGTGCCAAACTTTAAAAAACCATCCCTCTCTACGACAATGCGATCGCGCCAGTCAGTTTAGCCAACCGCC
>CAZFUD010000146.1:0-10310 GCA_964521705.1 uncultured Opitutaceae bacterium | reverse complement strand
CCAAATCGGCAGGCCGCCAGAAGATCATCGCTCTCTGAAAGGCTTTTGTGGGTGAGAGATGGATTTAGCAGAATGACCCCGTTGGCTCCTCGCAATTGATCAGCTCCGATTTCTTCTCTGCACTCGGACATAGGGAAATGGGCAAGGCCGTCGGTTCGATCCAATACGCTCAGGTCGAAGTCCGGATAGATCAACCGGCCATCGGAAAAGAAGTCAGCCGTTAAGGCGACTCGGAACGTGGAGCTCATAAGTTTTCTCGGCGACTGTTCGGCATGTTTGGGCCGGGAATCAAGAACCTAGTCATCCTGAATGGGCTCGGCGTCATTTGGGTCCAAGCTGGCCGATGGATGGCGATCGACGCCAAGCGCCTTAAGCCTTCCATGCAAGGAGTTCAGCACCATGCTGGCATCCGACCCCAAGCCGAGTATACGAAAACCCTGTTCTACGCGTTGAACCAAGTCCTCGTTTGATTTGGCAATGAGTCCGCAGTGTTTGCCTGCGGCCCGAATAGCGTCCTTGGCCTCAAGGATCTGTTCGGCTACTCCTGGACCTTCCCACTGGCCGCGAAATCCGGCGCTGGCCGAAAAGTCCGCCGGACCGAAATAGAAGACATCGATGCCTTCGACTTGGCAAAGCTGGGCGATGTTTTGGGCGCCTTTCACGCTTTCGACTAGCGGAACGACCAGGACGTGCTCATTGGCTTCGCTAGTGTGTTCCACTATAGACTGGCCCCAGGTAGTAGCCCGTTCGCCTCCAATTCCCCGGCGTCCTTCGGGAGGGTAGCGGCAATCGCTTAAAGCCGCTTCAATTTGCTCAGCCGTTTCGATTCCAGGAACCACGATCCCGTCGGCGCCGATATCCAAAATGCGCTTTGTAATCGCTGTATCCCGTTCTTGAATGCGCACTATCGCTACGGTTTCGCTTCTCACCGTTGCTCGCACATGTTCGGCGACCTCCTTCCAACCCAAATGGCCATGCTCGGTATCGATGACGACATAGTCTAAATCGAGCGCGACTGCCATCTCGGTCAAGGAAGGAGCTTCGAGAGTAATCCATAATCCCACTACTGGCTCGTCGTTGGCCAATTTTTCCCGAAAACGTTGTAGGGCTTTTGTTTTCATAGATATAGATGCGTCCTATTCTCGCTCCAATAGAACCCTTTCAGAATCCATCCTTGTGGGAACCTCGGCATCCCCCGCGGCCGACAGGCCTAAAATCGGCGCCCTGAACAGGGCAGCCAATTGCTGGGTTCGAATTTGGAGATAACGAGCTGTTTGGAGATTCACGGATATCAATGTATAGATGGTCGATGAACAAAATTCGCTTCCTTGGATTATAGCTTATCTACAGATTGTCCTTTATCGCAGGATAGTCCTTCGCGTAGCGAACGACGCGGAAAACACTGTGGGGACCCTCTGGTCCTGCCGGGGGCAGAGAGACTGGATTGAGATATTGCCATACGATCTTCTTGCCAGGAGTAACTTCGAAAAAGATACCCTCGGCTCCTGAACAAATTAGCGTATTTCCATTTGGCAGGCGTTCGGCTCCGGAGATGAAGGAAGAATAGAATACGCCAGGAGAGGCGTAGCTCCAAGTTGGCTTTTCGGGCCCAAACGCCTCGCCAGCGCCTATTTGGTAGGTGCCGTCGGAATTCAATGGTGGCACGATTTCATCGATGGACGACCAATCCCCATCTGGACGTCTGGCTCCATTGTTGAAAATCGTCAGGTTCCCCGCTCCGGGTTGGCCAGCTTGGACCCAGCGAGTATCGTGTTGAGAGAACAGTTGCTGGTCGGCCGGGGTTCCGGCCCGATAGTTGACGGGGTTTCCCCAGCGGTAGAGGATATCGCCACCGCGGCCGGATTTCCCGCCTGAGCTACTGGCAGCCTCGCGAGTTGTTGTACTGTGGTCGATAACGATCAGTTCGTGAAAGGAACGAGGGCTGAGGATGATTTGATCGAGCTCCGGATTGTAATCGACGGCATTGGTATGCATCCAGTCGGGTCGAGGCCGAGGATTGAGGTTGATGTCCAGCCGTTCTGGATGGGCGGATACATCGCCGT
Source organism: uncultured Opitutaceae bacterium (assembly GCA_964521705.1). GTDB lineage: Bacteria > Verrucomicrobiota > Verrucomicrobiia > Opitutales > Opitutaceae > Pelagisphaera. Next base: position 8,247 of record CAZFUD010000146.1, on the reverse strand, counting down.
AGTTGGCTTTGCTGGAGTCGTGATCCTGAATCAGGTGATCCCAAGCGCTCCATCTCCAAACAATATCGCCGGAGGTTGGCCCCGTCCGCTTTACCTCGACCACAGTATCGGGAAACATTCCTCGATCGGATACCGTGTCAGGATTTCTGCCGGCAGCGATGGCTTCCTCTTTGGATTTTCGTTCCCAAGCAAGTATGAGCACGTTTCCATTGGGCAGCGGCTCGATGTCGTGATGCTGATGGTGGTTGTCGTTTGAATACACATAGTCCCAAAGTCGGTTCCCTTCCCAATCGAAGAGTTCTACTCGGCCTCCGCTGGGGCCTCGGCTTCCAAATACTCCATTGCCCAACACCTTTGCGGATCGCATTAGATTTCCATTGGGCAAGAGATAGGCGGAATTCGAAGGATGGTGTTCGCTCTTCCATTCGTGAACAATCTCGCCTTCCATATTGAGCAGATAGGTGGAATTGGAGCGTAAAGGGGTATAAAGCGTGTATCCGTCAAAGGCCCCTTCTGAATTTAGAATCAAGCCACGTTCGGCTTCTTGGGCTACTAACGGTGTAAGGAATAGAGCAATGCAAAGGGGAATGGTCGGCTTCATGGGGAAATGGTCAGCAAAGATTAAATGGTTATTCTTCGAAATGTCTAGCGTTAGGGCTCGACGTGGACAGGCATGTATAGTCGGACTGAGTCAAACAGAGTTTGGGCGTTCCAATTGGCCAGTCGAAAGCAGCCGTGGGATTCCGTACGGCCGACTTGCTCGGGCTCTGCGGTTCCATGAATTCCATAGCCGGGGCGATTGAGGCTAATCCATCGAGTGCCTACCGGATTGTTGGGGCCGGATGGGACTGCGATTGTTCGGCCGCCCATTCGAGGATCGCGCTGTATCCCATATAGTCCATTTGTCCGAGTTCTTGCCAGCTAGCAGGCTTTGGCCGGAGGCGATCGAGTTCTACTTGGCTCACCTCAAGAACTGTGAAAACGGGATCTTGGATTTGCAGAGCTTGCGCTGTTGCGGAATCGAAATCGCCACTCTTGGGAAGACCTTTAGATGTTTGGTATGCGATAAGCGCGGAGCGCGTTTGACTTCCATAAACGCCATCAATCGATCCGGGCGAAAATCCATTTCTAGCCAACGCGATTTGCCATTCAGCTGTATCTGCCGGTAGTCGAAAGGTTTGCCCGAGCAGAGGAATCGGAATGCAGAGCAGGCAAATCCAAATTGTGAAGAACAATTTGGATACGGCGGATTTCATCAGGATTTAGATAATTGTGGGCGCGATCAGCGACCGCGTCTTCAAGGGAACCATTTAGAATGGCCGGGTTCAATTTGAAGACCTCCGTTTTCCTGACGGCAGGATAGGATTACGTTCCCACTGAGAAATTGATTAACGAAACGCATTTAAAGATTGATCCCAGCTCCAGGCCCTAGCGGCAGGCCAAGTAGATACCAGGCGATTAGCAGGATGGTCCAGCCGATGGCGAAGGCGATGGAGTAGGGTATCATGGAGCTAACAAGCGTGCCGATGCCAAGCTTGCGATCGTAACGTAAGGCAAAACTTAGGACGATAGGGAAATAGGGATTGAGTGGGGTGATCATGTTGGTGATCGAATCGCCAACGCGATAGGCCGCCTGCGTCATCTCTGGGGATAGGCCTAGGGCCATAAACATGGGGACGAAAACCGGGGCCATGATGCCCCACTTGGCTGAGGCTGACCCAATGACCAGATTGATCCCCGCAGCCAGGAAAACGAATGTCAGTATGAGAGGAAGATTGCCGACCCCGAGACCTTTGAGAATCTCCGCCCCGGTGAGAGCAGTGAGCAGCCCCATATTACTCCATTGGAAAAAGGCTACGAATTGGGCCGCGGCGAAGGCTAGAACGATGTAGCCGCCCATGGTGGCCATCGTGTCGCCCATCATCCCGGCCAGCTGCTTCGAGCTCCGACCCGTTCCCACGATCCACCCGTAGGTTAAGCCGGGGAAAATGAAGAATAGCATAATGATGATGACCAGGCTTTGCACCATCGGGGCTAAGCTGCCCCCTGCATCGCGCAGCACGGCGTTTTGAGGAATCGTTAGAGCCATTAAGACCGCAGCGGTGACTAGGACGGTGATTAATGCCCCGCGAAGCCCTTTGCGTTCGAGGGGGGTGATAGCTTGGAGAGCGAGGTCCTGCTTCTTTTCGCTTTCGGTTTCTGAGTCATCGGTATCAGGATCCCAGTTGCCTAAGCGAGGCTCCACTATGCGTTCGGTAACGAACCAACCCGCCGTGGTGACGACGAGTACCGAGGCGATCATGAAAAAGTAGTTGGCATCAGCCGTCACGGCTCGCTCGGGATCGTACAACTGAGCGGCCGATTGGGTGAAACCCGAAAGCAAAGGATCGAGCGATGTCAGGAGGAGATTGGCGGAAAAACCGCCGCCTGTTCCGGCAAACGCGGCGCAAAGACCAGCCAATGGGTGTCGGCCCATGCCGGCGAAAAGCACAGCCCCGAGGGGAGTGAGCACGACGTAGCCCGCGTCAGCTGCCATGGAACTCATGACACCGGCGAACACGACGACTACGGAAATTAGAGATCTTGGCGTGGCTTCGACTAGTAGCTTTAAGCTGGTGCCTATAAGTCCGCTTCGTTCTGCCACGCCAATTCCTAGCATGGTGACGAGGACGGCTCCGAGGGGTGGAAAACTGGTGAAATTGTGCTCAGCTTCCACGAACATCCGCTGGATCTGTTCTGAGGTGAGCAGGTTGATCAAACCGATTGTTTCTCCCGTGACTGGATGCACGCGACTCCAGCCGATGAAGGATATGAGCCAGCTAAGGACGGGAATCAACATCGCCAGGCCAAAGTATAGAATCAGCGGGTCTGGAAGGCGATTCCCGGCCTTTTCCACCCAGTTGAGAAATGCGCTGAGGAATCCGCGTCGAGAATTTTTCGGAGTACTGCTCATATTCGTATGTTTGGGAAAGAACACGAATTCGCCGATTTGGCAAAGTCCTTTTGGAAACGACACGGACGTAGATTTGTATGAGTATAGGGAATACGATTGATGAACTTTACTCTTTACGGGTAGATCCACGTCGAAAATGTAGGAGCGGGTTTATCCCGCGATGCTATTTCGATAATCGCGGCGTCAAGCCGCTCCTACTATTATTTATCCCCGAGCATGTCATTATTCCGCATTGCTCAGCTAGGAGATTGAATTGACGAAACCCGTCCACTTCTATTCAACCCTTACTCAGCGTTAAGACATGTCAGAAGCAAAACCACTCGTCGGCATCATCATGGGCAGCAATTCCGACTGGCCCACACTTTCTCAAGCAGCGGAAATTTTGAAGGACTTTGGAGTACCTCATGAAGCGAAAGTGGTGTCCGCCCACCGTACTCCGGAAAAAATGTATGACTATGCCAAGACGGCGAAGGAGCGGGGATTGAAGTGTATTATTGCGGGAGCGGGTGGAGCGGCCCATCTGCCAGGAATGGTATCGGCTCTGACCACGCTACCGGTGCTCGGAGTGCCGGTAGAATCCAAATCGCTGAAAGGTATGGATTCGTTACTTTCCATCGTGCAAATGCCCGGCGGCATTCCCACGGCGACCTTCGCTATCGGCGGGCCGGGAGCCAAGAACGCGGCTCTGTACGCGGTCTCGATTCTGGCTACCTCCGATTTGCCGCTCGGAGAAAAGCTGGAAGCTTATCGGGAAACGTTAAAGGCCAAAGTCGAGGCCATGGAACTGGACTAGTAGCGCGGGCGCCTTTTTCAATCGTCGCATGATCGAACCTGGTTCCACAATCGGAGTGCTCGGAGGCGGCCAGCTAGGCCGCATGACCGGACAAGCGGCTCGCGCTCTCGGATACGGGTTTGCCGTTTACGAGCCCCAGACGAAGAGCCCCGCGGGCCACGTTGCCGACCTGGAGATCAATGCGCCTTATTCGGATGAATCGGCGCTCGGGCGTTTGGCTGAATCGGCGGATGTCGTCACTTACGAATTCGAAAATGTGCCCGTGGAAGCGACCCGGGTGTTAGAAGAAAAAGTGCGGCTTCATCCGCGTCCTGAAATTCTGCACATCTGCCAGAACCGCGAGCGGGAGAAGAATTTCCTGAGAGACAATGGAATCCCCTGCGCTCCCTTCGCTATCGTCGATTCCCTCGAGGATCTCGAGACCGCGCTTTCCGAAATCGGACGGCCTTCCGTGTTGAAGACGGCAGCATTTGGATACGATGGGAAGGGGCAATTGAAGATCGGTAACGAAGATGCGGATACCGAATCGATATGGAATCGGTTTGGCAAGCATCGGGCCGTGCTAGAGGGTTGGATGGATTTCAGTATGGAGATTTCCGTCATGGTCGCCGCTAACGAAAACGGGGAGGTGGCTACTTTCCCGGTAGCGGAAAACATTCACACGAACCACATTCTCGATTATTCGATCGTCCCAGCTCGCATTTCTTCGGAGCTGCAACAACGAGCAGAGGTACTGGCAAAAGATATCGCTAAAAAGATGAGTCTAGTCGGATTGCTAGGCGCTGAGCTTTTCGTTCTCAAAGATGGGACCTTGGCGGTGAATGAGTTAGCCCCACGGCCTCACAACTCAGGCCACTACACGATCGACGCATGTGTCACATCCCAGTTCGAGCAATTCGTTCGGGCTGTCTGTGGCTTGCCACTCGGGTCGACCGAACTTTTCCGGCCCATCACGATGGTCAATATTCTCGGGGATGCTTGGATCGATCGCCACCCGAATTTCACCGCCATTCTCGAGGACCCGGACGCCAAGCTTCATCTCTACGGAAAAGCGGAGGCCCGAAAAGGACGTAAGATGGGGCATTTCTGTACACTAGCTGATTCAGCAGATGCTGCCTGCGAGAAAGCCAGGGAATTGAAAGCTAGATTGTAGGCGCGATCGCTGATCGCGTCAGATGTCGACTACAGTTGAATTGGGCGTAGGAGCGGGCTGATCCCGCGATCTTTATGACTTGAATCGGGGGATCAACCCGCTCCTACGGATCGTCAGAAACCATAGCTTCCTCACTCTCTCGATAAGTTGACGTTTGTTCGAATCCCGTCAACTGTGCCCTCATGAACCCTCTGCATCCTAAAAGTAGTCACGAATCGCATTCCACGAATCGCCGCAATTTTATCGGCCAGCTGCTTGTAGCGGGCGCGGGATTTTCCATCGTTGGCTGTGGCCAGAAGTCGGGCAGCGGGACTGCGGATGGCTGGATCCAGCTATTCAATGGCCGCAATCTAGATGGTTGGACGCCGAAGATCCGCTATTCGGAGGTAGGCGAAAATCCGGCGGATACCTTTAGGGTGGAGGATGGCTTGCTGAGCGTGGTGTATGAACCTCAAGAATACCCGACTTTCGAGGAGCGATTTGGACATCTATTCTACGAGCATACCTATTCCCATTATCGGATTCGAGCCGAGTACCGGTTTGTTGGCGAGCAAGTAAAAGGTGGTCCTGGCTGGGCCATTCGCAATAGCGGTCTGATGTTGCATGGCCAGACTCCGGAATCGATGACCGTCGATCAGGACTTTCCGGTTTCCATCGAGGCTCAGATTCTGGGTGGCAATGGAACGGATGCGCGTTCCACCATGAATCTCTGCACGCCGGGCACCAATGTGGTCATGAATGGGGAGTTGATCTTGGCCCACTGTACCGACTCCTCTTCGGAAACCTATCACGGCGATCAATGGGTCACGGCGGAAGCGGAAGTGTATGGCAACGAAACCATTCGCCACTTCGTCAACGGAACGGAAGTGCTCTTCTACGAGAAGCCTCAGCTCGACGAACGCGACGAGAGCGCTCAGCGCCTTTTAGCCGCCGGCCACCCTAAGATGATTAGCAAAGGCACCATTTCCCTGCAGTCCGAAAGCCACCCGTTGCAGTTCCGAAAAGTGGAATTGAAGAAGTTGGGGTGAACGCGTTTGGCCCTGCCAAACCCGACAAGATTTTTAGTCATTCATGTCTCCAGGGGAACGCCTCCAAAGGCAGTGGCAAGTAAATCCAGAAACCGAATACGAACTTGTGAATTGCTATAGTCAACTGGGCTCGGGATGTATGGAACGCCCGATATTTTGAAACTCCATCGCGGCAAACTGAGGATAGGTTTTTAATGGAGATCCTCAGGTTCGCACGGCGACCAACCAGAATTCTTTGCGAAGCTTCAATGCATTCTTGGCTAGTCCCCCGGCGAGATTAAAAGGCGCCAAAACAACATCGGCGATTCGCTCCATATGCGAAGCGCGTTTGCGCAGGAGGTGAGGGTGGACTTTACCAACGCGGTAGCCGGTCTGCTCGAGAAGACGCCCCAAGGTAGCTGGAGTGTAATAGACGAAATGCTCGTTGCCGCCTTTGCAATCGGGGCGATAGAAACGGCTTTTCGTGGGATTACGCTGGACCTTGCCGTATTCAGCATGCGGAACCGCTATGAAGAGAGCGCCCCCAGGTCGAAGTACCCGATGGGCTTCCCTCAAGGCTAACCGCGGATTGGGTGTGTGCTCCAGAACATGCTTCATGACCGCAACACGAAAGGCTCCCTCTTTGAAAGGCATGTGCTCAAGATTCCCCATCTCAGCTTTCAGGCCCTGTTTGCGGCAGGCCTCGACAGCGTAAGGGGCAAGGTCAGTCCCAACGCACTCAAGTCCTAGGTCTCTGGCAGCTCGAAGCGTGTATCCAAGCGAGCAGCCTATGTCCAATAGGGGGCCCGGCTCTGTGTGGTTCAGGGCGTCGAGAATTTGTTTTCGTGACTTTCGGATCCGGCGACCCGTGCGTTTATCATAATCATGGGCATGTTTGCTATCTCCCGAGCGAAAATACTTGGAGTCATAAATATCGTCGCTCTCAGTCCCGATTCGGGCGGATCGCTTGTAGATCAAGCCGCAATCGCAGGAAACCCAAGTGAATTCTGGAAACGCGGCGTACGGGCTCGCCTGTGCGCTGTCGCATAAAGGGCAGCGTTCGATGATGATCGTCTGCGATCCGCTATCCTGCGATAGTTGATCTTGGTCGGGCGGGAGCATGATTGGTCAATAGAGGTTGTTCGTAACGAGCGTAATTGCGAGGCGATTCAGTATTGAATCAATAAAACTTAGCCCCGGTCGCAGTTTTCAACTACAACCGGGGCTGGATGAATGAATTGTTTCTTCGGCAAATCGCTACGCTAGATCGAAGCGATCGAGATTCATGACCTTGGTCCAGGCGGCCACGAAGTCGGATACGAACTTCTCTTCCGAATCAGAGCATGCGTAGGCTTCCGCTACGGCCCGCAGGACGGAGTTAGAGCCGAATACCAAATCGGTCCGGGTTCCTATCCACTTGGGCTCGCCCGATTTGCGATCCATAGCAGCGAAAGCGTTGCCGCAAGGCGACACTTGCTTCCACTCGATGTCCATGCTGAGCAGATTGACGAAGAAGTCGTTGGTCAATTGTCCGGGACGATCGGTCAGAACGCCAGCTTTTTCATCGCCTACATTTGTCTCCAGTACGCGCATACCTCCGACAAGAGCGGTCATTTCAGGGGGAGTGAGCGTGAGAAGCTGAGCGCGATCTACGAGGAGATGCTCCGCGGGAACGCTATAACGTGCGCCCAGATAGTTGCGGAATCCGTCGGCTTTTGGCTCGAGCGGCTCAAAAGATTCCGCGTCGGTTTGCTCTTTAGTGGCATCCCCCCGGCCAGGCGTGAACGGCACGCTGACATCGTGACCGGCTGCTTTGGCTGCCTTTTCGATTCCGACAGATCCGCCGAGAACGATTAGGTCCGCAAGCGAAACTTGCTTGCCACCGCTTTGAGCGGAATTGAATTCGCCCTGGATCGCCTCCAAGGTTTCTAGGACGTGAGCTAATTGGGTTGGCTTGTTTACTTCCCAGTTGCGTTGAGGCGCCAAACGAACTCTAGCTCCGTTGGCCCCTCCGCGCTTGTCGGAACCGCGGAAGGTGGATGCCGATGCCCCGGCAGCGGATACCAATTGCGACACAGTTAGGTCGGACGCGGCAATCTTGCTCTTCAGTTCAGTGACGTCGGCTTCGTTGATTAAACTGTGATCCGCGGATGGAATGGGGTCCTGCCAAATCAGATCTTCGCTTGGAACCTCCGGTCCGAGGTAACGAGACTTGGGTCCCATATCCCGGTGAGTTAGCTTGAACCAGGCCCGGGCGAACGCGTCCGCGAATTCGTCCGGATTCTCGTAGAAACGGCGGGAAATCTTTTCGTATTCAGGATCGAAGCGCAACGACAAGTCC
>CAZFUD010000145.1:0-10550 GCA_964521705.1 uncultured Opitutaceae bacterium | reverse complement strand
GGCGGCGGGTTGTGGGGCCGCTACCATTAGAAAAAAGGCCGTCACCCTCAGTCGCTTTCGCCGAACCACTTGTCGGTCTTCTCCTTGGCCGCCAATCTATGCTGAGGCTTGATGTGAGCCGCCACGGTAGCAAGAGCCAGGGCGATGGCGCCAAGGTCGTCTGAGAATCCAAGCAGCGGAGTGATGTCCGGGATCGCATCCAGAGGTAAGATGAAATAGCCCAGGGCCGAGAAAATGATGGCTTTAGCCTTTTGCGGGGTATCCGGGTCGGAGGCCGCGTAGTATAGAATGAGGGCTTTTTCCACTAGCTCGCGACCCGCCGATTTGGCGAATTGGGTCAACTTTTCCCAGAGCTCATTCTCGCTGTAGTTGTTCGAGTAGTCGGGCTGTTTGGGAACGAGATTGCTCATTTTGCGATGGCTGTAGCTTTGCACGGTGATCGGCCCGGGAATTCTTGTCAAATGGGAGTTTAGGATGGGGTAGGCCGATTCGAAAGCTGCCCAAACTTAACCAATTGGTCCAATTGACAGTTGGATGAAGCTATATCTATATCCAGAATGTTCTAAACGATTCGATGTTCTTCCTACGCATGCTTCCCCCATTAGCTGTTTTGGCGGTCTCCGCAGGGATTTGCTATTGGATCTTTTGGTCAGAGCCGCTGCCGCGGAAATTTCCGCAGAAGGAAACACTGCCGGAGGTGAGCGTGTACCGGCTAGAGCCCGTCGATTATCAGGTTTGGCTTCGGTCTCAAGGAACGGTTCAGGCCCGTACTGAGAGTTCCCTTGTGTCCGAGGTCAGGGGAAAAGTAGTTAACGTCGCCTCAGCGTTTCGGGCCGGCGGATTTTTCGAACAAGGGGAAATCTTGCTGGAGATTGACAAGCGGGACTACGAGACCGCGGTGATTTCCGCTGAAGCGACCTTGGCTCGAGCGGAGTTGGCCCTGGCCGAAGAAGAGGCGAATGCCGCCCAGGCGCGCACGGATTGGAATCGACTCAATCCTGGAGTCGAACCTCCAGAACTGGTAAGCCGCGAGCCTCAGTTAGCCCAGGCTCGAGCTGATGTTGCCTCTGCTGAGGCGCGGGTTGAGAACGCCCGTTTGAATTTGGAGCGAACGATGATCACCGCTCCCTATGCTGGCCGCATCCTGGAAAAACGCGTCGATATAGGGCAGTTTGTCAATTCGGGGAGTGTCTTGGCTGAAATTTACGCAGTCGACTACGCGGAGATCCGTCTACCGCTAAGCGAAAGGGAAATTGGATACATAGACGTACCCGAACTCTATCGCAACGACTCGGACCCCGTTCAGTCCATGCCGAAGGTCACTTTAACCACGACCATAGGGAATCAGCTCTTACAATGGACAGGTCGGATTGTTCGAGCCGAAGGGGCCTTCGACGTTCAGTCGCGACAGCTGTTTTTCGTAGCTCAAGTCGACGATCCCTACTTCAAGCAAGACGATGGAAGGCCGCCGCTAAAAGTCGGATCCTTCGTTCAGGCTAGAATCGAAGGCGATATTCTCGAAAATTCAATCGTCATACCGAGAGAACTGTACCGAAAAAATGAGTACGTTGTCGTTATCGAGGATGACGGAACCTTGAGGCGCAAGTCGATCGAGATCGAATGGAGTGACGAGGAGAATCTGGTTGTCAGTAGCGGGCTGAGCCCGGGTGACCGCGTTTGTTTGACCCATCTTAGTTTCCCTTCGGAAGGGATGAAAGTCGCGGTCGTGTCAGAGGACGGAATCGACATAGCAAACAAATCGGCCCCTCAGGGCGCTCAATCTAACCAGTTAGTTCGATAATCGATTGAAAGGGGGACTGGATGCATAAGGTTATAGAATGGTTTACCAACAACGGTGTGGCGGCGAATATCCTGATGTTCGCTATCGTCTTGACGGGTGTATACCTAGGGCTGAACAAAGTTGTTCTCAGAGAGTGGCCTGACTATCTTCAAAGAGAAATCGAAGTGAGCGTGGTCTATCGAGGTTCGACTCCTGCTGAAGTGGAAGAGTCGATTGTCATGCGCTTGGAGGAGGCTCTTTTCGATGTCGCGGGTATCAAGGAAATGCAGAGCCGAGCATCTGAAGGTTCCGGGCAAGTTACCCTGGAGATCGAAGAGGGTTACGACATGAATGTCATTCTTGACCAAGTGAAAGACCGTGTCGACTCGATCAATACCTTCCCGGTCGAAGCGGAGCGGCCTCGGGTGAGTCAGGATACATTTACGGAGCGCCTGATTGCGGTGGTTATTTCCGGGAACTTGGGAGAAAAGGATCTCATGAACCTGGGGGAAATCGTGCGTGATGAACTTACGGCCCTTCCGAATATCTCTCTAGTATCCATGAAAGTGGCGCGCCCTTACGAAATCGGCATAGAGGTTTCCGAGGAGACTCTGAAGCGACATGGGCTTACTTTCGATCAGATCGTTCAAGCGATCCGCAATTCCTCAGTCAATCTCTCTGCGGGTAGCGTCAGGACCAATGCCGGCGATATCCTCCTAAGAACATCGAATCAGGCTTACAACTACGAGGACTTTTCCAAAATCGTTGTCTTCACGCGAGAGGACGGAACGCGACTGACTTTGGAGGACGTGGCTAAGGTCAACGATGGCTTCGACGAAACGCCGTTGATTTCCAACTACAATGGACAGCGATGCGTCGTCCTGGATGTGTATCGGTCGGGCGATCAGAACCTCATTGTCCTGGCCGACGAGGTCAAAGCCTATCTCGAAGCGAAGCAGCCCACACTGCCCGAGGGCGTTCAGCTGAGCTACTGGAGTGATGATTCCGAGCGTGTTAAGCAGCGGCTTTCGACGTTGGCGGGAAGCGCCATAACCGGTTTCATCCTTGTACTCATCGTGCTGGCCCTGTTTTTGCGGCCCTCGTTAGCATTTTGGGTTAGCCTGGGTATCCCAATCGCGTTCTCGGGGGCGTTTATCATGTTCTACTTGTGGGGGGTGTCCCTCAATATGAGCACGCTGTTCGCCTTTATTCTCGTATTGGGCATTGTAGTGGACGATGCCATCATTACCGGCGAAAACGTTTTTCGGCGTATGCAAGATGGGGAAACGGCTCTCGATGCCTCGGTCAAAGGCACGCAGGAGGTCGCCATACCGGTCGTCTTCGGAGTTCTAACCACGATTGTCGCTTTCTACCCGCTGCAAGCCATGACGGGCTTCATGGGTAATAATCTGAAGCAGATTTCCTATGTGGTGATTCCCGTGCTTCTGTTCTCCTTGATCGAGTCCAAGTTTATTTTGCCGGCCCACCTCAAGCACTGCAGGAACATTGGGGCTACTGGCAAGAGCGATTCGAAAACCAATTTTCTGACGCGATTCCAGCGGAAAATCGCCACTGGTCTAGAGCAAGGAATCGACCGTTTCTATCGACCAGTATTGAATGTGTGCCTGAAGAATCGGTACGTAACGTTTTCCGTCTTTGTGGGGGGCTTGGCTATAGTATGGAGTCTCGTAGAGACCAATCGGATACAATCCAGTTTCTATCCACGTATTCCGAGCGACCAGGTAACCATCCGTCTGCAAATGCCTGCGGGAACGCCGTTCGAAACGACAGATTCCCATATTCGTCGAATGGAGAAAATCGCCCTCGACTACAAAGAGAAGGTCAATGAGGAGTATGGGACGGAGATGATCCGCAACGTATTCGCTACGGCAGGCGGTCAACCCATGTATCGAAGCTATGGAACGCGGGCCGTTGGCGTAGCGGAGTTAGGGGAAGTGGTCATCGAGCTCACGCCTTTTGAGGTGCACGGTTTCAACTACGGAAGCTCGGAGGCAACGGCTTACTTGCGTGGAGCGATCGGCCCGATTCCCGATGCCGAACGGCTATCGTTAGGCTTTCTAAGAGGCGGCGGGTCCGGAGTATATTTGCGGTTCACGAGCCCGAGCTTCAACGACCTGAGAGCGGCCTCCAGCCAGCTGCAAGATAAGCTGGCGGAGTACCAAGGCTTGGCGGAAATCACCGATTCTTTTGAGAGCGCCAAAGCGGAGTTCGAATTGCAGCTCAAGCCTCAGGCGGAGTATCTGGGAATTACAGCCAGCAACTTGGCCCGCCAAGTGCGGCAAGCGTTCTTCGGTACGGAGGCCCAGCGCATACAGAGGGGGCGCAGCGATGTACGAGTGATGGTCCGTTATCCAGAGGAGCAGAGAAAATCTTTGGCTACTTTGGATTCGATGATGATCCGCACCCCCAACGGAACGGAAGTACCGTTCGACACGGTGGCCGAGATCAAGCCAGGCAAGAGTTTGCCGGCTATCTATCGGGTCGATCGCATGCGCCAATTAACTGTATCCGCGGAGGCAGAGTCCGACGAAATTGATGTCGATTCCATCGTAATGGAATTGGAGCGCGACTTTCTGCCGAGACTGGTCGAACAGTATACGGGGATGAATTACGTAAAGTCTGGCAATGCCCGTCAACAGGAAGAGGATGCCCGTAATATTCGATTCAATACGATTCTCGTTATTCTGGGCGTTTACGTACTGTTGGCGATACCCTTCAAGAGCTATGTTAAGCCCTTTGTCGTTATGGCGGTAATCCCATTTGGCATTGTCGGAGCCATTTTAGGGCATGTGATCATGGATTGGATACTGGGGGCGATTTGGGACGACGGAGTAACTGTGAACATCATGTCGCAACTCGGATTCCTGGCCTTGTCGGGCGTGGTGGTTAACGACAGCCTTATCATGGTGCACTTCATTTCGGCGCGAGTGAAAGAAGGGGTTAAATTAGGCGAAGCGGTTCGGGCAGCCGGTGTTCGTCGTTTCCGCCCCATTTTGCTCACGTCGATGACTACCTTTGCGGGCTTGCTTCCTTTGATGTTCGAACAGAGTAGGGGATCGAAATTCATGATTCCCATGGCGATCTCCCTGGGATGGGGTGTGGTTTTCGCCACGGTGATTACGTTGATCCTGGTACCCGTCAATACGCTGATCCTCGACGATCTGAAGCGTTTGTTCCGAGCTTACTGGAGATGGCAGACCAACACGGAGAAAGCCCCCGAGCCCGAACGTGTGGACGCGGAATCGGTCGCTAGCAACTAGAAGATTGCCTTGAATCCTAGTTTGCCGAGGAATTGCCGCGTTTGGCCATCCAGTGCGACAGGATTATAAGTATCAGATATGGCTTCATCTTTCGGTATTAATCTTCGGAACTACTGGAATTCTCGGTAAGCTCATATCGCTAGGTTCTTATGCCCTGGTTTGGTATCGCTTACTGATAGCTCTTTTCGCCCTGTTATTGGTATTCAGTATCGCCAAGCGCAGTCTGGCGTTAGATCGGCGGACCGCGTTCACGTTGCTCGCGGTCGGCTTGATCTTAGGAGCCCACTGGCTGACATTTTTCGAGGCTATCAAGCGGTCCAATGTGTCGGCAAGCTTGGTCTGCTTCTCCAGCGTCGCTCTGTTTACATCGTTCATCGAGCCAATCCTTTATCGAAGGCGGATCCTTTGGAGCGAACCCGTAATCGGTTTGGGAATCGTTGCCGGTCTCTATTTCGTCTTCCGCTTCGAATTCGAATTCGCTGCGGGCATGATCTTGAGCGGGATTTCCGCAGCCCTGGCTGCATTGTTCACCGTGTTGAATGGATTACTCGTCAGGAGGTTAGACCCTAAGGTGATGACCGTATACGAGCTATCTGGGGCATTTATCGTTACTAGCTTTTGCTTGGGGGTTCTGGGCCTAGTCGATCCCCAGAACATGCTTCCGACGCTACCTGACCTGCTTTGGCTAGCTATTCTAGGCATCGTGTGTACCGCTTTCTCGTTTATGCTGAGCATTCAGCTGATCCGTCGAATCACGCCTTACAGTTTCGTGATGGCCATCAATCTGGAGCCGATCTACGCGATCCTGCTGGCCTTAGCCATTTGGCCGGAGAGTGAAAAGATGTCTTCGGAATTCTATCACGGAGCCACGTTCATTGTAGCGATGATCTTTCTGAATTCCTATCTGAAATGGAAACGGGGAATGGCGGGCAAGCAGTCGGTTGACAGCATTCGTTGAACTTGAATGATGCCGCTATGGTTCGAGGAACGCACGACAGCTTAGAAGATGACAGAAACGCGTCGATTTTGATCTACGTGAACGGCGCGATGGCCCCCAGAGACGAAGCGAAAATATCCGTATTTGATAGCGGTTACCTAGTCGGCGATGGCGTTTGGGAAGGAATTCGCCTCAAGGAAGGTGTCTTCGTTTTTTTGGAAGAGCATCTCAACCGCCTTTTTGAAGGGGCTCGTATGATATTTTTGGATATTGGCGAGACCTTTGAATCGTTGAAGGGCAAGTTGACTGAGACGATTGAGGCCAATGGAATGATAGATGGAGTTCATGTTCGACTCATGGTAACGCGCGGGAACAAAAAAACGCCATCTCAAGATCCCCGCCTTACGGTGACGCCTCCCAATATTGTCATAATTCCTGAATACAAAACGGCAAATCCGGACGTTAGAAAAGCAGGGGTACGGCTATATACTTCCGCGATTCGCCGAGGTTCCCCGGATTATTTGGATCCACGCTTGAATTGCCATAGCAAGCTGCACGAAGTCGTGGCTCTGAGCCAAGCTATTGGGGCGGGTGCCGATGAAGCCCTCATGCTGGACATCAACGGATTCGTATCAACCTGCAACGCGACCAACTTCTTCATCGTCCGCAACGGAGAGGTTTGGACATCAACGGGGAAGTACTGCATGAATGGGGTTACTCGGGGGAAAGTTCTCGCCGTAAGCGAGCAGGCAGGGATTCCCGCCCTGCGGAAAGACTTTTCTTTGGTGGATGTGTACAGCGCTGATGAAGTCTTTGTCACAGGGACCTTTGGGGGAATTACGCCGGTTTCGGAGATCGATGGCCGCTCTGTGGGCGGTGGAGCATTGCCGGGTCCCATGACGCAACGCCTCATAGAATTGTATGACAAGGAAGTGGGGGCGTATATCGCCAAATCGACTGCTTGAGGAATGGAAACCAAGCGAATCAGCCTTTGGTCGGGACCTCGAAATGTGTCGACTGCCCTGATGTATTCATTCGCTCAGCGCGCGGATACGGAAGCCTATGACGAGCCTCTTTATGCTCATTACCTGACTCATGAAGCGGATCGCCCCCCGCATCCGGGAGAGAGCGAAATCATAGGCGCCCAAGAGAATGATGGAAGAAAAGTGATAGAAGAGCTCTTTCTGGCCCCATCGAAATCGCCTGTCCGGTTTTTTAAGAACATGGCCCATCATTTGGTCGATCTCGAATGGGACTTCCTCGGCTCGCTTAGCAACGTGCTGCTCACCCGCCACCCCAAAGAGATGTTGATGTCCTACAGGAACACTATCCCGGAATTCACGATTTCAGATACTGGCTACCCGAAGCTCAAAAGACTTTGCGACACCATGGTGGAGATGGGACAGGAGCCCATTGTCATCGATTCAAGAATATTGCTGCAGTCTCCGAAACGAACCCTTGAGAAGCTCTGCCATAAGTTGGGTATCCCCTTTTACGAGAGCATGCTCAGCTGGCCTAAAGGTCCAAAGAAAGAAGACGGCGTTTGGGCCCCCCACTGGTACCACAATGTCCATCTATCCGCCGGTTTCGCTCCCTACCGCCCAAAAACGGAGCGTTTCCCAAACGAGTTGCAGAAGCTCCTGGAGACTTGCCAGCCTTCATACGAGGTCTTGTCTCCTTGGGTCCTAAAATAAAAAAAGCCCCGCTCCGATCTAATGGAGCAGGGCGATTGTCAAATTTTTGAAGCGTGTCTTCGCTCAGCTTCCTTTTTCCTTAACGGCGGCGGGGACGATCATGAGTTTGCCGTCCTCTTTTTTGACCACTCCGGTAACGAGCAGGTTCTCGGTTTTTCCTTGGCAGAAATATTTCCCGTGAGCCATGTTTTCGGTAAAGAGATAGGTCATAATCTTACCGTCTTTGCCCTTCACCTGCAGGGCATTGGTGCAGGAATCAGTTTCGCTTAATGAGCACTTGGCGCAAAGTCCTGTGCCTTCAAGGGTAACGGTTTTCTTTTCGCCGGCCATTAGGGGCAGCGTGAGCGCAAGGCTCGCAACTAGTATCATTAACTTTTTCATAAAAGGGGTGCTGTGAATTAAGATGGTTAGGTGAAATCCTGACGATCGGGAAGGTAGATTGAATGCCGGGTTTTAGCAAGAATGGATTCATCATAGCCGTCTTCGAGTCGAGAAAATGCAGGACCTTGTCTAATGGACATGGCTGGAGATTTAATCGATAAAAGGGAATCTTATTAGCGAGGCTTATGAGGATTCTGGTATTCTCAATCGCATAGGGTGAATTACTCAAAAATCGAAAAGGATCTCTAATAACCTATTCATAACGGTCCCTGACAAATGAATAAGCGCGGTTTTTTCATCGTCTAGTAGATCGAAAAGCGCTTAACTTTTTAGTCAAGAGGTAGCTGGTTGAACGATGGCCCCCGGTCGAGTTGCCGATTCTTGGTTGATGGAGTGTGGATGAGATGAGAGCCCAAAGATGTAGCACAAGCCCCCGGTTAAGGAAACGTACCGCCGGTGTATTCGCATTGAGCCTTTGCTTTGCGGCTATGGTCGGAGTGCCCGAATCGATTTCACAAAGCCGATCCTCTTCCAGTAGCAGTTCTTCGTCATCCAAATCGGTCTCTAGCGGAAGCAGCGCTCCTAGGATGCCATCCAGGCAGCGATCGACAACGATTACCGCTCCTCGACGTTCAAGCCCATCGACCGCGCCTTCCAGCTCGCGCGTATCCAGCCCGCCTTCGAGGTCGCCATCATCGTCATCAGGATCTCAATACAAGGGTGCTCGGGGCCCGGTTAAATCCTATTCGAATTCAAGAGTCCAATCAGGACCTCGAGTTTCATCTAGCAGCCGGCCATCGGTTTCCCGTTCGTCCAGGCAAAGCCCATCGATAGTCCGCCCAACCCAGCCGCGTCCATCTACAAATTCGAGCCTGTCTGCTCCCCGACGGTATTCGACGACGCCATCTGCCCCCAACCGGAGCAGCAGCAGCGTCCAGCCGAGGAGATCTTCGTCCGTTAACGAACAAGCGAAAAACCGAACCCGCTCATTTAGATTGCCGAGCCTGATCCCTTCGAGGTCGAACAACAGAAACGAGCCTTCCGCAAGCGGTAAATCTTCAAGCGGTTATTCCCGAACTCGGCCGACGACACCGCCTCCCAAGGTAAGCTCGTCGGCCCCGAGGCGGAGTGCCTCTAGCTCGGTGTCAAGCCGTTCTGGTTCGCAGCCTCCTCGTGGATCGGTTGCTCCGAATCGCGGGCGATCGACTGGGATCACTCTAAGTCCAGAAAGGGTATCGAGAAATAGCATCCAAAGCAATTCCTCTTCAAGATCGGCGAGTTCTGCAACGAGATCGACCGGCGCTCCCGATATCCGAATGCCCACCACGCAGTCGCGATCGCTCTCATCTGCCCCAAGGAGATCAACGATCGCCGCGACCTCTATTGCTAGATCATCGACAGGAGTGAGGGCGGGGAATCCTACCGCTTCAGCCCGAAACCGCTCCACGAGCTCGAGAATGCCATCAACTCCAGTGGAACAACAGACGGCGATGGCGCTAACTCGAGATCTCTCCCAAGGTTCTGGCATTTACCGTCAGGACAGAACAAGCTCGCGGAGCGCTTATCGTGACACGAAAGCGGAAGCCGTAGCCCGTACCGAAGAAATGCGAGAGGAGCAAACCTACGGGGCTGTATCGAAACTTACGCAGTCAGTAGGTACGCCGATAAGGCGTATGGAGCATCAGACGGCGTCGTCGCATGGGGCGAGAAGCTCTAAGGGAGCAGCCCGCATTGCCCATTTCGATCTTGACCATCAGCATAAGCATGGCCCGTCCTGCGGGCATCACTACTACGAGAAACGCTGGCATGATTTTCCAAGGTCCCACCGCCATGGTCCTGGCTGCGGCCATCATTTTCGCAACGGTGTCTGGCTATCTTTCAGCACAACGCATCGCCATGGTCCTGGCTGCGGACATTTTCTCGATGGCGGGCGCTGGTTGTCTTATTCGCCCTACCATCGCCACGGCACAGGTTGTGGGCATTATTTCTATGGAGGCTTGTGGCATAACTACCCGCAGCGACATGTTCACTTCGATGGCTGCGGGCATTATCTGCATGGAAGCGTCTGGCTCGATTTTCCTCCCGCCCATCGGCATTCGGCTAGCTGCGGCCACCTTTACGATGGAGTAGGTTGGTATGTGCACGGAGCTGGCATTCACTCCCATGGAGCTGGCTGCGGACATTTTTATTACGAAGGCCGGTGGAACTTGTACCCGAGGCGATACTACACGAGATATCGTCGAAATGCATTCTACTTCTTTATCGATTTAGGAGATTATCATCGTCGAAATGTGCCAACGCGCGTTTACGATGAATACATTTACGACGAGCGGGAACCGGAGGATATCTACATGGATTCGGATCCCGTGAGTCGGGCTTATGCGGCTTTCGCCCGCGGCCGTTTCTATGAATCGGTTATCGCCTTCAACGACGCCATCGAATTCGAACCGGAGAATGGCATTCTCTATTTCGCTCGG
>CAZFUD010000144.1:0-10565 GCA_964521705.1 uncultured Opitutaceae bacterium | reverse complement strand
GTCATCCCCGAACTTCGCTGCCTTGGCATTGAAAGGAACCTTCTCCCCCAATCGATAGGAATTATTGATCAAATGCCCCAATACGCAGCCATAGTGAGCATCGTCCACGTTGCCGTTAGCCATAGATGGATCCCCAGCCCGGCAAGCGGCTGCAAAGCTTCCCCAATTGCCGCCGGGCGTTACCTTGCCGGGCTCGATCGCGATTTCTTCTCCTACTGAACTTCCCTTGGCATAGTACTTGTTCCGAATGATTCGCCCGCCATCCTCGAAATAGTATTCGTTTTCCACCTGTCGTTCGTAGCCATCGTAATTTACATTGCGAACATTGAAGTAGACGTACTGCCCATTCGGATACTCAGCTATGCCAAACATCGTGTTAGGCGTTTCTCCCTGATCATTCCACTTGAATCGTCCCCCAATCGCCCGAACCCGTTTTGGATGGGTCAGACCTTTGTCAAGGGCCCAGCGAGCTACGTCAAGCTGATGCGTTCCTTGATTATTCAATTCGCCGTTCCCGGTTTTCCAAAACCAGTGCCAATTGTAGTGCACGAGATTCGGATGATAGGCTCTAACGTCCGCAGGACCACGCCAAAGGTCCCAGTCGAGATTTGCCGGCGATGTCGCGGGCGATTGATACCCGATCCCTTCACGCGGTTTGCAGGCGTATCCATAGGATATTTTCAATCTTCCAAACCGGCCCGCTTGAATCATCTCGTGCAAGCCCGCGATCGTTTCATCGCTGCGACGCTGCGTCCCGTGTTGCACTACCACGCCATACTTTCGCTGAGCTTCAACCGCAATGCGCCCTTCCGCCACGTCATGGCTCATGGGCTTTTCCACATAGACGTGTTTGCCTGCCTGAACTCCCCATACCGTCATCAAGGCGTGCCAGTGATTCGGGGTAGCGATAGAAATCGCATCGACGTTCTTGTCATCCAGAGCGACGCGAATATCGCTAACGCCCCCGGTTCTGAAACGGCCTTCCGTTCGTGACTCGAGATCGCTCATCCGGGCATCTAGAACATTTCTGTCCGGATCTATAAGATAGGCGATCTCGACATTTGGCTGTTCTAGCCAGCCACTAATGTGACTCTTGCCGCGTCCATTCAAACCGACCACAGCGATTCTCAGACGGTCGTTAGCTCCGATAACTTTTCCGGAGGCTTGAGTGCCAGCTAGGATCATAGATGCGCTGGCCAGGGTTGCGTTCTGTACAAATCGGCGGCGGGAAAGCTGGGTCATAATGATAATGGGGTTGCTCCTCGATGGTCCAATAGCGACATTAGTCTCGCTTCAATCTCGGTCAATCATTCAAAATGAAGGTTGAGTGAAAAGAATATTGGCATTGCCGCTCCTCAAACCTCATTGAAATCCATGGTTTTTCGAACATTAGCACCTTCTCGAGTTTTTATTCTGCTGATCGCGCTGGTTACCTTATCACTGCCGACTAGCGAAATGCTGGCGGGCCCTTCAATATCAATTAAGGAAACCGAAGAGGCACTCACTATTCTCCAGGACAGCAAACCGATCTTGCAGTATAACAAAGCGGTCCAGATTGCCCCAGATGGAATGGACCCGATTCACAACCGCAGTGGCTATATTCATCCGGTATTCACTCCTTCGGGACAAGTCGCTTCGGGAGATTTCTCCGAAGACCACGCTCATCAGCGAGGCGTCTTCATGGCCGGCACCAATACAAAGTTTCGAGGTAAAAAAGTGGATTTCTGGAACCTCCATAATAAACTCGGGCGGACCGAACACGCCAAGACTCTTTCCACTGGCTCGTCCAGCGATTCAGCCTCGTTCACCGTTCAGATCAATCATGTCGCCACTGACAAAGGGATCGAAACCGTCGTTCTCCATGAAAAATGGACGGTCACCGGTCGACAGGGAAGCGCAACGCATTTCGTTTTCGATATCGAAAGCGAGCAAACGCCCGCGACCGATTCACCCTTGCTCTTCAACGAATACCATTACGGAGGCATGGCGCTTCGCGGCAGCAACCTTTGGACCCCCCTTAGATCGAACCCAGATGGTACCTGTGAATTCCTGACGAGCAATGGCCACGAACGGATCGAAGGTAACCACACTCGCGTACGTTGGGTATCCATGCGTGGGGTCGTAGACGGAAAGCCGGCATCCATAACCGCCCTTTGCCACCCCTCGAATTTTCGATTTCCCCAATCCGTCCGTCTGCATCCAAGAATGCCCTACTTCACTTATGCTCCCATGTTCGATGGAGAATTTACCATTGAACCAGGCGATTCTTATCAGTCCCGATACCGCTATTTGGTCACCTCTTCGAACCCCGATGCCGACTGGATCGAAAAGCAGTGGGGAGCCTACACTGAATAGGCGCCTAGCCACCACCGCAACCCATCGCGATGGCTGAAACCCAATCCAGCATCTATTCGCATATTCCCAATGGAATCACCATTGTTCGGTTGATCTTGGCCATCGCCTTTCCTTTCTTGCCCGAGAGTTGGCACTTTACGGTGATCGCAATAGCCTTAGCTTCCGAGTTTCTCGACGGACTCATCGCCCGCCTCTGCGGCTGGACTAGCTACTTGGGTCAGGTCTTGGACCCGATAGCCGACAAATTCTTCTTTTTCTCAGTCGCCGTGACTTGGATGTGGATGGGGCAGCTTACCCTAGTTCAATGGATTCTTCTCGGGTCCCGCGATCTCGGCGTTCTACTGATAACAGTGGGATTGGCCTTTGCTGGCCGAATCCGCGAGGTTAGGTCAATCAAAGCCCAATTCCTAAGCAAGCTGACCACCGTTCTCCAATATGGAGCACTGCTAGCAGTCTTACTGGACTATACCGAACCCCTTTGGCCTCTGTGCATCGCAACTGCCACAATCGGTACGATCGCGGCAATTCAATATGGTTTCATCATTCGAAAGAAATTGTCTCCGTGAAGGGGAGCGCCCTCTAGTATCGCATTTGCCTTGAAGCGATTTTGCTTATCTGGCGATAATTCCGCCAATGCCATCCCCAAACCGACTATCGACCCGCTCTTTCGCCTTTCAAAGACGGGTCCAAAACCTTTTCAACACTGTCATCACTCTTCTATTGGGCCTGTCGAGCTTTGCCGAACATCACGGTTCCAAACTCAACATTCTCTACGTCACTATCGATGATCTGAACGACTGGGTCGGCTGTCTGCAAAGCCACCCCCAGGTTAAAACGCCCAACATCGATCGACTTGCCGAGCGCGGGCTCTTGTTTACGAACGCCCACTGCGTAGTCCCTGCTTGCAGTGGTTCGCGGGCCGCAAACTGGACGGGCCTTTCCCCAATCAACAACGGAGTCTACGGCAACGGTCAGCGTATCGAGAAAACGATGCCGAACGCAACTATGCTAACCCATGATCTAGAGTCCCAAGGCTACTACACAATGGGAACGGGCAAGCTCTTCCACGGAAGAAACGAGAACTACTTCGATGAATACGGGCCCGACTACGACAAGTGGATGCCTATTCTTCCGAACGAACGAACCATTAGCAAAGAAGCCATAGAAGACAATGATCCCTACGTCCGCCATGAGATTCCTCGCCTCGGAATCACTATGCCCTTGAATCATATGCCGAGGGATCGTAATCGCGGTTCCGATACGATCGAGTCATTTGATTGGGGCGTTATAGATCGACCCGACGAAGAATGGACGGATACCCAAAGCGCCGAATGGGCGGTTGAGAAGTTGGGGCAATCCTACAATCAGCCCTTTTTCCTAGGGATAGGTTTTTACCGGCCGCATCAACCACTATGGGTGCCCAAGCGATTTCATGACATGTACCCGCCAGAGTCCGTAGTCCTACCGCATGTTCTCAAAGAGGATCTCGACGACGTCTCTCCACTAGCCCAAGGATTCGGTCGCTATGCTCTCACCAGCGGCGCCCACGAGACTGTAGTTAAGAACGGACAGTGGCGAAACGCCGTGAGCGCCTATCTGGCATCTATAACCTACATAGACCATGAGCTGGGCAAGGTGATCGACGCTCTCGATACTTCCAAACATGCTGACAATACCCTCATAGTCCTTTGGTCGGATCACGGTTGGCAGCTCGGCGAAAAAGAGCATTGGGGGAAGTTCACTACTTGGGACCGGTCCACAAAGGTGCCGCTAATCACGGTTCCTCCCCGAGCCAAGCAACCTTCTGGCTTTGAACCAGGAAGGGAATGCAATCAGCCCGTTTCCCTCCTTGATGTGTATCCAACGGTCATGGACGCATTGGATCTCAAAATCAGGGATGATCTCGACGGAAATTCCCTCGTCCCATTGATAGCGAATCCTGAATCACGATGGCCTCATTCGGCGATCACGCACGTTGGGCGAGGCACACAGACAATTCGCCACGCTCGCTGGCGCTTCACTCAATACTTCGATGGATCGCAGGAACTCTACGACCATGAACAAGACCCACGCGAGTGGAACAACCTCATACAGGATCCTGAGTACGCGAATATCTCCCACTGGCTTTCCAACAAGCTGCCCGCAGATCCTAACTACAAACACTTTGTACGCTATGGAGACTACAAAGCGGTCGTCTCCTCCAATGGCTCGCCCATGATGCTTTTTGGGCCAAAGGTGGAAATGCTGGCGGAATCCAAAGACGTATCCAAAAATCTACCTGACGTAGTGGGAAGTATCAAGAACCATCTGGAACGCCACCCGGAGGCGCCAAAGAGATTTATCCTGGAATAAGCAGCAAAGAATTTCCATTCCCTAACATG
This sequence comes from uncultured Opitutaceae bacterium, assembly GCA_964521705.1. Classification (GTDB taxonomy): domain Bacteria; phylum Verrucomicrobiota; class Verrucomicrobiia; order Opitutales; family Opitutaceae; genus Pelagisphaera. Next base: position 5,829 of record CAZFUD010000144.1, on the reverse strand, counting down.
TCAAAGTACACCCCTTTTATTCTCTTTCTGTTCACCATCATTGTTCAGGCCGAATCCGATCGACCAAATATCATCCTCATCATGGCCGATGACCTAGGCATTGAAATGCTTGGTTGCTACGGCGGAGCTTCTTACGATACGCCAAACCTAAATCGCTTGGCCGCTGAAGGTGTACGCTTCGACGATGCTCATTCCGTTCCCTTGTGCACGCCAACTCGCGTCGCTCTCATGACCGGCAAGTACAATTTCCGCAATTGGCTCGCCTTCGGTATACTAGATCCAGAAGCCAGGACTTTTGGCCACTGGTTTTCGGAAGCTGGCTACAAGACCTGTATTTCCGGCAAGTGGCAGCTACGTAGCTACAACCCCCCGGATTTTCAACCCGAGTGGCGCAACCGCGGAATGCGAGCCGATGATTCGGGCTTTCACGAGTACTTCCTGTGGCATACGGAACATACTGAAGACAAAGCATCCCGGTTCCCGGATCCGCGTATCCAAGCAAATGGGAAATACCTCACCGACACCGAAGGTAAATACGGTCCGGATCTCTACGTCGACTACATCAATGATTTCGTTGAGCGAAACCAGGATGGTCCCTTTTTCGTCTACTATCCGATGGCTCTTACTCACGGCCCCTTCAACCCGACTCCAGATTCCGACGCTTGGCGAAACGGGAATCGATTCGAGTCGAATCCAGATAAATACTTTGGGGATATGGTGGAATACATGGATAAGCTGATCGGCCGAATAGACTCGAAACTTCACGATCTAGGCATTCGCCATAATACGATGCTCATATTCTACTCTGATAATGGAACACCGAAAGAAGTTGTATCCAAAATGCGTGACGGTCGAGCGATTCGCGGAGGCAAAGGGGAAAATAACCGTCGTGGCACCCACGTCCCGCTAATCGTCAATTGGCCTGCTGGCCAAGCAGGAGGACGAGTAGTGTCAGATCTCGTGGATACGACCGACTTCATTCCCTCGATGTTCGAAGCTGCCGGCATCCAGCTGCCCAAAGATGAGATTTTTGATGGCCACTCCTTCCTTCCCCAGATCCGCGGCGAAAAAGGAAACCCCAGAGATTGGGTATTCATCCATCACGATCCCCTGCCAGGCCATAACAAAAAGGGTCGCAGTATTTCTCGCTGGATACAGGACAAGCGATTTCAACTATTTGACGAAACGGGCGACAACCACTTCTACGACTTCACTACCGACCCCGAGCTTTTGTACCCCATCGATCTCAGGAATGCCGACGCTGAAACCCGCGCCACCCACGCCCGCCTAAAAAAGGCCCTGGCGAAAATGCACAATTAGAGTAGCGCGGCACTTCGCAAGCGAAGGCCCTACCGAACAAACCGTTGTGGGGGCTTCGCTTGCGACGATCCGCAGAGAAATTATTCCATCTGAAAACGTTCAATTCTTAACCGTTTCCAGCAGAGTGGCGATTTTAAGACCGCAGTCGTTTCGAAAGTACCACAGGCTTCCAGCCTGTCTCCCAATATACCCTACCCCCCTTCCATTTTCCGCTTCAATTTCCTTTGCGGATTATCGGCCCAAAAGGAGGCGATGACCAATACGATTGCCGCGTACAAAGTCGCTATGAAGGCAGCATTGTAGGATCCCGTGTGATCCTTGCAAAAGCTGAACAGCAAGGGACCCGTAGCGCTGGACACGATCATCGAGGACATGAATATGCCGCTTATCGCCCCTATGTGACTGACACCGTAATAGCGAGCGATAAAAGCTCCCGAAATGGGACCGAAGCTACCGCTTGTAATGCTCATGCCTATGATTATGGCCGGTATCAAGAATCCCTCCACAGGGACAACTAGGGCGGCAGCGGACAATGCAATCCCAAAAGCCATGAAGGCCGCGAAATACTTGAGACGAAACCGATCGCTATACCAACCTACGCCGATGCTAATGATCCCGCCAATTATGGCGCTGGGCAAAAAGAAGCCTAAAATGCGTTTGTCGGGAATTCCCAGTTGCTGAGCCAGGTCCAAAACATGAAACACATAGGCAGTGATGAATAAGGCCTGAAGAGCGAAGATTCCATTGTATATCCAGAACGCGAAGTTCCGAATCGCCTCAGCCCGAGTAAAATCTCTGACAACTGAAAACTCCGGATCATCCTTTTGCTTCTCACCTGGGGCGATCCCAGCGTCCACGCCCAACCCGCATTCCTGGGGGTTATCCCGAAAAGTAAGCCATCCAAAAAACGCAACTCCAACCGCAAGCGAGATTCCCAATATTCTCCATGCCAACCGCCAGTCCGTGGCTTGTATCAACTCGTAAAATACGATCGGCGCTAGCGAAAAGCAGACGCTTACTCCTATTCCCGTAAACGGCAGCACCTTTCCCCGATGGTATTCCCACCACTTAGCTACCATGTTTCGGCCTGCCATTGCGACAAATCCTTGCCCCGTAAATCGTATCAAAAAGAAACCTACCGTTAAGCTGGCCACAAGCATCCAATTCAACGCATCTTGAAGACTCCAACGCCGGGCGATTGCGAGAGGGATCCAATCAACGATACTAAGATAAAACAACGAGAGTCCTAACGCAACACTCGAAACCACCATCAATCGCCTCGCCCCAATCCGGTCATATACTTTGCCCGCCCAAAGCAGAATCGTTCCGCTAACCGCCGTACCAATGAAGTAGGCCAATGCGACCTGTGAACGCGTTAGTCCCAAAGTGAAAATCAGCTCATCATTAAATACATTTACGCCGATCGTTTGCCCAGGAATACTAGCTGCCATACTGGCAGCGGAGACAATGGCGATCACCCAGCCATAGTGGAAAGGCAGTCCAACTGGACGAAAAGGGAAATCAGGAGAGTAGAGTTTGGACATTGATTAGCCTAGCCAACCAGCGGCAAAGGCAAAAGAGTGGAGATGATAGACCGCCAGTTCACGTGGTTATCCCTATCAATACTCATCTAATTTCGTGCTCGATCTTCCGGAACTCTAGCAAACCGAGCTCGCCCTGGATCCCAATATGGCCGTCCAGATTCTTAATGTGACGTGCCTTGGTTACGAGACTTCCATTTACTGAAATCCTTATTTCCTCTCCAACACACTCTATGTCGAAAGTTTGCCATTGACCGGTCGGCTTATAGGCGGCTCTCAAAGCTTCCATATCCGTTTCCGACTCGAAAGCTGGTGCCCCGTAAGGAATCAGCGAACCCAGAGGATATTCGCCTTCCAAAGTATCCCGACATTGGATCTGATACCCGTTTTCCGGCCATCCATTCTCATCATCTATGCTGGTCGGTCCGGTACGAACAAAGACTCCGCTATTCGCCCCCTCTTCAAGGAAACGAAATTCCATAACGAGTCTGAAATCAGAGTAACTGCTCTTCGAGCGCAGCCATCCCGTTCCTTTGTTGACCTTCAGCACACCGCCCTCAACCGCGAACTGGCCCCCACTCTGGATCTCCCAATTAGCCAGGCTTTCCCCATCAAAAAGCGACAAAGGGCGATCGGGTTTCGAGCAGGAAGCCACAATCGCCGCCAACAGCGCGGATCCTAAGAAGAAAAGAAACTTGGATAAGCTCGATTTCATTTAACCTCGATAGGCTTCCACTCTTCAAAACGCAACACTCCAACTATCAATCGATTTCAAAGACACCACGGGCAGCAGACGAACGAGTAAACCTCGAATCCGCTTATACGTAACTTGGTTGCGTCAGCTCAAACTCGCCCGGAGGTCGAGCTCCACCTTATTGCACAGGATTCTTAGTGGAACCCGACCTCCAGACGGGTTTATTAAGAACAAATACCAGCTAAGTTGACGCCCATCAGCAGTCGCGGGAGAGCGATGGGCACTAGACATCTATTTTGTCAACGTCACGCTAAGCGCATATAGGTTTGAAAGGCGACGTAGCTTAGACCGACTAGCCACGCCATCCAGAGAATACATACGACAGGTATCGAGATTGATTGCCCAGCTGCATAATCATATCCTGTCGTACCCTTCAAATCGATACGCGTTTACCGAATGCCCGTAACGGCTAAACGAAATGCCAATCCAGCCAATACCACGCCGCTAGCTTTGTTCATGATCGATTGAGCCTTCGGCGATCGCACCAGAAAATCCCTCAACGCGCCGCCCATGAATGCGATCGCTCCAAAGACCACGATCGTGGCCACGATAAACATCAATCCTAGGGTTATGATCTGCATCGTCACGGATCCGCTCTCAGGATTCACGAACTGGGGCAGAAAAGCCAAAAAGAAGATCGATACTTTTGGGTTGGTTACGTTCATGATCACGCCCCGCCGATAGAATCCTCCATTGGATGATTTTTCGGCAATTCCTAGCTCCTGGGCCTTAGCCGTAAATGCCTTCCAAGCCAAGAAAAGCAGATAGGCGACTCCTACTACTTTAACGACCGTGAAGGCGACAGCCGAGGCTTGGAGTATAGTTGCCAATCCCAGCGCCACAGCGGTCGTGTGGAAAAGCAATCCCGTGCACAGGCCAGCCATCACCCAAAGGCCAGGACTTCGTCCATGGGCAGCGGATTGGGATAAAACAAATAGATTGTCTGGTCCTGGAGCCAGGCAAAGAGCGATCGATGCAACCGAAAAGCTAAGAATAGTTTCTATATCCAACACGTGTATTCAAATTCGCTTAGATAGGGAGCTCAAATAGGCTTTTGCCCATTATATATGGGAGCGTATTCAGAATTTTCCATTTTCGTTCACCCATTCGGAGCGTGGCGGTACCTCCTCTGTCGTATCCCAATGTTCCACGATCTTCCCATTAGCCAGCCGAACGAGATCGTAGAATGAGGAGTAAACGCCATACAGCGATCCTTCACTGACACATAAAACGAAATTTCCTTCAGCCAAAATATAAATAATATTCGGGCGTTCGGCGCCGACGAGACTACCAGATAGGGCGAACGCGAGAAGGAGACGAATCATCCAGTAATACAAAGGTGGTTCCTCAGACCCAGCAAGGCTAGAAAACTTAGCTCGTATACGCAGTCGAATCTACGGCCCCACTTGAGCTCGCTACAATTTGGTATATCGGATTCTCGGATGGAACCCGACCTCCGGACGGGTTTTGAAGAGCCATCATTAATTATCCTGTCACCCAAGAATCGCAGTGATATCCTCGAAATATGAATTTCTCTCTTCCGTATTATATAGCGAGGGAAAGAAATTTCCTGGGGAATTGAGGAAAGATAGGAGGAGAAAATGAAATACAAAATTGACCACAAGCTTAGCCGAAACGCTGGCTGGCTAGCCAGTTTGATCGTCGCTGCTTTGCTATTGCCATTAAGCAATGCGTTCGCCGACGACATCGAAGAGATCAAGGAAACTGCCTTAATCGTTAACATCAAAGATCCCTACGGGCTTTTAGCCCCGAAGCGGAATGGGTACGGGAAACTTGCTAGAACAAGCATTCTACGATGCAGCAGATCGAACGAAACGAGACGATTTCGAGATCATGCACAATGGTATCGTTCCTAAGAACGCTCGCAGCTACCTAGACTTTCGCGTCATTTCATGGAGACGGAGCATCGGCAACATGTACGAATTCACCGCCGCCGCGACCTACTACAACGCGGATGGAGATGAAATCAAACTTGGAGTCTTTCGAGGCTACCGCAGTGGAATTAGCGTCCTAATGAGGAGGGATGCTGGGGATCACTTCGTTGATTCCGCAGAGGACGCGTTCTACGACGCCTTGAAGACCCTAAAGAAAAAGCTGTCATAGGAACTCCACTACGATTGACCGAAATAGCCGAAAGGCAGCTGAGGTCCCGGGCGCGAGCCCGGGCCTTTTTTTAAAGGCATGAATGCCAGG
>CAZFUD010000143.1:0-10694 GCA_964521705.1 uncultured Opitutaceae bacterium | reverse complement strand
CCAAGGAAATGATCACGTTTTCCAGGCTAGATGCGGGTGCACGTCCTTCGTCGACCTCGTCCTGCATTTCCCCGATTCGCTTGCGAGCTTGCTTGAGAGCCTCTTCGTCTCGGTCGAGAATGCGGCGATTGAGATTGAGCAATTTCTGGGCTCGCTCGAGCTCGTAAAGATAGTCCGATCTCGCGGTTTCGAATAGCCGTTTCATTTGTTCAATTCGAGCCAAAGCGGAAACGACGCTTCCTTTTGTAGTTCCGCTATCGAAGATGTTCCAAGATACGCTTACCCCTCCGAATAGAATCTCTTGGGCTCGATTCCTCCCTGCTTCATCGAGCTCAAATTGAGTAACTCCAAGGGAAACGCCGAATTTGGGTTTATTACGCTGCTGAGTGATGTGCAGATCCTCTTGATAATAGTCAATGGACTTACGGCGTTGCTCGATCGAAAGATTCTTTGAGACACCTTGCTCAAAAAGTTCGCTAAGCGAGGCAACCTGTTGCTCGTCCAGTGTGGACGGTTCAGGCACTTCTGCGGGCAGCGTATCGATTATTGGCTGTGAATCTGATCCAACTAACCGAGCTAGGCCATCCACTTGATCATTAAAGCTATTTTCGGCTTTCAGCAAATCTAGCTCTGCAGCGTTCGCTTGTAGTTCCAAGTTGTATACTTGAACTACTGAGGCTGTTCCGGAATCGAGTCGTTTTTGCTCTAGTTCGAGATTGGCCCTTCTCCGGTCCAGGGTTTTTTGGTTAAGTTCTAGATCACGGTTGGCCACCACAATTTGCAGGTATCGCCTGCGGACGTCTAAGGCGAGTCTTCGGTACGCTTCGAAGGTGCTTAGCTCCTCCATTTCTAGGTTTATCTCCCCTTTTTTCCGATTGGCTTCCAAAGCCCCCCAGTGGTATACCGTCTTGGAGAGGGCCAGGGAGTAAGCCAATCGATCACCCAGTTCGTCTTCTTCCTGTTCAAAATCATACTCCTTTCGGTAGTTGGCGCTCCCTCTGAGTTGCAGTTTTTGGGGCGCGGCGGCAACCAAGCGGCGACCCTCAAAGTCTTGCTCGATGTAGTCTCTCATTTGCAGGCTATCAGCGCCGGTCATAGCGGCTTCAAGGACGCTGTTTAAGCCGCTGATGGACGTTTCCGGAAGGCGGGTGGCTAGATCAGTGGCTGAAGCGGTTGCGATCGGGGAAGAAGTAATCGCTACGACCGCAAGTACCCCTAATGTATTGTTCCATGTTGTCCTCTCCAGCATACAAATTAGCGTCCCTCGAGAGAATGTCCCTTGAGAGGAATGGCGAGTGGAAAATTTCGGGTAAAGGAATTCACGAATTATCTGCAGGTTCCGAGGGGGCGCTCAAATAATCAAAAACGCTTGCTACGATGCGCAATCGGATTCGTTGGAGACTCTCGTAGAGGATAGAGCTTAGATGCGTTGATAGCTAATTATCGGGAAAATCGGCCCCCTTGGGGCAAGCTCGAGAATTTGGTTTACACTCAGGGAAATCCAGCTGAATATTCTCGCTTAATGCGTCGTCGCTCAACATCTGAAGCCTGTTTTTGGTTTTTCTACTTCTGGAATTTCCCAGAGGCTTACTGAGCGCGGATAAAATTTAGCGATCACATCGACGAAAAGCCCTGGGACCCATTTAGAGCCCAGGGCTTTTCGCGTTTATCAACGGCAACAATGAATCAATGAGAAATCTAGACATACTCCCCCAGCCAGCGGGATTGGCAATTACCCGCTCGAGGACGCAGCCCATCGTACCCCCGAACCAATTGAAAAAGGAAATGCCCTTATCGGATTATGCCGATGCGACAGTTGCCAGGGTTCGGCACGATATTCAGCGGATATTGTCAGGAGAGGATCGTCAAAGGCTCATCCTGCTTTCTGGTCCGTGTTCGATACATGATCCCGAAGCAGCAATGGAGTATGCCTCTAGACTAAGAGCCCTGGCTAACACCTTTGCCGATCAGATGTTAGTTATCATGCGGGTGTACTTCGAAAAACCGAGAACCGCATTAGGCTGGAAGGGACTTATTTATGACGAAAATATCTCGGGACTGCCCGCGTCTCCGTTTGGATTACGGCGAGCTAGAGAACTTCTCTGTAAGATCTCCCGGCTTGGCGTTCCCTGCGGCACCGAGTTTCTTAATCCGATTGTCGCTTATTACCTCGACGATTGCATCGCTTACGGATCAATTGGGGCTCGGACGGTGGAGAGTCAGATTCATCGGGAGCTGGCATCCGCCTTGGAAATGCCAGTTGGCATAAAGAATGGTACGGATGGTAGCCTGGATAGTGCTATTAATGCTGTCAAAGCCGCCCGTCATTCGCACAGCGCATTTGTTTGCGATGGAGAGGGGAGGCCTGGTATCCTGGAAACTACGGGGAACCCCTTCGCCCATGTCTGCCTGAGGGGAGGGCGATCTGGCCCTAACTTGTCTACGGCGGCGATTGAAGAGGTCAGAAAACGTTTATCCAGTACCTACTTGGAGCGCCCCATTGTAATGGACTGCTCACACGCCAATTCGCAGAAAGACTTTCGGCGGCAAAGCGGGAATGCCCTGGATGTAGCCCAGATATTTGCCAGTGGGGCGATCGCGATTGCTGGTCTTATGATAGAAAGCCACCTCAAAGAAGGCAATCAGAGCGTTGAAGCGGGTAGAGACCTCGTATACGGCCAGTCGATCACGGATGCCTGCATTGGCTGGGAAGAAACCGAGCGTCTGGTAGCAGAGATCGCTGAAAGGCTTAAATAGAACCCACAGACAAAAATAGGTTGCCATCCTATAAAATTCCGATCTCTTTGGGCCCTTCGAATTTCACAGGCCCAGGTGGTGGAATTGGTAGACACGCTAGATTTAGGATCTAGTGCCGAGAGGTGTGCGAGTTCGACTCTCGCCCTGGGCACCAATTCGCTTTGTAAGTCGTTGATTAACAAAGACTGGAAGAAAACAGGCTAAATTGCAGACAGATTGCAGACAGATTAGTCATTAATAGCATCCCCTTGCTCACCGATCAGCTTTGGGTTGGCCTCGACCATCTTGCGTGCCATTCTCTGTGCTTCGGCGATTTGATCAGAGGTCATTTCTTTGGAGACGCGATCTCGCCTTTCCGGACCTTTTCTCCTCAGATTTTAACAAAGATCTTTTGTCGATACATGAAATACAGCAGGAACCAATTCAATGTGATAACTCCGAAAGATCGAATCACGTTTTGCACCGCTTCATCAGTAGTCAGTTGGAAGAACGGGTTTAACAAATAGTCGACTGTAAAGCGAAAGCCGATCAATTTACTACCCATGTAGATGAACAGGGAATTCATTCCAAACACGACGAAGAAAAAGGCCCACTTCTCGAAACCCCAATAGTCGATCACGAGGTAAAACACAGCCAGCAGTAATACACTTACTCCTCCGGTTACGAGAATGAATGAACTAGACCAAGTGAATTTCATGATCGGAAAGTGCAACCCCCAGATCAGGCCCAGCACAATGCAGCCGGCTCCCCCCAAGCTCAACCATTTCAACTTCTCTGCGGCCCCATTTGCCGATTATCAGATCGAATCGAACAGCGATTTGTTGAATTGGAGTGTTAAAGGGTCCAGGGGAAATCGCATTCGCACGCTCCCTGAAGGAGAGAGTAGAATCGAGTTCGTGCTTCCGCTCGGAGGAAATTCTGGAGAATCAAGGTTCGCCCATGTTAAGGTGAGCGAGCGATAGGATAAATCGAGCCTGGATTTCAAATTCTGCGGGTTAACCACTTTTTCCTTTGTCAATGTAACTGGATGCGAACTTTATTGGTCGGTTTTAGGCACAATAAATTTTCCTCCCTCAATCAAATCGTGAGTACTACTGTATCAGAAACGCTTTTACTGGGTCCTGGCCCCTGCAACGTATCTGAAAATGCCCTCGAAGCGCTTTCTCGACCGCTTTTGGGTCACTTGGATCTTCGATTCTTGGAGTTTATGGAATCGGTTAAGTCGCAGCTGCGAACCGTGTTTGACACTGAGAATTCGGTTACCTTTCCCATTTCCGCTACTGGCAGCGCTGGGATGGAGTTTCTATTGGTCAACTTCCTAGAGCCGGGCGATACGATCGTCGTCGGTGTGAACGGAGTATTTGGTGGAAGGGTGGCGGCCCTATCAGAAAAGCTAGGGGCTCGTGTTGTCAAAGTCGAACAGGATTGGGGTAGAGCGATCGACTTAAACGAATTTCGAGATACAATCAGGCGTGAGTCTCCGAAAGTCGCTGCCCTCGTAAACGGGGAAACGTCTACCGGCGTTTATCAACCGATGAACGGGGTGGGAGACGTTTGCCGCGAGACGGGCACGTTGTTGTTCATGGATTGCGTCACTTCTTTGGCAGGGATGCCGGTCCACGTGGATGAATGGGGAGCGGATATCGTATTCTCGGGCACGCAAAAATGCTTGGGAGTTCCTCCCGGCCTAGCCCCAGTTACCGTTTCTCCAAGAGCATTGGATGTGTATCAGAGCCGGTCGAAGCCGACCCCGAGCTTCTATTTTGATTTGGACGCGATTCTCTCTTATATCGATGGGGATGGCGGGCGGAGCTATCACCATACGGCCCCAATCAGTATGGTTTTCGCCCTCGATGCGGGCTTAAAGGAAATATTGGACGAAGGTTTGGAATCGAGATGGAGTCGTCACGCCCGAGCAGCGGAATACTTGCGATCGGAAATGGCGGCTTACGGTTTTGAACCGGTTGTGCCGGAAGGCGAGCGACTGAATCCTTTAACGACTTTGTATTTACCGGATGGAGTCAATGATGCGGAGGCACGGTCGAAACTGCTCATGGAGCACGGGATCGAAGTGGGCGCGGGCTTGGGTCCGCTTGCCGGAAAAATTTGGCGCATCGGACTTATGGCTGGCAATGCCTGCGAATCATCAGTAGACCGGCTCACTGAAGCGCTAAAATCGGTTTTGAGTTAAAGCCAGATTTGCCGCGATCCTAGTAGCGGGCGAAATTACGCCTGGGCAAAGTCGGCGCTGTCGGAGCAAATCAGGCGGACCAAATCCGCAGGGCCTTCAGCAGAAAGGTCTCCAAAGCGGTTTCGGGCCGCAAATTTAAGCGAAGAAGCCCGCTGGCTCTTTCGAGTTCCTTTATGGATTTAACGAGCTTGCTTGCAGCTTCAGGTCGATTGGCGAGCGCATCTCGGGTGAAGCTCTCCGTTGCTTGTTCAATCGCTGATAGAAACTCGTGACGTAGCGAAATGCTGATACGCGACTCCATGGCGATTCGTTCATCATCATCCAGATCTTCTGGCAGTTGCTTGGATTGGTCTTTCCACGTCTCTTTGGTAATGGCTTCGATGATGTGGCGGAATCTTTCAATAAGCCCGTAAATCCCCATGATATAGTGAGGGATCGCGGTTTTGCCAGAAGGTTGTTTGGCTAGCATATCCGATAGCAAGGAACGATAGTCATCGAGCCACTCCAGGGTACGGGCATCCTCGATTTCGTTAGCGCCTGTGGGCAATCGAAATAGCTGGCATCGGCTGCGAATAGTGGCCATCAGCGAGTGCGGCCGCGTCGTCAGCAGCAGAATATTCGTATTCAGCGGAGGCTCTTCTAAAGTCTTCAGGAAGGCGTTAGCCGCACTCGGATTAAAGCGGTCGGCTTCGTGAATGAAGGCGACTTTCCGGTCCGCCTTCTGAGGTGAATGCTGGATATTCCGAATGAGCTCCCGCGTATCATCCACGGAAATGATCCGAGATTTCTTTGATGGACGAAGGGCGAAGACATCGGGATGCCAGCCCAGTCCTTCTTCGCTCAATTGGCTATCGACGAGCTTGCTGGCCAACTCGTTGGCGAAGGCTTCGATGCCCTTTAAGTTTTGACCATAGATAAGTAGGGCATGGGCGAGCCGGTTCTCCTGGATCGCTCGGTCGATGAGAGCGGAGGGCGATTCCTGGCCGATGCCTGCAGTCACTTTCGAAGAATTCCCTAGAGGTGCTCCAGAGCTGTTTTAAGAATATCTTCTTGGTTGTCCTTCAGGGCCCGCGTGCCATCTACGACATGAAACCGTTCCGGCAGGGAGCGGGCGAGTAGCAAGTAGCCTTCCCGTACCTTTTTGTAGAAATCGACGTTCTCTTGCTCCATGCGATCGGGCAGATCGGAAACGCGGCGCTTAACTCTGGCGATGGATTCCTCAGCGGGAACATCCAGAATGAAGGTCAGGTCGGGAGTGATGCCGGCGATCGCGAATTGGTTGATGTAGCTAACGGGATCCGATGATATGCTGCGCGCCGCCCCTTGGTATACCGTTGTGGAGTCAAGAAAACGGTCGCAGAGGATTATTTTGCCTTCCTTCAGACCGGGAACTACCAGTTCCCGCACGAGTTGGGCTCGAGCTGCGGCGAACAGGAGGAGTTCGGTTTCGGGAGCCATGGCGTCGCCTGCCGAATTGTGGATGAGCAAGTGCCGAATTTCCTCGCCGATTTCCGTTCCGCCCGGTTCGCGAGTAACCATGACCTCGTGCCCCATGCCCTCCAGCTCGTCGGCCAATAATTCAATGTGGGTCGATTTGCCGCTGCCTTCCGAGCCTTCGAAAGTGAATAATTTGCCGGTTATGGCGTCTGCTTGTGTCATTCTTGAATCCTCACCAGTTTCTTAAGAAACTATCGATATCATTTAGCGACGGACTGATTGCCGTGCGTACGTAGTAGCCGGAAACCGAAACGCCGACCGTCAGACAGGCTTCTGGTGAAAGTCCCAGGAGCTGGCCAGTAGTGAACCCGGCATTAAAGTGGTCTCCAGCTCCGGTGGTGATCTTCGGGCTCTCCACGTATGGACCGTCGACACACCATTCGCCGGTCTTGGTGGCGCAAGCCGCGCAGCGAGTCGGGTGAACGACCACGGTGGTAATATTGAGCTCGGCCCTGATTTTCTTTGCCAAGCGCCTCAGCGATTCGTCGTCTTCTCCATTTTCACCCAGGTTGAATGCGTCGCTCACTTGCTGCCCCTCCTTCAAGTTTAGACCGAGCGTAACGTTGCCGAAATTCTGGAACTTGGCGATGGCGTGCAAGGCTTCGACTAGCTCGCTTTGAGCCCGCTTTTCCGGATCGGCCAAGTCGAAGAAGAAAATGCGCCCCCCATCCATTGGAGGAAGGCTGGGAAGCATACGATCCGTCAGGGCCTGATAGATCGCGTTCATCCGAGGGATCATTGTCCAGTTTACTAGAGAGATCAGGCTGGACTTAGCTAGCAGGTCCATGAAGGGGCCTTCTCCCATGGTTTCGAGAATGGACTCATAGGTAATATTATCGAGCGTGTTGGTGATCCCCATCATGATCTTCCCGTCGTTGAATTCCAACGCGTTGGTAAACCCGGGATCGGAAACGCAGACGGCGTTGGTTTTTCCGGCGAAATCCTCGAAAACCGGGTGCACAGCGGGTTTTCCGAGGGCGCCGACGTAAGTCACCGGAAATCCAGTTGCGCACAGGGCGTTGGCCATGATCGGGCCATTGCCGCCGAGCTTTTCCATCTTAGGATACATCTCGATGTTCGCGCTCTTGCCAGCGGCGGCTAGGATCCGGTTTCCGAAGTCCTCGATCGTTTCAATACGGGAAAAGTCATCGCCAAGACCATGCCGTTTGGCGACGAGGTGGATAATAGTATCCACGAAGCCATCCAAGCCGACCATTGCGTGCTTGCCGGATTGGTTGCCTCGTTTGTCCTGCAGTTCTTTTAAAGCGCGGTGTACGTATTCCATGAATCAGTCGTGTAATAGAGATAGGGAAGGGAATTAGAGGAAGGTTTGATAGCAGAGCAATCGTAATTCTGCCAGAAGCGAAACAAGTGTTAATTTTGCTCCCCTTGGACTGAAATTTATTGAACCCTGGATGGGCCATGGTTTCAAAGAATTGGGCTCGGCGAAAAAGCCGGCTCATCCTCGTTAAAACGCCAACATAAATGGACGCATACTCAGTTATAGTCGCCGCAGGCGGCCCAAACGTTTTCACCTACTTCAGTCAAAGTAACCCGGCCGGAAAGGCCATCATCTTTGCCCTGGCCTTTTTCAGCGTGTGCGCGTGGGCGGTAATGCTCGGGAAATATTGGGAATTGAAGCGTTTGCGGCTTTTCAATCTGGGTTTCGAGCAATCGCTTCATCGCTTGAACTCAATACTTCACGCTCCAGCAACATTTAAAGCCCCTAAGCGGGTGCCCTATGCTGCATTGTATTCTGACGCGATCGAGGCCTACCATCGAATTGAGCCGAAAGCGGGCGAGAGCATCGAACAGCTCAGGGCGGCTCGGGTAGAGCATGTGGAGAACGCGCTGCAAAGAGCCTTGGCTAACAAGGCGCTCGGCTACGAATCCAGTATGGTTTTTTTGGCTACAATCGTCTCGGGGGCTCCATTCTTCGGCCTTCTGGGAACTGTGTGGGGCGTCATGGATGCCTTCGGAGCGGTGGGTTTGCAAGCGACCGCTACTTTGCAGAATTTGGCTCCTGGCGTTTCCGGAGCCTTGTTGACGACAGTGGCTGGCCTATGCGTGGCCATTCCTTCGGTTTTCGGATATAACTATCTGCTAACGCGTACCAAGATTTTGGTTACAGAGCTAGAGAATTTCGCTAGCGCTCTGGCGGATATGATAGAGTTGGAGAGCCGCTAGCGATTCGCCATGCCGCATTCCTTTCACAGAAAGCGTTCCCTGGAGGCAAATTCCGAGCTCAATGTCACCGCTCTGATCGACTTGGGTTTCGCCCTGCTTATCATCTTCATGATCAGCACGCCTCTGATCGAGAAGGAGCAGATGATGGAAATCGATTTACCTGTAGCCTCAAAGGCTCCAGCCACCGCGATTTCCAATACCGTAGATATTCTAGTCACGGATGCAGGCTACCAAATGGATGGGAATCCCGTAGGCAGACTGGAGCTGGAAAACGAGCTAAACCGATTCGGGTCGATGGCGGATCCGCCGGTGCTGGCTATTCGCGCCAATGCGGATACGCCTTACCAAAACGTAGTGACCTTGCTGGATTTAATGAAACAAAACCAGTTGAAGCGGATCAATTTGATTACGCGGCCTGAGGAGTAGGGCGTTTCAGCAACATCCCATATCCAAAGCGGTGTATTTCGATCTCAAAGGCCCTTTGATTTTTTCGGCAAGTCTTCACTTCGCCCTGATCGTCTTTTTCATTATCCGATCGATGCTCCAGCTGGAAAAGGAGCCGGAGGAACTCATTTTCGAGCTATACTCGCCCCCGGCGGCTGCACCAGCGGAACCGAGCCCACAAATCGAATACACTCCAGAAGAGCTAGATCTTCCAACGCTCGACGACATTCCAGACCCGGAAATTCCAGAGTTGCCGCCCGAGCCTGAGCCTAGGCCGGAAGAAACGATCCCGGTTGAAAGCGATCCCGAACCTGAACCTGTTCGCGAAGTCGTTAATTTCGAGGATTTCCAGAAGACGAACCCCATTACCCGGCAACACGTGCCTGAGCGAAAGCCTCAAACTAGACGCAACAACGATCTATCGCGAGAATTGGATCGCCTGAGGGAAAATCTTAATCAGCTGCCGAATCAGATCGCCCTGCCGCAAACCGCGGTAGATTCGTTTAGCGCCACCGATCAGAATCGGCTCGACTCTTACTTTGGCCAGCTCGTGCAAGCCGTTCTCAATTCCATCGAAATCCATCCGTTGGAGGCTAATCCCTTGCAGACCAAGGTCCAATTCAGTTTAGGCCCGACCGGTATTATTTCCGGTGTCCGCGTTCTGGCATCCAGTGGCGACAGCGTCTACGATCAAAAAGTGATCGATGGTTTTAACCGTTTAGCCCGTTTCAAAGCCCCGCCAGGTTTCACCAAGACTGAATCCCTGATCCTCACCATCAAGCAGCGGGACCGGTAGTATAGAAGTTAGCGGTCATCCAAAGTCGGCAATTCGGGTGGCTAGGGGCAGCCGGGCTACATTAGCTGAGTAGGTTTCCTTCGATTCCTCTAGAACCTAGGGCCGCGAAGACTTTAACGTGGTTTGCTTGGCATTCTTTGCGTCCTTAGCGGTTATTGAATGCAGATGGGAAATTCACTGCCTTCCAAAAATGTTCTGGCGAATTGGCTTTGCCCCTTTTTGATGATCGGATAACTCGAATTCGAAAACCCGTTTGAAACGATGAACAAAATATCTCGTCGCGAAGCCTTAAAGAAATCCCTGAAGTCGGCCGCCGCCATTTCCGCCCCCATGGTTTTGCCGGCTAGCGTGCTTGGAATTAGTCCGAAATACACTGCGCCCAATAGCCGCATAAACATGGGGCTGATTGGCCATGGTAAGATCATGAATGGCCATCGAAAGTACCATGCTGGCAGTAAAGAAGTCGAAGTGGTGGCCATTTGCGATGTAGATTCACGCAAGTTCGATCCCGCCATGGCGGAGATCAAGGAGCTGCAAGGCCGGGATTGCGCTAAATACGAGTATTACGAGGATGTGATGGCCCGTTCGGATGTGGACGCGGTGGTCGTGGGAACGCCGGACCATTGGCACGCTCAGATTTCCATTGAAGCCATGAAGAATGGCAAAGACGTCTATGTAGAGAAGCCGATGACGCTGACCATCGAGGAAGGCAAAGTCATGCGCGAAGTGGGTCGCCGATATGGAAGCATCTTGCAGGTCGGCTCTCAGCAGCGGTCGGAGCGAGCGTTTCGTAAGGCCGCCGAACTAGTTCGAAATGGATAT
>CAZFUD010000142.1:0-10747 GCA_964521705.1 uncultured Opitutaceae bacterium | reverse complement strand
AACGAATCCAAATCACAATGAGGGCGGCAGTTGCTAACCATGTCACTGAGAAAGCGGCCCCCACTCCCCAATGCGACACAACAGACTCACGGACTTCGCTAGCAAACCTATCAATCCTCAAGCCTCGAGCCGCCTGCAGACTGCCGGAAACGCGTTCGTCAAGAGGTCTTCTGGAAAGCGATTGCTTGTAGTTAGCAATCGAGCGACCCACTTCTCCAGCCTGAAACCAGGCATTGCCCGCATTGTACCAGGAAACTCCCGGTCGAATTCCATCATTGGCTGAGCGTTCGTAAGCTAATGCCGCTTCCGCGAATTTGGCATTTACTTGCTCGATATCGGGCGCCGACTCAGCCATTTTCAGCGCTTCCGCGAATAGGCTTTCCGCCTCTTTCCAAGTGTTGGCTTGAGCTTCCGAACCGCCAAACCATCCTGTTGCCAGCAGGATAATTGCGCTTCCTTTCAATAGCCGTATTAAATTGCCGCCGATCTCTTTCACTGATTTCGAGCGTTCCGCCGCGATGGGCTCCTCTTGATAATTGGGCAAATCAAGAGCATCGATTTCATCTTTGATCTCTCCAATAAGTTTGTCGTCGGAGAAGGCCTTTTCTAAAAGCGCGCCCACGTCGTTCGCAGTCAAAGCCTGGCTTGGAGTTCCAAAATAATCGCCTACCAATTGACGCAATGACTCGAAGTCGCTTGAATTTCTGGATACAGTTTTACGAAAGCTTTCAATTGCTTCGATCTTACGGCGGTAATCCGCATCATGGGAACGTCGACGAGCCTCTTTGGCCCATGCTGCCCCTAGTCCGAAGATTAGCAGTCCCAGTCCAAACCACAGCCAGACTCCGCTGGCTAAGGCATTGATTATCCCGTTTAGAACATCTCCCATGGTCGTGTCTCTTTGATTATGCCATACTCCCTCAGCTGTTGCGGCAATCGAAATTTGGGCCCCTGGAATCTTTTCCATCGGAAAGAATGTTGATCCATCTCGAGGCCCCACATCGAACGAAAGAGTCTCCGTATTTATCAAACGATAAGAACCCGCGTTAGAATCGAAGACCTGGAACGACAAACTGGG
Source organism: uncultured Opitutaceae bacterium (assembly GCA_964521705.1). Lineage (GTDB taxonomy): Bacteria > Verrucomicrobiota > Verrucomicrobiia > Opitutales > Opitutaceae > Pelagisphaera. The sequence goes on along the minus strand of CAZFUD010000142.1, from coordinate 9,669 downwards.
AAAGGCAACGATCTGAGTGGTCAAGGGACGGGCTTTCACCACGAATCGCCTGCCGTCCGATCTCCAGATCTCATTCGCTTCCTGGGCTACCCAAAACCGGTTTCTCATCGACGATTGATGACTCATGTCCGGTATCTGTAGCATTTCCGAACATACGTCGGATCTAACATCGATTTGTATCTCTATCAGTTGTCCGACGGTAGCTGTCGGTGGCCTTATTGAAACGCTTATGGACTGAGGGTCGAATATCCCGCTGAAAGAATCGAGTCTCCCTTCGCCAGGCAATGGTCGAACGGCGATTTCCAATGGATCTGAGTCCGCGTAGATCCACTCGTGCGGAGAAGAACTGTCGACTCTCTCAAAAAGAGCATTGTTGAAATAAGCTGCGTACCGGTTCGATTGAGCGTCGTCCTCCAAGAGCCTGGAGCATTGCAAACGGGTTTTCGGTAGCATATAAGTGCCGGGCGCTCGGAATCGCAGGTACAAGTCGAATCTTAATACGCCAAGGTTTTCCGGGAACCGGTTGCCTTTTGCAAAACGCTGTGCTATCACTCTACGCTCGGATACGGGTATTCCGAATTGCGATTCCTCAGGGGCATCGCTACGAGGAACAATTATCTCTATATCAGGATTGTTGAAAATTTCTGGATACAATTGCACATGGCGAATTAGGTTCATCGGCAAATCGCAACGCCATTCGAAAGACACTTTCAGGGGCTCTCCCTCGTAGACAACTCGTTTGCTGGCTTCCACCTGGAAGGACATGGCATCCGTCTTATAAGGTTTCCCGACCACGATCTGCCTCGATACCGTCCGAGCAAGCGTATCGCCGTCCTTTACAACAATGGGAGGAAAAACCCGGATGCCAGCTCGCTTTGGAGCAAATTCTATGACACCTAGGAAATCGCCGCGATCGTCATTTTCCAATTCGAGAACTCTCATTCCGACAATTCGCACGTCTCCTTGGTCACCCACAGGCTCAATCTCCGGGGATTCGCCGCTAGAGATGAGCACCCACGCGGTAGCCACTTCCCCAGCGAACCAACTGGCCTCTCGAAACTCCAGTTTCAAGTTCTCTGATAAAGTATCCGAATCTTGGGCATAGAGCCTAATTTCAGATATCCCGTTCATCATTATAAGAACGAGGGCTACTCCAAGCGGGAAACCTCTAATAGATAAAAGCATTACCAATCTTTTTCTACCTTTCCGGCATTAGCCTTGGCCCGTTGCTCCTCCCTGAATTGCTGGCTGCTTTTCTCCTCCATCAGAATGTCCTCAGCCGAGAAATTTGGAGTGGGCAGCGGCTGCATCATGGCGTCTTTGCGGAACTCCCCTTTCATCGGCATGGATGCGGCAACAGCTTCACCAGGATCTGTATCCATAAATTCTTCCCAATCTTCTTCACCCCAATCTCCCTCGCCCTCATCTTCGTTGTTGGACGCGAATAGATCCAGAATCTCCTGGAGACGATCGATAGCCTCCGATTGGCGGGCCCGAGCTGATATCCAATATCGCCATTGGGGCAATAGCCCTTCAGCCTCCTTTTGGGCTTCCAAGGCTCGCTCGATCAATTTCATCGGTTGCCGCATAACGGTTTGGACCGATTCGCTTGAGTTGTCATGCGATAGTGCGCTGGCCATTGAAAACTCGACATCCAAATTCCTCATCTCCTCCTCTACAGACAAGCCTTCCTGCCGCAATATCGCCTGGTCTTTGGCGAAGGCTTTCCCTTTCGCATCAGCATTGTCCGGAACTGCTTGCTCATTGGGCGTCGATCTCGAAAACCTATTTGGGCGGGCGGGACGCCTTTCGACATCCGACCTCTCAACCATCCTCCTTAACTCTGCTTGTTCGTCGCGCAGTTCACGGATTCGCTGCAAGAGCGCTTCGATTTGCTCGTCTCGCTCCTGCTCCCGCTTTTCTTCATCGCGTACCCGAGCCTGTAAGAGCTCTAGTACCCCCGCCACCTCGTCGAGACGGGCTCCCGCTCTATCGAAATCTGGGCGGTATCGGGCTGCCTCGAAAAACAATCCTTGAGCCTCTCGAGCCACATCTAAAGCATCGCGGGGAGAGGAACCCGACAGCTCTTCAGCTTGCTTCAAACGACTTAAACCTTGGTTGAATAACGAGGCTGCCATGTTCGCTGAACCCGTGCTGGAACTTTCTAGAACCTCTACCAGCTCCCTAAAGGCCATCTCCGATTCCGCGAAGTCTCCTTGCTCTAGCATTTCGCTGGCCGACGAGAATCTAGCCTCGATCGAATCCTCATTTTCAGCCCAGAGGTTGTAAGGCGCGAAGGCAACCGCTATCAGGATAGCCTGGCTGGTGGTGGCGCCGTTTAGGATCCGCAAATCCGATTTTGCTATTAGCGCCAAGAGCAAGGCCATCGGCAAAATGAAAAACGCCCCCTCTTTGTAGATCACGTAGCCTGATTCATTCCCGGTAGCAATTCGCTCCTTGTCTTGCGAAAACGATTGATAGATCTCGCCCAAATGGAATGGCAACGTTCCAGCATTGATGTATTGGCCATCTGGCGACAACTTTGCCAGCTTTCCCAGCTCCGTGTCCCGTAGCCGAGTGTAGACGATTTCCCCCTTGTGCTTTAACGGAATCGTTTCGCCCTCCTCGTTCAAAATAGGAATTCGCGAGCCGGATTGCGAATCTCCCAGCCCCACTACCAGCAATTTTGCCTCGCTCTGCTCTATCCTTCGGGCAACCAGTTCAATTCCAGGACCGTGGTCTTCCCCATCCGTTAGCAGGATTATATCCTGAAACCCACGCCTTTCTGAGCTTAATACCTGGTCAACGCACTTTTCGATGGCCGACAGGAGGAGACTGCCTCCAAACTCTACACTACGAGGCTGAATCTGAGAAAGCATGTAGCGGACAAAGTCGTAGTCCGTCGTGAGCGGGCAACTGATTGAGGAACTTCCAGCGTAAATAACGAGACCCACTTGTTCTCCCTCGAATCCATCAAGGCAGTCTCGAATGCCTTGCTTAGCCGCTTCCAACCGCGATGGGTAGGCATCGCGAGCCAGCATGCTACGCGAAACATCTAACGCGAAAACGACATCCCGCCCTGACTGCTCTATCGAATATCGCTGGGGTTGATAACCTGGACGGGTTAGGGAGAGCGTTAAAAGAACGAATACACCGATCCATAGCCAATCTTTAGCATTCCAATTGCCTTCTGTACTTCCTCCCAGCTTTGATCTCATCAATCGTCGCTGGCTATGAGCATTTACCGCAAGCCAGGCTAGCGGGAAAATCGCTATCAAAAGCGCTAAGGCCCATGGCCACTGTAGAACGAAGGATCTCATCACGCTACTCTCAACCAAGTCATTCTTGTTAGGATACCGATCAGCAGAAAAACCGCGGCCCCAAGGAGAGGCGCCCAATACCATTCCGACACAACGGTGAAGGATCGTGTCTCTATCTGAGTGCGCTCTAGCTCATCGATCTCTTCGTAGATTGAAAGTAAGGACTCATAGCCCGTGGCTCTCCTGAAGACCCCGCCTGTTTCCTCGCTAATACGCTGCAAAGTCAGTTCCGCATTGGAAAAGCGTTCCCCCTCGTCAGCGATTTCCAGCTCCCCCAGGTCGTTCGAATCACCCAAGCTGATCGAATACACGCGACAGCCCCATAGCTTGGCCAATCCAGCTGCCTCTAAAGGCAGATGGTTGCCCGAGTTATTCTCGCCATCTGTCAGAAGAATAACGATACGGCTTTGTATATCCGTCAGCTGCCTGCTTGCATTCAGGGATTTCAACTCGTCCAGTTTCTCCAGTCTTGCGCAGGCTAAGGTGAGCGCGTCACCATAGGCAGTTCCATCTTCATTTGGTCGGTCCTGTATCTCCAGCTCCCTCACGATTTGCACCAAGGCTTCGTGGCCGAAAGTAAGCGGACTTCGCGTGTCGGCATAGCGAGCAAAGCTGATCAATCCAATGAGGTCGTCTGGTCTCCCGGCGAGGCGTTCGCCATCGCCAGCAATAAATCGCTCCAGAAGATCCTTGGCTATTTCCATTCGCGTTTTCACTCCCTCTCCCGGGACTTCAATAGATCGATCCATGCTGCTGGAAACGTCTACCAGTAGTTCAATAGCGATCCCCTCCGCCTCCTCCACTGTTTCACTCGTTCCCGCTTGCGGACGGGCCAAGGCAAAAATGAGTCCCGTGAAGAAGATCGTTTCTAAAGCCCTTTGTATCCAAAGAAAGCGGGTTTTGCCCCGCTTAAAGCTACCCCATTGCGTTAGGGAGGCCACAGTCGTGCCCGATTTTCCACTCCCACGAAAAACGGCCCAAAGAGCGAAAGGCAAGAGTAGGAAAGCCCAGGGAAAGGCGAAACTCATTCCGCAAACTCCTTCTTTAGATGCCTCATCAGTTCGTCGATTGGGAGGTTCCGGGAATACAAGGTCGCTTCAATCAAAGCCACCAATCGATCCGAACACTTGGACTGATACTCATGCAAAAACCGTTCAAGTTCTTCTGGCTTGAAATCCCCCTTCTCTAGGCCCTCCTGTAGCTGACTGGCGATAGCCTGAACAGAGGTTTCAGCCCGCTCGGGTATCCTTTTGATCCTCCTCCTGAAAAAATACTGGAAGACCAAATACACGGTTATTCCAATCGCCACTAAAGCAACTATGCCAAAGAAGCCTAGGAAGCCAATCGAACTCGCTTCATCGACCCAGCTCTCGGGGGAGTCACCCAAAGGATCCTTCCCGATGGGCGCAACATTGAAAGAGATTTCCGGCAACATATTGCCCTCCGACTCCGGTTCGGAACTTAAGAGAATGCTGCCCCCTTCCAAGACGAGAGAACCCGACCTCCCGATTTGATAAAGAACAATCCACTGATTCTGGAAAAGCCCCTCCTCATTCTGGCTTGTGGGGAATGGTTGAATTTCCAGCAATCGGGCATGCGGATGGACAGGAGGCTGCAATGACAAATCCAAATAAGAACGGCTGATAGCGATTACCGCTAACTCGATAATATTACCCGCAACGTAACTCCTAGACGTATCCAGCCGAGATTCGACCTTCACAATGGCATTATCATCTCTTGAGGGAGTATCGGAGAATGCTAGATTCATCAGGACCAGAGCGAAAATGGCCGATATGGAAGCAGGTTTTACATTCATGAACACAGCCCTAGCCTCCCGTTTCATCTGCTGCCATACGCTGCCTCGACTTGAAAAATTCGGAAAGAACCGCTACGCAATCGCCACCAGACTCAAGGTTGATCAGATCCACGCCGCACTCCAAGGTTAATTCCCTTATTTTGGCCAACCTGCTCCTCGATTGAGCAGCCTGAAAGTCTACAACATCCAATTTTCCTGTCTCCGCATCACGAATACGGACCATTCCAGATCTCGGTGCTTCTAGCTCAATAGCTTCAAAGAGATTGACCGCGATTACATCGTGCCGGAATCCCGCTGCTGAAAGCTCTTGCTCATAGTTTTCGGCCAGAAAGTCGGATATCACGAATCCTACCGAACGCTTTCGAGCTAGATGGCCAAAGGTATCCAAGGAAACATCAATTCGTGTGCCCGACCCTTTCGGCACGAATCCCGAGAGGGCGTCAAGGATTCTCATGCCTTGCTGCCTTCCTTTCGATGCGGGCACAATCAGCTCTACCCTATCAGTGAACATTATCAAGCCGACCCGGTCGTTGTTCGCCAGCGCGGAAAGCGTCAGCAATCCGCAAAATTCCGCTACCGTCCTTCGCTTGGCTTTTCCAGTATCGCTCAATGTGGATGCCGAAAGGTCAACCATCAGGTAAAACATCTGCTCCCTCTCCTCCACGTATCGTTTAACGTGAGGAACGCCTGTCCGAGCGGTTACTTTCCAATCCATGGAACGCACGTCGTCTCCTGGCGTATAAGGCCTTACATCTTCGAATTCAATTCCTCGCCCTTTGAATACGCTTCGGCACTCGCCCGCTAACAAATGCTCGACTGGACGCCGACATTTAAGCTCTAGCAGATCAAGTCGTCTATCCTCGACGGGGCTCATTCCTCCATGATGGGAACGGTATTCAGAATCTTCTCAATAAGATCGTCAGAAGTAAGACCTTCCGCTTCCGCTCTATACGAAAGGGCCATTCGATGCCTGAGAACATCCCCGGCAACGTCTTTTATGTCCTGCGGGACGGCGAACTCGCGTTGATTGAGCATCGCTAGCCCCCGAGCAGCGAGCGATAGAAAGATTGTAGCCCTTGGTGAAGCGCCAAAACGCAGATAGCGGGAAATATCAATCCCGTAGGTTGACGGATTACGCGTCGCGTCGACTAAACGCAGTATGTACCTCTCAACCTTCTCGTCGATGAACACCTTGTCGAGCAGCCCGCGTATTTCTAGGATGTCCTGCAGATCGATAACCGGCTCCACACTCGTTTTGGGAGCCGAACGGGCCATGCGACGCATAATCTGATGTTCATCTTCCATGCTTGGGTAGCCGACTTTCAATTTGAACATGAATCGGTCCACTTGGGCCTCCGGTAGAGTATAAGTACCCTCTTGCTCTATCGGATTCTGCGTTGCCAGTACCAGAAACGGGTGAGGCAAACGATATGTTTCCTTCCCCAATGTCACCTGCTTCTCTTGCATGGACTCGAGCAACGCGCTTTGCACCTTAGCGGGGGCGCGATTGATTTCGTCAGCTAGTAGTAAATTAGCGAATACAGGCCCTTTTTCAGCTGTGAAAGTGTGCTCCTTCGGATCGTAAACCAAACTACCAACTAAATCGCTGGGCAGCAAATCCGGAGTGAATTGAACCCGGCTAAAGCTGGCCTTCATCGACTGGGCCAAGGTGGTTATCACAAGCGTCTTCGCCACCCCAGGCACGCCTTCTATGAGAACGTGGCCATCGCAAAGCAATGCTAAGAGCAGTCGGTCAACCAAGGGCTCCTGCCCCACGATTACTTCCGCGATCGATTCGCGGACCTTTTCCAGTTTCAGACAAGAATTTTCAATGAGCGATTTCATTCCGCTACGGGAGAATTGTCACTTCAAGGATTGGCCAATCCCATTACCATTGTTCGCTAACCCGAGTCGGATCGTTGGCCGCGGTTTCGTATCGATAGTGTGAACACGGTATGAATATGGCTTTCTCCACGGTCTCTCCCTCCAAATGTTTGATGAAGGACTCCACCGTTCCTACAGCCATTTTTCTGGGAAATTGTTGCGGCGTGTCGAAGAGCTTGCCTTCGAAAACGCCTTGCTTGCCAGCTGGCGATGCATCGAAAGCGACTATTGTGATTTGCTCGGTCTTGTTCACCTTGTCGATGGCGGCGTAGGCGCCCAATCCGGAAGGATCGTTGATGGCGAAGATTCCTAAGATATTCGGATGAACCTGAAGAATGTCGTTGGTTACGGCGAAGCCTTCGTTGCGGCTACCTTTTCCATTCAGTTCCGTTACGATTTCCAGCTGGCTTCCGCTCTTTTTGAGCTGATCCTTGAATCCTTCGACTCTCAGTATACAGGACGTCACTTCCGGCAATCCGACGATCGCGATTTGCCCGCGATCCCCAGTCGCTTCGATCATACTCTTGGCCGCTAGCTGACCTCCTTGAAAGTTGTCGCTGCCAATATGCGAGGTCACCATTTGCTTCACTTCGTCGTCGTCGATTTGAATGTCGAATGTGAATACAGGTATGCCTGCGGCGTGGGCTTTTCGAACGCCCTCAGCCGCCGCTTTGGAATCCGCGGGATTCAAGAAAATGGCATCATACCCTTGGGCAATGAAATCCGAAATCTGGGCGTTTTGGGCAGCTCCGTCGTTGGCTCCATCCAGGGCCACCAGTTCGTATCCATATTTAGCGGCTTCTTCCTCCATAACATTGGCGATCAACTTGAAGAAAGGATTCGTTAACGCCATGCAGGTCATGCCGATCTTCCCCTTAGATTGGATATCGCTTCCTTGATCGGCTCCCCTGTCGGAACACGAAACCAGCAAGGTCAGCGAGATAACGGCAAATGTCCAGGCTAAGAGGCCATTTGAAATCGATCGAAAACGGGATGCGGAGAAACGATACACAATAGGAAACTGACGCCCACTACACCACTCTGGCAAGCGATTATTGCCTCGGTTGGAGATCGCTTATCTCGTGCAGACCGAGGGACTATGAGCGATTCTTCCCAGCAGAACTCAGTTTCTACTGAATAGCTGTCTAATTCCTCCGCTTTGCCGGGCCTTGTCTAGGAGCACAGCGAGAACGATAACGCCACCGAGGGTGAACATCTGGGTGTAGCTCTGAATCCCTATCAAATTCATCCCATTTTGTATCACGGCGATTATGAAGGCTCCGATTAGCGTGCCGAAAACGCGGCCAGACCCGCCCGATAGGCTGGTACCTCCCACGACTACGGCAGCGATGACATAGAGCTCATACATATTGGCCATATTGGGGGCAGCCGCTCTAACCAGAGAAGCTTGTAAACAGCCACCTAGCCCGGCCGACAAGCCGCTGATGGTGTAGACCAGTAATATCACTCCCCCAACTGGGACTCCGGTCAAACGGGCTGCCTCCGCGTTGCCGCCGACCGCGTAGATGTAGCGGCCAAAGCGGGTGTGGGTCATAAAAATATGGGCCGACCCATAAACAAGGACCAAGAGGAGAATGGTGTTCGGGACGCCTAAGATAGAACCCTGGGCCAACCAGACGAACGAATTCGGCACCTGATCGATGGAAAAGCCGCCTGTGCTCATGAACGCGAGACCGCGAGCCATCATCATAATGCCTAGAGTAACGATGAAGGCTGCCACCTTAAATCGATGCACGAGAGAGCCGGCGAACAAGCCGATAAGTCCGCAGCTCAAAGTCCCGACAAGGAAGCCAAGGCCAACCGACCAATCGGGAGCATCAGCTCCCCCGAACTTCTTAACTACCGTCGCGCTCAGAACGGCGGAAAGAGCGATCAAACTGCCCACGGATAAGTCAATTCCAGCAGTAATAATGACCATCGTCATGCCAATCGCTATAATGGCGATAACGACAATGCGTTCGACAATGGCTAGGAGGTTGGACGCCTTTAAGAAATCGGGCCACAGTCGTTCAGATGGCACCGCTAACAAGTAGTCGGAAAATTGAGGGAAGTTGATAGGAATCTGCTCGATAACTCGCCATTTTATGGCGTCACCGCTCGTCACGATGCCACCGAGCGCTTGGCCATTGGCAGCCATTTCATCGAGCCCCAAACGCAAATCACGGGGCGTTCCAACTATGAGCCTAACCGTATCGCGGCCTGAAGACACTACCTGCTGATAGACATTGCGGGCCAGGATTTCGGAGTCCGTATTGGAGGCCCCAACGATTAGAGCCAACTCGCTACCGGAGATCCGATCGAGCACGACTCCGACCATCTCGGCTTCAGCCGTTGGTCCCGTGCCTGCCTGTCGTTTAAGCGTCAACAGGCTGAACAGAAGACATAGGGCCAGCAAAGCGATCAACATCCCGTAGTCGCCTAGGGAAACGGTGGGAAATCGTCTTACGCGTTGCTCTGTGCTCATTCCTTCAAAGCGAGAGCGAGAACGGTCTCTTGCGAGGTTGATTGGGCGTCCTCGATCTCGCCCATGACTTTGCCTTCTTTCATGACGAGTATCCGGTCACTCATGCCGATTACCTCTGGCAACTCGCTGCTAATGAGCAAGATCGATTTTCCTCGGGCCACGAG
>CAZFUD010000141.1:0-10792 GCA_964521705.1 uncultured Opitutaceae bacterium | reverse complement strand
AGCCCCCTCGCCTTGCGGATGAGCACCTGAGCGAGCTCGAAATAGACCCGCCAGACGCGATGCACGTTGGCCTAGGCGAGATTGGTACGGCTCACTTGGCCGCGGATGCCCATCGAGTAGAGCAGGCTGGCCTGGGAGCGAAGGCACGATTCGATGTCCCGCAGACTCTCTGGGAAAGTCAGCTGGGCGAAGACCATGCACAGAAACTGATCCCTTGCCGAAAAGCTCTTGCTTTTCCTGGGCATAGGATAGCTGGATACGCAGCGATCGAACTGCGCCCGATAGATCACATCGAGAATTTGAGAGAAGACAGGACGGCCGACATTCATGGTCGCCAGTCTCAACAAGGTCCCAGATCAACGAAATCCAATTCAAATGCGTAACATCCAAATATCTCCCCTTCACTATGATACCCATTGACTTACAAACTTCAGAAAGCTCCTTAACTGGACACTAGTGAGTAGTTTAGTAGAGTCATGAGGATAATAATCGGCATTTTTGGATTCTTCCTATTTATATCGGTAAGGGCAAATGCCCTGCCAGGTGAGCCGGGAGACGCTCTGACTGTTTTTGGTCCACGACCGGTGTACTCGAATGGTGCCAAGCCTAGCGTTGTATTTGATGACTTCGGCTGGTTTGACAGTTATATTTCAGAGAACCGAAAGAAACAAATTAGCGCATGGATTGATGAGTGGGAAGCTGGAAAAATAAGCTACGCGGCGTACCATGGTTTGGGGAATATAGAATCCGAAAAAGCTGTAGCAGCTTTGGGTAATTCTGGCAGGACAATGGATCTCGATGGGACATATGGCGGGTTCAATATCACACGTAGCGCTTTTAAAAATTACATGATAGAAGCTGGCAAAACCGCCGTTGATCTCGGGGCGAAATATATTATTCTGGACGGTGCAGCTGTTAGTCTCATTACGCTCAGTTTTGATGACGAAATAATCGAGCAATTCAGAACCTACCTCTACAATAATTTTGATGGCCAAGAGCTTGCGGAAATGGGCGTTGCCAATATTTCTTCATTCAACTACCGAGCATATCTAAAAACTGAAGCTGGGGGTAATTATACGAGCAGCGAATCTTTGAATAATAATCCCCCAAGCGATGGCCTCTGGAAAGCTTGGAAAAAAAATATTATAATGGTCGAGCGTCAATTCTTCGAAGACTGGACGTCCGAGATTCGCGCTTATGCGAAGAATACGTACTCGGCTAATATTTACTTTGGTGCGAATAGATACATGAACGCGCGCCAATGGGATTTGATCGACCTTTTCGACGTTGGTGTAGCTGAAACATTTCTTGATGACCTTGGCTATCCTTATTATAATCTAGACCACGCCTACAAAAACATCCGTAACTTTGATAAACGTTTTTGGTCATGGAATTTCCCCGCCAACACTGGTAAGTTCAACGGTTCTAACGATCCGTGGGGAGACTATCGTTTGACGGAGCTGAGTCGCGTCTTCCTAGCTGAGTGCTTTGCTGCTGGTGGCATCTACCAAATCGCTAATGGCTGGAAAGAATACCTTAACAGCGACGCACGTATCGACTTGATAGCAGACGATCTCCGATTCGCCCGAAGCCATTACGAATTGTTCAATCTTGATGACGCGGGAGAAGTGGCTATCGTATACAACGAGGCGTTCGAAATAGAAGATACTGGAGGATTCACACCAGGATACAGGGGTATAATAATGCTTCTCAATGATGCTCATCGAAGCCACGATGTCATCTTTGCTGGACATCCATCCAAGCGTGGTGGAATTGACCCTTTTTCATCGACCGATCTATCAAGCTACAAGGCAGTGATTTTGCCGAACGCCCGCATGCTGACGGACTCTCAAGTGGAAAAACTCAATTCCTACTTAAATGACGGAGGCATCGTAATCGGTTTCGGGCTGATTGCCGATCTTGACGAAGATGGCGAAGATAAAAGCGCCTCTAGAACGTTTGACGACCACTTTGCATCAGATGGCTCAACTACAGTTGGGGCAGGGAAAGCTATCTCTATATCCCAGAACATTGGGAACCTGTACTATAGCAATGCCGCGACGAATACAAGTGGCAACAACTGGGAAGTGACGTCTAGCAACCTATCGCTCCTTTCGGAATATCAAACTACTTGGTCTTCTACCGTAGACGAGTTCATTGATTGGGACTTCGAAAGCGAAGGTCTTTCGCGACTGGTACACCTCTATGCATACAAAGATGACGACGGTTCGATGGTGTACCACATGGTTAATAAAGATATAAATTTAACAAGTGACGTCGACGATCAGTCGATGAACGACACCGCCGCTGTCTCATGTGAAATTGAGATTCCAACTGGATTCAGCGAATCGGATGTTAAGCTCTCTTGGATGACAGTGGAGTCTCCAACGCCCGTTAGTCTCTCTTTCACCAAGACCAACGGAAAAGCAAGCTTCACTCTACCTTCTTTCTCTATCTGGGGAATACTGAAAATCGGTTCATCGGTTTCGCAACCTTTAGAAATCGATGAAACACCTGAAGCCAATTTTCAATTTCGTGGTACCGGTGGTTACGGTGGAAATCGCCCTGACAAAGTTAATGAAGATGAAGAGATAAAAGAAAACTATTTATACTGGAAAGGGGGGAATCATGGTAAAGCTCCCTTTGATATCCCATTCATAGCTAGCGATGACAAACAAGTTGAGTCTGTAAAACTATATTATAGATTCGCGGCGAAAGAAAATGAATGGGGCAACTGGAAAGAGTTCTCTACAACAGTCGCATCCGGTAAAAACGTTTCAGGCGTAATCTCTTTCAGTGCTCCTGAGGGCGAGGGTTATTATCAAATGAGAATTCAGGCTATTGATAATGAAGAACAAAGCGAGGTTGTGATCGAGCGTGATGAGACGGGTTACGGTTTCGATGAGACTCCTCCTTCCCCGCCCTTGAATCTTAAAGAAAAAACACACCAAACCGGTCATTGGATCGAAGATCCATCTTCGCTTGCTTTTACATGGGATGAAGCATTGGACAACCTCAGCGGGGCAGGAATGGCAAATGTATCTATTGGTACTGATTACATGAACGTAGTTTCTGACTCTCTATCGAGAGGCACTAACAGTTGGGCCGTGGATCTTTCCAGCTTAGAAGAAGGAGAGAGTTACAAATTCGTTTACCGTAACGAAGACTTGGCTGGAAACTGGGCTGATAGTAATACCGTATTCACATTTCGCTATGGGTCATCGCCCGTCCTCGATCGTGAGAATATTGTAGTAGCGGAGGGTTCTGAGCAGCTTTCGGTTAGTTGGATAAACCCAGAAGATCCTAATTTTAGCCACGTGCTTTTGTCTTTTCGGGAATCTGGAGATGATTATGGCAACTGGATTTCTGGTCCAATATCTTCCGACCCCACGGCCACCAGCTTAGATATTTCTGGGCTGGAAGATGGTATTCCTCACGAAGTGCTTTTGACAGCTATTTCCAAAAACGGCAAATTTGGAAACGAAATCAAAGTAGCTGGCACCCACACACCTTCAAGTACCGGGCCGCTGTATACTCTCAAAGCAATTGTTTCCGGAAGGGATATTATCGATATTTCGGCTTATGGTAATGATTCCCTGCTAACGTTAAGGGAAAAAATTCATTCAGGATCCGGAATCCCTGTTAACGACGCAAAAATATATCTTGGTTCAAGCGAGCTAGATACACTGAAAAACGCTCAGTCACTTCAATCTTTGGGATTCGAAGACGGTTATCAATTAACGGTTCTGGAAAACGAAAATTCTAACGCGAAGAGCTTCGCGAATTGGCAGTATACAGAATTTGGAGATTCAAAGTCAAAACGCCTTCCGGCTGATGACTACAATGGGGACACAATCCCAAATTTTGTTCATTACGCACTTGGAATCAGTGGGACCGAGAACTATGACAGCGACAACCTTCTCCAAATCTCGTACAGTTCAAAATCTATCACTATCGTTTACCATAAGAATAATAACGCTAGCGAAGCCATCGTCATTGTAGAAGCCTCAGTTGATAAAGGCAAAACTTGGAATACTTTATCGAGTATTGGAATGTACGAATCTGTTGAGACAGTAGGTGAAACACAGACTGTAAGCTGGAGCTTTTCTGAGGGATCTTATGACGATATGCTTGTGCGGTTATCTGTGTCTGAGGATTATTAAAGGCATACTGCTCTGAGGTAAAGCCGTTAGCATGTCTCCGTGCCTCAACAAGGAGCAAACTTCCTGCGAGATTGAGTACGAATAACGGCAGGATGGCGCCGCTGAAGTGAGCGAATAGTGGAGCATCTTGGGGAGGTGGCCTGACGACGCTTTTCCCGTTACTCCGCTATCTCATACACCTCAACCAACACCTCGCCCACACCATCGTCGGCCGAGCTGACCTGTACTGTGTAAACCCCTACATCGAGATTAACAAGGGCAGCAGCGCTACTGGTATCGTCAGTCATGAAAGGGCTTCCCTGGAAAGTTTCAGTCGGCTCTAGCGGAAAGGCTCCAGCGGAGTTCATCGCAGCTACAATCTCCGCGACATTGTCATTATCAGCCTTCCAATCATCAAACGTAGCTACTAAATCCGGCGGGTTGCCATCCCTTCGAGACTTATAAATACTCATTGTTGGATTGGGAAGCGGACTGCCAACACCCAAATCCGCGAGCTTCGGCCCAACTGCTCGTATAAGCATCTTCTTCTGCTCGCCCAGAACCACAAAGCCTGGAGTGACTATCTCGTCCTCTCCAAGTGCTACACGGGCCGATACATTGACGATGGTGCGTGCAGCTTCGGCAGCAGCACTCATCTGGGCCATTGTCGCCAGCTCGTACGTTTCAGGCGACGCGGTGACATCCTGTTGGCCAAGCGTCCTAGCCATCGCCTCCGCCGCGTTGACCTCAGTCTCAGTAAAAAGATTGAATAAAGAGGGGTTTGAAGTGACATCGTATTGGCCAAGCAGCTTAGCAGACTCCTCAGCAGCAGCGATATCTACTGCCGAGAACAAATCTATTCTGGATGGAGACGTTTTCAAAAGTTCAAATAGGCCGCTAAGATCATCGCGAGGATCACCACCTAAATCAGCAATCTCACCATCTCTGAACCCTTCCAAATTTGAATCGATTTTTTCCGGAGACGAACCGTAGTGAATTGATTCATCAAAATCTGAAAGCCCATCACCATCAGAATCCGCGTCAAAATTCTTAATCCGATCTGACATAACCGACCCGATAACAACTTCAAGCTCCTCACGCTCAGCAGTTGTTGCTACTTCTTTGCTTACGTAGCATACGATATCCCAGCAATTTGTGCCATCAAAACATATTTGAATTCGCTGTTCCCTTTCGTATTCTATATCACCAGAAATGATGGTCATTTCCCCCGACATTTTCGCGAAATACAAAGATTCACTTTCATGATTCCCAAAAGAAAGAGCTGGTGCCTTTGGCTTTTTAAGATAATTCCAATACTGATTCTCTCGAGACTCCAGCGCATACAATTCTCCTGTTAGGATTCGATTCAATTTATCTAAATCCTTTACTCCCAAAATCCATTCGATCGGCTGTTCTCTATTCTTGATGTGTATTTGTATGGAACCCTCTTGATTCCGAAAGGATTTCCACTCAAGTAGATCATCTGAACTCCATGAAGTGGGGATTTGAATGCTACCCTCAGACTCTATATCGGTCTGAATGGAATTAGGATATGGGTCAGTGTTGTCCCCAATGCCATCGCCATCTGTATCTATAGCCTCAGAAGGATCCTCTGGGAATTGATCCACAATGTTAGGGACGCCGTCCCCATCGCTGTCAAGAAGTGGCAGATTTTCTATTTTATCCAACCAGCCAGCATCTGCCCCAGAACTTATTGTCTCGTCTTTTTCGTAGCTCCAAGATATCGTGTGCAATCCACCGTAGAGAATTTTCTCGACTCTTTGCCATCCAGTGAACCCACTTAATCTCTGTTGCAATTCCTCATCTACTTCGAAATGAAGAAAATCGTAGTCCTCTTCGCTATCAACTTTCCAAAGAAAAGATAATACTGAAGGGCCTTCCAATTCGACGCTTATCGTGCTTGCCTGTCCAGCACGCAGAAATCCGCTTTGAATCGAGTCCTCCCCGTCTGAGGCAACAGAGCGAACTGCTCGCCATGCATTGCTTGAGTTAGAAAATTGAATATCGCTACTAGCTTCGGTTGCCTCGCTGAGCATTAGTTGCGCGTCGAAATTAACGCTCACTATGATCTGTCCCTCCTGAGATTCTTTGCCCCCAACTGCAAGGCTATACGCGACTCCCTTCTCTACCTCGAATTCTATAAAGCTCTGGAGAGAGCCTAGACCATTGTCGTTCCATGCGACAGGCACAAGCTGTTTAAGGCTATCGCCCTTGTACACGCTTACAACCGTATCAAAGTTGCTTCCGATTGTTGATACGGATGCTATGGAATTGGACGGCGCTAGGAAACTCCACCATGAGGTTGACTGCGGCTCGCTCTCTCCAAAGTGGACCGGTTCATCATTCTCACGGCTTCCTCCAACATTGGTGCCTACCATCCCCCCTTGAGTGGCATCATAAGGCTCCCTATCAGCAAAATCGTCGTTGGATGGCTTCTGATCCGCTGCCTCAAAGTTATACTCTATGACGGCGGCCCCGATGGAGGATGAATAACCATCAACCGCGAAGTAATACAGCTCCCCTTCGATTGCGCTTATTGCAACTTCACTCTGAAGGCCATTAGCGTCGTCGTTTGAGGCAATCTCATCAAGGGCCAACAAAGACGATCCTGAATAAGCAGCTAGTGTGGTGTCAAAATCGCTACCATCAGTTTTTATTTTGAACAGCCCATCGCTAGGCGCTGTCCATTTCCACCACAATGAATTGAGCGGCAATGAGACGTCTGCGTGGTTAGGCTCACCAGCTTCGCCCGCTGACAAACCTAAATTGAAAGGGCCACTACTTCCGTAAATCGTTTTCAGCTCGATCGCGTCCTCGAATAGATCGTTTGCAGCGTACACGCCTGTTCTCTCAACCGTGACAACAGCCGGCGAGCTTTTGACCGACCCAAACGCATTGGAAACCCAAACGGAGTAAAGACCGCTGTCCTCAGGAAGAGCTGACCCTTTGACGAATGTAGAAGACGTTGCCCCTTCAATCGCCACGTCATCCTTTAACCATTGATAAGAAAAAGGTTCAGAACCTTCAGCTTCCACTTTTAGGCTGATTGTCCTTCCAGCAACAATTGTCAGATCTGAGGGGTTCGCGACTATCACCGGCTTTGAGAAGCCATCGCTAGCGTTGGGATAATTTAAGACTATGTTACCAACTGATTGGCCGTAACCATTTACCTGAATTGAATATGAAGTGTTCGCTTGGGCAGCAAACGAAACTTTGCTTGTCAGCCCATTGAAGTCGTCGTTCGAAGCCAAAAGCACAAGATTCTCTATAGACGATCCCTGGTATACAGCCAGAGTCGTATCGAAATCGCTACCCATGGTTGTAATAACAGCTGTCCCATTGGCTAGAGCGACCCATTCCCACCACACTGAATGAGTTCCACTTGAAGTGGGGTTTACCGGTTCGTTTCTATCAAGTGTCGCCGCAATATTCGACCCCAACACGTCAGATTCTGCACCCGAAAGAACTTGTCTATTTTCGAACCTGTCGTTGGGAGGACGGCTAGTTATTGCGAACTCTTTTGTCAAGCTGCCGGTATTTTTCCCCGGAGCCGATACGGTGACAGTTAAACTTAATACCGACAACGATTCTGGAATTATGATTCTCGAAGAATATATTCCATCCGACGCAACCATGTCTCCCTCGACACCCGTATCCATAAAATCGATTGGATCTAGACCCTCTATCGATCCAGTTACAGTAGCTCCCAAAACTGGCGATAGGTCGCGAACACTTACAAGGAATAGCGAAGATTCTCCTGGCAAAAGTATTGAGTCACTTTCAGTAACAGAGAGCGATAATTCAAGTTCGCCGTCACTATCTGCAGCTAGCGCTTTTAACGCATCCAACGTCCCCCCCGACGCCGTTCGCGACTTCAAGCCGGGAATTGTACGCGCAGTACCTATAATGCGGCTTCGCGTTTCACTAATTGAAATTCCCGGATGGTACGACTTAATCAGCGCAGCAACCCCTGAAACATGAGGAGCTGCCATGCTTGTCCCACTGTAAAATTCATAAGACGAGTCTGAGTCAGCGGTTGCCGAAAAAATATCGACCCCTGGCGCTGCTAGATCGACAGCATGAACCCCAAAATTAGAAAACCCCGCAATCATATCTGAGCGATTAATAGCCGCAACCGAAATGACATTTGTCGCGCTATAACTAGCAGGATACGAGGGGTTGGAATCGTTGTTATTGGATTCGTTACCCGCTGCCGCGACAAATAAGACGCCTGCTTCGCCAGCGGACGAAATCAAATCCGCCATAGCCTGACTGAAGCCTCCACCTCCATAACTGGCATTTATTATGTCTGCACCGTTCGCAATCGCATATTCAATGCATTCCATTGCTCCTGACAGGGAACCAAAACCGTCCGCATCCAGGAATTTCAATGCCATCAACTGCGTACTCCAGGCAACCCCTACGTGATCAAAGCCATTATTCGCTGCCGCCCCTATCGTACCTGCGCAGTGCGTGCCGTGGCCATGATCATCAAATGGATCTCCCGACGCTTCTAAAGCATTTAAGCCGAAAACGTCGTCAACGTAACCATTGTTGTCATTATCAACCCCATCCCCGGCGATCTCGTTCGGGTTCTTCCACATGTTGTCAGCTAAATCTTGGTGCGTATATCTTATCCCCGTGTCGATGACCCCAACAACTACGGATTTGCTCCCAGTTGTGTAGCTCCAAGCTTCTGAAGCATTAATGTCCGCGCTTAACTCTCCCTCATTTGACCCATCATTCTTTAAGCCCCACAAGCGACCATCAGCGTAAGCCAAATCCTCCGGTTCTAAGTTCACGCTCAGTCGCCAATCTGGTTCGACGTATTCAAACAAACCAGACGACTCAAGCTCCTTGATTCTGTTGATCAACGGGACTCGCTCACCCCCAGCAATCGACTGTGTTAGTATGGGATCCAGAAACCGCAAAACGGCTAGGCCAGGAATTTCTTTGGAACCCCTTGCCTCAATTGCCCCCAATGCTCTCATTCGATTTGCCAAGACGTTCGCACCTTGGTCGCTAAGATCGCTTTTGTAGCGAACGATCACTCTATCTGAAAAAGCCTCGCGATTGCCTATTTGTTCGAACCGCTCTGTCTGTCCGATGGAGGACGCTACCAAAAAATGTAAAAAAACCGAAAGCCTCAAAAAATTGAAGGCTTTAAAAGTGCTATCCACTATATTCAACCGCATCTTTCACACTTAGTCTCACTGACTAGCGAGAACTTCCTGCCACCTTTATTGTTTCGTACAATTTTAAACCACTTATCGGATTTAGATACTTGTGCCAAACCTTGAAAATCTATTCAAATTATTTTCACCAAAGTTTTTCTCAATGCAGGGCAGCTCGCAGAAACCTATTGCGATTGAAGCAAGAAGTGGCTGCAAAAGGCCGATATTCCGATTTTTGTAGGCCAAGAGGATTCTTCAGAGGGGCGTGGCCAAGTGGGACAAAAAAAAGAAGCAGCCCTCCCGAACTGCTTCTTTGAATCGCCCCTCCGACATCGCTATACGGGTTAACGCCGAACAAACCTACTTAAGTATAATTTACCTTTCCCATCTCGTTTCTCAAAGATCAAGCACTCCCATTAGTTGAACACCTTTTGTGTAGCATTGACAGACGATCTGCTAATTAAATGAACGTAGGTGTGCTTTGTTCCAAGTAATGCCTAACCGCAGCTTTTAAAGTGAGGTCATAATCCTCTTTAAGATTAGAATCCTCCAGCATAGTGAATGCTGCCCTCGCATCAGCGGACTCCTCATTCGTGAAGCGGGTGCTTGCCGATCCATGCTTGCTGAGGTGGGACTTTATCCTTCGGACTTCTGCTTCTGCTTTGGCTTCTGAAGAAAATAGTATCCGTCTCCGCTTTACAGTGTTTGAATAAGCGGCTGGGATATTAACCCTCCAATTTTCATTATCTACCTTTATCGGCTTTAGCTCTGTTATCCTTGGCACTGCTGCCCTTAAAATAGGCAAAAACAAGCTAAATCTGGTTACAATGAGGTACAATGGAAAATATGATTCAGAAATCCCTCTAAAACAGCGTTTTAAGTGGAGCCGGCGATGGGACTCGAACCCGCAACCTACTGATTACAAATCAGTTGCTCTACCAATTGAGCTACGCCGGCAAAATAAACCGTGAATCAGATAACGGCTTAAGACTGTATCTCTTTAGTCTGGTACCCCCCCGGGGACTCGAACCCCGGACCAATTGATTAAGAGTCAACTGCTCTACCGATTGAGCTAGAGAGGCATTCGCCAAACAAAGAGGGTCCGAAAATCCAAGTTCGCAGGGGGTTGTCAACCAATTTTTGCGCCAGAATGGAAACTGTCTGTAGGGTCCCAAAATTGATGAATCAAAAATCTTGAAGCATACCCTGTCTCACGGGCGATGCTACGTAGTAACACTCCCAGATTTCGCCGATCAAGTAAATGGATCCGGTAACCAAGACCGCATGATCATCTGGCCGGTCCAATGAGCATTCGCCCTTCCTCGGAAAGAGCTCTTCAATCGAGCCGCGTTTGATTTCTCCCTGGAAATCGTCAGGCACGAACGCTTCGAGAGACTCGAAGGATGAGGACCGCGACTGCTGCCGCATCACCAGAGTGATGGAACGAGCGAAACG
>CAZFUD010000140.1:0-10801 GCA_964521705.1 uncultured Opitutaceae bacterium | reverse complement strand
AGGCTATTTGCAGCAGCGATAAGTTGAGAGTGCCTTTAGGATTAGAAAAAGGGCTTACCGATTTCCGTCCTTGATCGCTATTACATTATCTCGGCGATCGGACCATCTTGCCATTAGCTCTTCCCCTTGCTTCTCGGAAAGCGTGAAGATAGCGTTCCGCATACGCTGATCGAAAGTGAGAACGGCATCGACAGAGCTAACCAATGGGAAGGATTCGGCTTCGGCGATTAGCGATTTGAATCGAATCTGACGCTCTTGCCTTGCCTCCTTTAGCGTATCCACACGCTCATTTAATTCTGAAACAAGTTCAACATCGTAGTCCTTCCGCTGGGCGAGAATATCGAGGGCATTCAGATAGCTCTCTAGGGATTCGTCGGTGGACCATTCGCTCAAATTCGCTACTCCAGTAGCAAGTCGATCCGCAAGCTGCTGGGTCGCGTCCCGATAAGCCCGCCGCTCAATCGCTTCCTGTTTGGGGAGCTCAACAATTATAGTGTATAGAACGATCGTTGCCGCGAATACCAGCGTTCCGAAAATGAATAGTATTCCGACATTCCACTGATGTCGCCTCGATAGGGCGATGCGTTTGCTAAGCAAGGATTTCGTTGTTGAGGATGAATCCTCAGACATCTTTTAAGTTTAGTAAAGTTAGTCGAGGCCTCGGGCGGGAGGCTTGACGTTTTTGCTCGGAAGCATCGTGACCAGGGATTTTTTGACAGGACCGAATTCAGGTTGATTTGCCAGGTTCGTAAATTCGTTGGGATCGTTTTGTTGATCGTATAGCTCTTCCCCCCCGTCGGCATAGCGTATATATCGCCACCGCTCGGTGCGAACGGCGTGGTTGTTGAATCCCTGGGTTGTGATCACGCCTCTACGGGTCGACCTGTCGGGGCTTTTCATCAGGGGTAGAAGACTTTGACCCTCCAAATGAGTCGGTCTCTGCAAATCGCATAGATCGACCAATGTTGGATACAGGTCGAGCAGGCTTACCGGCTGAGTGCACCGCGTACCCGCTTTCCCATTACGAGGATCAACAATGATTAGCGGAACATGGGTTGTTTGTTCCCAAAGGGCGAATTTCTCCCAATGGTGTTTCTGGCCGATGTGATAGCCGTGATCCGACCAAAGAACGATTATAGTATTATTCGCGAGCGGCCCATCGTCCAGAGCTCGGAGCAATCGCCCCACCATGGCATCCGCAAACGTCATGGATGCTAGGTAGGCCTGCATGGCCGCCTTGCGTTGGTTGTTTGCCCGTATCCAGTCATCCCACCTTTTTCGAACCATCCTTCTGCCCGATTCGGGTAAATCATCCAGGTCGTTTTCGGGCTCGTCGAGGAATTCAATCTCTTCCAGGGGATGCTGGTCGAAATAGGATTGCGGGGTCCACCATGGCCAATGGGGGCGGTAAATGCCAACAGCGAGAAATAGCGGTTTCTCATGCGTTTTGGCTAGTTCCCCCTCGGCCCAGGCGACGACCTTGGAATCGCCCATTTCCGAATCGTCGATATCCAAGGGCGACCAGTCATATCTCCCCCCGTAGAAATTCTTGTTGGAATTCACCGGCCAGCTAGCGGG
This sequence comes from uncultured Opitutaceae bacterium, assembly GCA_964521705.1. Lineage (GTDB taxonomy): Bacteria > Verrucomicrobiota > Verrucomicrobiia > Opitutales > Opitutaceae > Pelagisphaera. Next base: position 9,223 of record CAZFUD010000140.1, on the reverse strand, counting down.
CTCCACTTCAGGAGGTAGTTGTAGATTCCGAGACGGGAAAAAGCTATCCCAGGGTTCAGGGTCCAGGTTACCTTCGTACGCGGATGCTCGAAGGGTGTGGGCGTGGTATAGCTTGCCTCCCCTCGCCGTTTTGTATCCCCCGGCCTGCAGAGTATCAGGGAGGGTTTCCACGTTTCGGGTGGCTGCCATTTTCCGCCAGTCGTGCCCATTGGCGTAGATTCCCGTGCTGGATGGGCGCAGTCCTGTGATTACGCTGGATCGCGAGGAGTTGCAGCCTGGAGCGGAACAATAGGCATTGGTAAAAACCACCCCGCGTTGAGCCAAACGATCCATATGGGGCGTCTTTACTCCGGGATGGTTTTTCAGAAAGCCTACCCAATTGTTCAGATCATCCACGGCGATGAACAAAACGTTGGGCTGTTCGCTGTGGGTGCACCAATATAGAGGGAAAAAAATGACCAATAGGGGTAGCTTAAGAAATCTTAAGAGCAGCATGAGCGGTCAAAACTTGATGATATTCATTGCGATTGGGAGAAAAAACTCGCTCGGATGAAAAGTAATGGCTTGTAGGAAGATAGACCCAACAGATTGGCAGCTTTCTTATCTATCATGCCTGAATTCGGACGATTCTTGCCAACCCGTCTGGCTACGCTTGAACTACTGCAAGAGTTAGACGCTACCGGGGTCTTTATTCGACCTTAATCACTTTAGGCCAACCGGGGACCTCAATGTCGACCGGGTCGCGGGTGTCAGGGTCCATGGGATGAATCTCGAGCGTGATCTCGCGGGTCTCTTTGTCGAAAAGGATAGTGCCGTATCCGACGATACCGTCGGCTTTCGCGTCCAAAGTAAGTTTGTTGCCAAAGCGGTCGTGATAATTGCCAGTACCGTCCCTACCCGGAATAGCGCCCCCTTGCGGTGGCCTTTGCGGGTCCCAGATGCGGCCCTGGCCGGAGCCGAACGCGGGCAGCGAGTAGGTCCAAGGACCGTCGCCCCAGTCGTCAATGCCTTGCTGCAGGATTGTCGCGTAGTGGAGATCTCCGGAAATCATGACTGCTTGCGAAGGCGCTATGGCCCGCAGGGCGTTGTCGCGCGGCGTTTGCGGCCAGCCGTTGGAGTCCAAGTCTCCGTAGTAAGGCTTGTAGTTCCCTACATTTACAAGGGGTGACTGATGCAAAACCGCTGCCAGCTGTCCTGACCGCTCGACTTTATCCGTCCACTCACGAACAAATTTTTCTTGGGCTTCTCCCAGAAGATCCAAACCTGGTTGATCTAGCGAGCCGGTATCGAAGGAAGGATCCATGATTACCTCGAGTGTCGTATTCGGCTTATTGCTACGAGGATCATCGACAGGCTCGGATAGGACATCGGTAGGAGGAGACTTGAATTTGCGATCTTCGAGGACGGCGAAACTCACTCCACCATAGTCGAGTGAAGTAAAATAGGCCATGATGCCGGAGCCCCAGGGACCTGGTTGAGCGGCATCGGGCAAGTGCCCCATCTGCATGCGTTCAACTGAATTCGTCCACTTCGGGTGAAGGTATCCACCTCCTTCGCGGTAGACGAGCATGGGGGTTCTCTCTTCCGGATTCCCGAAATTGTAGGGGGCGCTAGGATTGAATCCGGGCTCGCGCTTGGTTTTCATACGCTTGCCTCCTGCGCCCCAAAGATCAGCTACATAGACATCATGATCGTCGGTGAGGATGATCGACGGGCGGTCCTTTAGCAAATCGCGAAAGGTCTGTCCGAACTTACGCCACTTGGGCAGATAGTTGGCCAGAGCAGGCAGAACATCCTTCTCATCGTGGGCTTGGATCGTTTCGCCTCCCGCATTGGTTTGATAGAGCTGATCGCCGGCGAAAAAGAGCAGGTCGGGATCCTGATCGATCATTTGCCTGACCGCTTTTCGGTAGGGAAAACGATTGTCGTTCACACAGGACACCGCCATGAGCTTCAGAACTGTTTTGTCGTATGGCTCAGCCCGGATGACCCCTTCAATTAGCGTCGAGCCACAAACAACCCTATAAATGCGATCGGTATCCGAATCCCAATTATCGATGCGAAAGGCCGCCATCGCCGTCAGCGGCTCGACTTCCTCTGAGGCGACTATCTCCCATGAATTTCCGGACTTCAGTTCGAGGTCGGCTGTTGTGGGTATGGGATTCAATGGATCGAGGTCCGTATGGGCTGTCAGCTTTAGGGTGTTGTTGGCCAGACTATATTGAGTCCATAGTAAGGAAATCGGGTCGTCTTGGGCGATAGCAGGCAGAGGAATGACGCTGCTGATTGCGATACTCGTCACTGTGAGCAGGGGTAGAAAGGGGCATTGCATACCTAGGAATTTATGTGGAGTCAAAGGATGCAGTCGAACACGAAATCGCTACAATCCAGGCAGAAATCCGGGCTCGATGGATTCGCGGAGGGCAATGGTCGCTAGTACCTTGGGCAAGTACATGCGGGTTTCCGGGGGGAGGATGCAAGAGACTTCTTCAAGGGCGATGGATTGAGCATTTTTTTGGCTTAGGGGTTCGGTATACTTGGGTAGTGCTGGTCAAGGATGCTCCTGCAACTACGCTGCCGACACCTTTAATGAAATGGCGTCTGTCCAAGGTTGCATGAATAGATGAATCCGAGGCCACGAGTGAGGGCTAGACAACAAGCTCTTTGCTTCAATCAAAGAACCTGAACAATCTCAATGCGATCTGAGATGCGGAGTCTGGCGCGGTCGGCGAATTGGGTTATCTGGCAAGCTGCCCTATCGCATCAACGCTTGGGAGTAATGCGTATCAGTTGATCAGGATTGTTTAGTAGAGCGTACAAGGCGCCATCAGGACCGAATTTCAGATCGCGTACGCGGCCGTATCCTTTCAGGAGGGTTTCCTCTTTCACGACCTTATGGTCTTCGATGACGAGTCGGCGAATTTCCCGGTACTTCAGAGCTCCTACGAGAAGATCGTTTTCCCATTCCGGAAACAAGTCTTTGTCGACGAATTCGATGGGGCAAATAGCGATGGAAGGTACCCAATAGTGGATAGGCGGAGTTACACCAGGGTATTCGGTTTTTTCTGACACGGAGGTTCCGTCATGATTAGTCCCATAGGTAGCGATGGGCCAGCCGTGGTTCAGGCCCGGGAGGACTACGTTCAGCTCGTCCCCGCCCATGGGTCCATGTTCCGCTGCCCAAATTTCGCCTGTATCCGGGTGCTGGGCAATGCCCTGGGGATTCCGGTTTCCGTAGGTATAGATGCCCTTGTAACGAGTCGGGTGATTGTAAAAGGGGTTGTCCTTCGGGAAAGAGCCATCGTCGTGAAGACGGTGGATTTTGCCCTGGCCGCTAAAGAGATTTTGCGAATCCTCAGGGACTCCTTTGTCCCCCGTAGAAAAATACAAATAGCCTTCTTTATCGAAAAGAATGCGACAGCCGAAGTGGACACTGGAAACTGTGTAGTCGTCTAGGTGAGCCGAAAATATAGTCTCTTGATCGACCCACTTATAGTTTTCGATTCGCCCGCGTATGATTTGCAGCATGGCGGGAACCTGCCGGTCCATCGGGTCGCCTATTGGGTGGCCGTTAGCGATATAGATCCAACCATTGTCATCATAGTTTGGATGCAAGGCAATGTCGAGCATGCCCGCATCCTGGAAGTACCAGGTGTCGGGAAGATTTTCGATGGGACGTGGATCCAGCTTTCCGTCTACAATCCAGCGGAGGCCTCCGGGGCGTTCGCTTACGAGGGCCCGGCGTTCATCGACAAACTCGATTGCCCACGGGATATCCAGTCCCTCTGAAACGAGCGATTCGATCTTCAAGGTATTGAGCTCGGTATCGATCTCAGGAGGAATCTTTGTCTGAGTGCCCGGCTCAGCGTTTTGCTTGGAGAGAATCAGGTCTGTTACATCCTTGATTTCTTGCTCGCTCAGCACGGAACCGAAAGGCGGCATGCCAACGGCCAAGATGCCTTGCCTAACGTGTTCTCTCATAGCCCAGGCTTGGTCCCCAAACAGCCAGTTATTTTTGATGAGCGACTGGGCTTTGCCGCCCTCGAAATTAGCCCCGTGGCAAGTGGCGCAGAACAGTTGATAGACTTCTTCTCCCGAGCGGTTGGGGACAGTGTGATCCTCCTGAGCCTTAATAGTAGATGCCAATACGGTCACTGCTGCCCATAGGGTAACGGATTGCAGCGGCGACTTCATAATGGAAGGCAAACAACCAGCCAGTCGAGGTAAGTCAAGAAAACGAGTGGAAGCGGGATGCTTGCAGCCAGTGATAGTCTAGTCAGCCTTGCCTCAGAACGAAGAATTCTCGGTTCGTTGCGCTCGGTAGGAGCGGCTTTACGCCGCGATTCTCATAGAATTAACCTTAGCAAAATCGCGGGATGAACCCGCTCCTACGCTCGACGACAACTTAAGTAGACGTGTACGCGCTTTACGGGAACGGGGTCCGGAGCTAGTCGAAACGGGGTGGTAGTTGGCAACTCCTTCTTCCAGCGTTTTTCCTCATTGTCGCCAACTGCCAGCAGGTTAACTTGCCTAGAATAGATTGTAGGATTCATGAAATACAAAATCGAACAGATTGACTTGCTGATTCGCGAAACGCCTCCGGACCGGTATCTGTTCGCGATCGGCTCAGGGCAGCCTACGAAGCGGCGGCCGCGGGCGATTCTCCTGGTTCATTTGTTATTGTCTGATGATCGCGGGCGTTCGGTCTGGGGGGTATCTGGTGACCGTCCGTCGTTTGGATGGCTGGATAAGCGGGCTCAATTTACTCCGGAGGAAAAGTTGGAGCGTCTGTTTGATTTGGTTCGTGGGGCCCGGGAAATCTATCTACGCGATTCATTTGATTCGCCGTTCCGCTATTGGCATGAATGTCACTTGGAAGTCGTTCGTCTCGGCGTGGCGCAGAATCATGAGACCTTGTCGTCAACCTACGCCTCGGCCTTGATGGAGCGGGCCCTATTGGATGCCTATTGTCGAATGGAAGAAGTGTCCGTGTTCGACGCCTTGAAGCATGGGCTCGTGAATCCCGACTTTGCGGAAATGGATCCCTCGCTACGGGGTATCGAGCTCGCGGAACTGTTGCCCTCGCGGCCGCGAATGAGTTTTTTCATACGGCACACTGTTGGATTGTCCGATCCCTTGCGGGGCCGCGACATCGTTCCGGAGGACCGCATCGGAGATGGCGAGCCGGAATCGTTGGAGGCTTACGCGATTCGAGATGGGCTACGTTATTTCAAGATTAAGATAAGTGGCGATCCGGAACGAGACTTGGATCGGCTCGAACAGATTTGGGATGTTCTCATCCAACTGAACATGCCGGTGGTGACACTCGACGGGAATGAAAGCTACACCGATATGGATGCCTTTGCCCGTTTTGTGGAATCGCTCGAGCGTCGCTTGTTGGGGCTTTTTCAACACATTGCTTTCATTGAGCAGCCCCTAACGCGTCAGTTGACCTTGGATGAAGGCACTAGATCTATCATCAATAGAATATCCGGGAAAAAGGCTCTGGTGATCGATGAAGCGGATGGCGATCTGGGCTCTTTCGCGCGAGCACAAGAGGTGGGCTACCTCGGAGTCTCCCACAAAAACTGCAAAGGCTTTTTCAAATCGTTGCTCAACCTAATGCGATGCCACGTTGCATCCGAGCAAGGAGCCTTCCAGAGCGGTGAAGACTTGTCGCTCATGCCTTTGGCTCCCTTGCATCAGGACTTTGCCGCTCTTGGTATCCTGGACATCTCTCACTGCGAGCGCAATGGACACCAATATGGATTGGGGCTATCGCACCTGACCAAGAACGAACAGGTCTTGGCCCTCGAGCATCACAGTGATCTCTATGTCCGACGTGGTGAACAGGTATTTCTCAATATCCGGGAGGGGGAGGTGTACTGTGGTTCACTGCAATGCCCCGGGTTTGGGGTAAGGTTTGCCCCAGAGTGGAGCGCCTTGAGCCCACTGGATAGCTGGGACGTCAAATGGTAGGAAAACAATGGGTACGCGAATACGATAGTTTAAAGTTGCAATCAAAAATCGGATAATTGGTCCATCCAAAGGCTTATCGATTTTTTGACCTTTGCTCCAATCCGTCATTGGTTGGGATCCCGGGGGATGGCATTGTACTTTTGCCTGATCTTTTTTAGGGCGGTAGCGTCCAACTCTTCGGAATCAGCTTCATCGTCTGGCGCCCAACTGCAGGGAAAAGCGGAATAGTAGGCTCGGAGCTTTTTGTCGATTGCTTTAGCAGTGAGCGGCTTTAGGCCATGTCGCGTTGTTAATTCTTCGTAGAATAACTTTGCGGCTATGTAATTCGCCGCTTCATTCCAATGACCGTCATTGAGAAAAAAGAAGTCTTTGTATTCATAGTTCTCGATCTTCGCATTGAATAGGCCGAAGAGATCAATAATGTGAGCTTCATCTAGATCTATAAGTTTTGCGGCGATGCTTTCGGTCGCCCTGGGAAGCAGAACAACGTTAAATCTACCACCACTTATTTCTACTTCGCTTTTCCATTTCCTCAAAATCGTATTGAAAATATTGATGCTCTGTTCGAGTTCTGGGGACAGGTTATCGTCCTTCAATAGATTTCGTTCAATGCTGTCGGCAATTTCGTTGTGATAGGTTTTGCTGTGATCCAGGAATGCGTCTAAGTCGACGCGTTTATTATAATCGGAAGTTTTGAGGAAAACGTTTTCTATGCTTTCGACAACCAGATAGGTTAAGTGGAATTTAGATAGAATCCTTACCGGAAGAGATGGTTTATCGATTGGTGTACCCTGCAAGTTGTCTTGTTCATCCAGATAAAAAATCCCGTTTTCGTATATGTTCCTTAGATCATTGGCCGTAAATATATAAAAGACGTAGTCTAGTTCATTTTTGTATAAGAAATTCTTATACGAAAGAAAGGACTGATCCGTTCCGTAACCATCGACTCCAAAGTTTAGAGTATTGAAATTCTGGCCAGTTTCATTGAGCAGATAGTTCAAAGGTTCACTAAAAGAATAGGGGCCGGGCAGGCGCAGATTTTCAGTGAAGGAATCGCCAAAGAATCCAATGTTAGTAGAGGTTTTTAGATCTTCTTCACTGAAATCACGATGCTGGCGAAGCGCTAGATTGTTGTGGTAAACGTAATGGTATTCGCCATTGTCAGGGTGAAGTCGTCGGTAGATGGAGTTCGGGTTTCTCGACCAGATCCGTTGATCGTCGTGAAGGTAGTCCGATTCTGCCGCGTACTTGAAATTTGGATATACTAGCCTCAATCCAAGTTCAAAGGCTCCAATAGCGAAAAGGATTGAACAGCTAGTCAGCAGTAGCCTCGAGAATGCCTTTTTTGCAGAAAATTTCAAAGCGTTAAGCTAGATCTAAATAGGTGAGAAATACTTGCGAGTTATTCTTCGTAGTTGATGTAGGCCTGGTCCAACTCTGCGCAGTATTTATCCATGAGAGAGCCGCCGGTATTTGCCGAAGCTAAAAGGAAGTTCCGATATGGTGAACGCTTTTCCAATTGTCTTCTCCTGAAAAAACTAGGGTTCGAACTCCCGCTTCCGTAAGAATGTTTACCGTATTCACTTGGCTGGGAAGGATGTCTCGCAGGATGTCATTGCGTATTCGGATTGTTTGAGGGAGCGTTTTGGCATATTCCTGATAAGCATACAAAGTGTCGCCTTCTAGTTCGGCTCCGAGAACTTTAACATTAGCCAAGGGATCGCCGTTTTGATCGGCGAGCTTGAACCGTTCTTCAATGTATAAAGCTAGACGAGCCTGGCCCTCCAATGAATCTATAGAGGTTCTCCTGTTTTCTGGTAATTCTTCTAGGACTTGTTCGGCGTCGTGGACGTGAAGCTGATGCACAATCTCCGTGGATCCAGTGTTTGGATTGCAGGAGATCGTAGTGAGCGCCTCGGGTTGGCGGTGGGCCAGGAGCAGATGGGAATCAACAAGAGACAGCAGTGCGACCCATAAAAACCAGGATGACTTTTTCATCGAACTTCAGTTACTAGTTTCCTCGATTGGAACGGTCTTAGCGTCTTCATCCTCTTCGCCCGTTTTGGCTTTCTTAAGTTTAACGAGCATATCGGCCATCAGGTCTTTGGTCTTGCGTTCTTGTTTGAACAGCTCAATGCGAGATCGACGAATCTTAGGCGGAAAATGATTATTTGAGTAGTCGGAATCGGCGGTTTCGTTTCGCGGATCGAGCTCTACTGAAACCATGGCTTGGTCCCGTATCAGCATTTTGGAAACTCTCTTGTAATTCCGCCGCCAGATTTCGGCAGGAATCATCATAAAGTCTTCGCTGCCATCCTCGTTCTCGATTTGCAGGGGCAGGGGGGTTGGAAGTCCCCCCACGTTTTTGAAGTCTATGAAGTAAATGAACTTCTCTTCCTCAATTGCCCGTTCGAAGGTCGCTCTTTCCCAGTCCTCCAATCCCTCAAGCGTAGTAATGCGTTTATTGCGGTCCTTATTGGTCACTGTAAAAGGATCGTTTTCGTTGTAGAAATCCTGCAATTCCGGCCTTCTTTCGACTCGCGTTTCCCTGCCTTCTTCTCGGTTGCGAATCTGGGTTAAGGGTTCTGGATGATCTTCGGAATGCTTCTTGCGATTCAGGTCGAACTCGATTTCCGGATCGAGCGTTGAAACTTTGTATTCACGAACATCCTCCACTGCCACATCCACATGGTCTGTGCTATAGAACCAGCCACGCCAAAACCAGTCGAGGTCGAGTCCCGACGCGTCCTCCATAGTGCGGAACAAGTCTGAGGGAGTTGGGCGCTTGAATTTCCAGCGCTCAGAGAATTCCTTGAAGGCGAAATCGAATAGTTCGCGGCCCATCACGGTTTCACGAAGAACGGTGAGAGCAGCTGCTGGCTTGGCGTAGGCATTGGGCCCGAATTGGAGAATCGAATCTGATTGAGTCATGATCGGCACCTGATTTGAGTTGCTCATGTAGCGTGAGATCGAATCTAAAAGCGGGACATTGTTAAAGTCGTCTTCCCATTCGAACTCGGCCATTCTCTGCAGAAACGTATTGATGCCTTCATCCATCCAGGTCCATTGGCGCTCATCGGAGTTCACGACCATCGGAAAGTAGATATGCCCGATCTCGTGGATGATGACTAGAATGAGGCGTGACTTAATCGATCTGGAGTAAGTGGACTCGGGGTCCTCGTGGTCCGGTTCACCGCGTTGGTCGGAGTCCTCGTCTTCATCGCACTCGGCATCATCGGCCTCC
>CAZFUD010000139.1:0-10906 GCA_964521705.1 uncultured Opitutaceae bacterium | reverse complement strand
TGTACCTATACCGAAATCAATTGGAATCAGACGGGAAATGGATAGGCTTGAACCTCTCGGCCAGCCCAGGCGATCCGATTATCGGAACCTCCGTTCGCCTGATTACCGAGGACTTCCAAACTGAAGACGTCTACACAGTGGGGGAAGCCTATTCGGCTCAAACCCCTCCAAACTTCCATTTCGGATTAGGCGATTCCGAAAGCGTATTGAAGTTCGAAATACGCTGGCCTAACGGATCGGTAACGGAAGTCGAAAATCCGGATACGGGTCGATATCATGCCATTTCGTCCGCCGGAAGGTGACCCATACGCCCAGTAGGAGCGGAAATCCTTTGTCTATTGCAGCGAGGATTCGGGAACGGTGACGAAAACCTCCCTCACCTCGCCCGTGCGGGAGAAAATCGACTGGCTACTATCTCGAGGCATCGTGTTCGAATCCAACGAGATTGGCGTCCCTGTTGCCAGAATCAGCTGGGTATTCCATTCTTTCCCAATTCGATACCGGAAAAGTGTTTGGCAAAAGGTGAAAGCCAAGCAACCCGGCGCCACATCCACACTGAGAGCATTGTTTTCGATATCGAAATAGTGGAATCGCGACAGTTCCTTGAGAAACAAGCGTTTGTTCAGGAGCCCCGTGTCAAAGGATATGGATCCATTGGCGACGCGCAAACCAAGCTCCCGAAATCGAGTTAGAATATCCTCTTTCACTTGGCCTGTCATTCCTGGCTGCTGAGCTCCCGCATGCTTAGGCGTATGGGAATAGGCATCTGTCGGAAATGCCCCATAGTCTTTAGGCGAACGGTAAAGACCCAGTCCAACGAGGGTTTCGAAATAGCGCTTTCGCAACGAATCCTGCGCAGCTGGGTGGGACTCCCCTTCTCTAGCATCGTCCCAGCTCTCCTGTATAGCCAGAACGAGTTTCGACACCATATGCCAGTATACGCTGCCGAGGCCTTCGTATGCAAAAAAGGTTCCCGATCTCCCTGTGAATTGGCGATGGTTGAACGTGTCTTCGAAAATCGACTCGATTTCCTCCATTCGATCCTCGGATAGAAGTTCGACATACTCATCTTTCATCTTTTCCAGCTCCGATCTTAGGTCCGCCCGATTTTTGAAGTCGCCCGCGAAACGATAATTCCCTCTGACATCCATCTGGAAAATTCGAGGATCATTCCGGAGGAGCATCTCCTTAAGGGCCGGGTTATTTTCCACCGCCTCGGGGCAAACGACATTCTTCTCTAAAAAGGTTGGAAGCTCCTTATCGGGATAGAGCAGATAGCTGTCTACATCCTTTCGATACAGATCGCTTTCCCGCAAGGAATTCAATAATTCCACGGATTCGTCTCCGGTCAGCAAGCCCGAACTCAATACCGCGACCTGTCCCTCCAGCATCACGGAGAGCCTATCAAGAGAGACTTCCGATTTCCCTGAGAGGTCGAGTAGATTGTAGGAATGGTACATTCCATCGGAACGGCGATTCGACCTAATCGAATTTTCAGTAAAACGTTGAGCCAAGGAGAGGAATGCGGAGAGCCCTTGGACGCTTACGTCGCTTTTCTCGCCGCCAAGACCAGAATTGTAGAGCGTTTCGCGATAGGAAGTTCCCGCCATGCCTAGGCGTCGCATCATGCTCATCCGCTCCGATGGGTCGAAACCAGCTTCGAGCTTATCTTGGAATTCCACGAATGTTCGTTCCAGATCCCTTTGAAAGCCTAATACCTCGCTATTCATCTGGAATACCGAATCGGGAGCGACTCCCTCCAAGGTCTCTAGCAAAAACGAGATGTATCGGTGAACGTAACACAGGGTCACCATCGATACGCCGTAGCCCACCAAAGCATTGTTGGCATCATTCCACTCTGGTCGCTGAGTGTTCATCCATATACCGCCGTCAGGCACGAAGTTGGAGAGTTTGGCGAGCAGAGGATTGATGAGCTTCTCCATCAAGTTCGCTCTTACTATGTCCCCGTTTGGAGAATGGAGCGTCTTCCCGTCTTCGCCAATCGAAGCGCAGCGCCGGAAGAGAGTCCCCTCTAAGCTGTCCGAGTAATCGATGGTTTGCCGAGGGTCTTCCAGTATCTCATCGAATGAGCGAATCAGGTAAGGCAATTGAACATAGACGTAGTGGCTTGATCTTAGATTCTCCTTGAGCGAGTCGGGATGGAACTCTTTTAGCGATTCCAGAAGGCGCAAGAGGTAGACGATTTGGTGGTCTCCCCAGTAGCCAATATTGGACCAGGGTGAGTCTGGCTCCAGCGTCTCCCAATCAATACCCTTGTGGCTGATCTTGTAAGGATTGTACCCATCTGCCGTAGACGCATTGACGAAACGAGCGATCATACCGTCTAGAAAGTCTGGATACGATTGAGCCAGAGCTTCCCAATTCTGGAAGATATCCCTCCAGTTTCCTTGATAGCCCACGTTCGGATTGCCTAACCGATCTTGGGTGTTGATCGAAAAAATATTCCAGGGCCTGCTAGGGTCCCCATGGCGCCGGCTGAACGTCAGAGGCAAATACTCGACGGCGATCCTGAGCAGATGCAGGTTTCCGTTTTCCCGAGCCCACTTCACGAGCTCCGAGTAGAGGACGGGTTTGGATGACTGGATAATCTCGAGACTGGCCTTGTCCAGGGATTCCAGGATCTGGCGATTCCGGATCGAGAGGTACTCGCAGAAGCCCAAGAGATTTATGAAGTATCCCTCTACTGGGATACCGCCTCTCATGATATTGTATAGAGTATTGGAATAGTGGCGAGAATCCCTTGTACGGTCAGATGTAATCGAAAGACCATCGGATGCGGCGACTTTCTGGACCAGGTTGGTACTGCTCTTTTGGATCTCCTCTTCAAGAGCCGAGGAAATCGAATCCGATTCGATTTCCTTTCTGAGCGCTTCGATTTGGGCCGCATCTTGGTCTACATCCGCGATTATCGACCAGCGATGGGTATCTCCGGGTTTGAGCTGCAGACGAGCCTCAAGCAAATAGCCCCCCCTGACACCCCTGGCATCCCGCTCCTCCTCGATGGAGCCGTTCTCCTCAAACGCCCTTATCTGAGTTGAAGACAATAGCGTGATTGCATTATCGAGACCATGGCTCCAGACAGCACTGGCTCTAAGTCCTTCGCTCGGCTCAGCCCGGTCCGTCGGAATCGAGCTTAAATAGTAGATCCCCAATCGCTCGGACGGGATCAGTTCGCTCTTCTTGTAGCCGTCCGCAAGGTTGCTGAAGCGGTTTTGGAAGACGCTATCGGTCCCATATGGCAGTATATTCTGGATACCATCCAAAAGCCTGATTCTCACTTCCGATGAATCGAGGTTCTCCAATGATGCCGTCCTGACAAATCCGAATCGATCGCTAAACGCCCAGCGATAGGCGAAGCGGATGCCTAGTTCTTCGTTCACCTCCTCGAAGATCACTTTGCTGCAATCCACGCTCTTATATAGATTCCTTTGGGATCCGTAGATATTCGGATTCCTGAAAGGCTTCCAGAACTTTGGGTCTTCGGCATCATCCCGATTCACCCAAAGCATGGAGACGGAACCAGTCGTATGGGCGAGATCGTAAAGCTTGTCCTGCGTGTAATACGGGAACAACGCATGATCCGCGTTGCAGCGGCCAGCGGTGAGGCCCCCGTTGCTAGCGACAAACATCCAATGATTACTCGGGCTGACAACATTGACCAGAAAGGTCTCGATCTCGTCTAAGTCCGCTACTTTGAAGAATTCCTCGCCACCTAGAGAAACGATCCCGGCATGACTGTTCACCTCCTCTGAATCGTTTCCGACCATAGGACTTCCGGGCGTTGCGGTTTTCGAATTCGGCTTATCACTCATCGTTTTCATTGGCTTCACCAGTGCGTCGGATAGGAATTGACACATTGAACAAAAGAGCGATTATAAAATGCAATTTAGTGCAATAAATATTGCATTTATAGCCCTTCGTAAAGCTCAATCATTTTTCATAGTACCTTATGCTTTAGCGACTTAAGTGACAGCGGCCATTTTTTGGGAAAATTCGCTAAATGTTCCGGTATCGCTTGCAGCTTGAAATCTTTCTACTAGGTTTCGCTTCGCAATTCTTGCTACGCTAGAATCCAAGTCGTTTCCAATCGCCCGATATCAATGCCGAAACCGAACCAAAAGCTTATCGCGGACCGTTTGTCGCTTTCAACGACGACCGTATCCCGGTGCTTTACGAACCACCCTAAGATAAATCCCGAGACCAGAGCCCAGGTTTTTCAACTGGCAGCCGAGTTGGGGTATAGCTACTCCGCCCAGCGGAATGCCCATCCAAAAGAAGACGGGGAGCGCAACACCATTGCCGTTATCGTAGGAAGCGAGAAAGCGGCTCACGGAGACAGGGAGACCGCTGCGGAAATCCTGAAAGGCATAAGCGAAAAGGCTGCTTCGGAAGGACTGGCGATCGAGGTCCACTATGTGGATCCATCCGAATTCCTTCCCAAGATCCGTTCCCGGAAAATCGTAAAGAACGTGAGCTGCGTTCATTGGAAAGGGATTATTCTCCTCTACGACTTCAAGGAGGAAGCTGTTTCCAATATCAGCGCCAAGTTCCCCACCGTATCCGCTTTGGAGGATTACGACAATGTGGATGTCGATTGCATTGGACAAGATCAAGTGCGTGGCATCTCGAAGATAATGCAACACCTTTTTGATCTAGGGCACAGGCGCATTGGTTTCCTAAGCTGGAAATACCCGGTCCACACTCCTTGGGTCCATAGACGCCTGGGAGCCTACTTTGAGAATCTCTATCGTTTGGGTTTGGAGGTTGATCCAGATTTGATACTGAACCTTCGCAATGAAGAAGCTATTCCATTGGACGAGCTTTCGAAGCAGGCTGCCGAGCTCGTTAATAACGGGGTGACTGCCTGGGTTTGCGCCGCTGATCACCAAGCCTATCGACTTGTATCCAATTTTCGCGAGTTGGGTATCAGCGTGCCAGACCAATGCTCAATCACTGGCTATGATGGGCAGCTACCTCCGAAAGGCATGCAGCAAATGACGACAATACAAATGCCTTTCAAGGATATCGGCGTATCGTGCATCACCTCTTTGCTGAGGAAAATGCAACATCCCGTGGCAATGCGACGGAACTTGCAGGTTTCCGGCGAATTACTGCTTGGGGCTACGACCAAAAAGCCGGCTCTAGCTCTTTCCAAAGTTTAGGGCCAGCCGGAAATTGGCGGATGCCAATTCCCTTTCTTACTCCTTCCTAGCCCTCAACTCGTCTTCGATAAGCCCGACTTTATCCTCATCGAGCTTATAAAAGAAAACCGATACCATTCCTAATGTGGCTAGAATCGCTGGGAATATGCTGAACATCAGTCTGATTCCCACCATTGAGGAGTCGGTCTGATCCTGATTAGCGATAAAGCCAAATAGGGCCAGTATGTATCCAGATAGTCCTGCTCCAACCGCCAAGCCCATCTTCTGGGCGAACTGCAATGCGGAAAAAATCAATGCTGTCGTTCTGCGGCCGGTTTTCCATTCTCCGTAGTCGGCGGTATCCGCATACATGGCCCAGACCAGCGCTGGAGTTGGCCCTGCGAACAAAGTGCCAACGCAGTTAACGACAACCATTAAGGTATAATGTTGCGGTGGAATGAAAAAGAAAGCGGCCATGAAGGCTGCGTTTATCAATGAGAGTGAGATAAGCAGATTCCGTTTTCCGAAACGCATGCTTAGAGGTTTCGTAAGGGCTACTCCGGCGATCATTGAAAAAAGTCCGAGAGACATAAAGACCGCGGTCTTGTCGAATATGAGGAAGATCGGGGAGCCGTCATCGCCCACATAATATTTGAAATAGTAAACGATCGCTCCGTTTCTCACCGCTAGATTCATTAATGTGAAAATGGCGGCCATGAATAGCGCGATCCAGGGCCCATTAGCAATGAGAGCATTGAAATCGTCCTTCAAACGGGAGTCTTTCTTCTCCGCAACGACGCGCTCCTTGGTGGTCGCGAAAGTCACCCAGAACAGGGCGATCGATATTACCGCGAAAATGAGCATCGTAAGCCTGAATCCGTTGGCCTCGTTCTCTCCACCCAGAATGTTTTTCAACGGAGTCACGAACGTTCCGATTAGCCAGGCTGCGGCGAATGCGCAAATAAAGCGGTAAGATGACACCTTGGTACGTTCTGCCGATGAAGAAGAAATAACCCCCATCAGGGCCGAGTACGGAATATTGATGGCCGTATAGGCGAGCATCATCAAAGTGTAGGTGGCATAGGCATACACGAGTTTACCGGTATTCGATAGGTCCGGATTCGCGAACATGGCATACCCCAAAGCTCCGTACGGAATAGCCGCCCAAAGAAGATAGGGGCGGAATTTGCCCCAGCGCGTATTGGTACGGTCAGCAATGAGTCCCATCGCCGGATCGCTGACCGCGTCAACGATTTTAGTGACGATGAACATCGTGCCCACAGCAGCCGGGCTTAAACCGAAAATATCAGTATAGTAGTAAAGTAAGAATATGTTGAATACCTGGAAGAAAAAGTTGGAAGCCGTATCGCCTAGACCGTATCCAAGTTTTTCCGAGAATTTCAGTGGCGCGTTTTTAGAATCCTGATTCATATTTAGGGTAGAAAGGTTATCTATTTATGGGGTGGGAAAGAAATAAAAACGACTTGCTGAAGGACAGTGAGGGGAAGAAACTGGAGGGAGTTACAACGCTAAGCGCGCGACTTTTCAATTAGAGTAGTCAAGTTGTCCGACATCTGGCTAGGCTTTTCTTTTGTTGGATTGGCAGCGGTCTAATTCGCCCGCCCGCTTGAGATTCCGCAAATGTCTGAGCGCTTTCTTGGGGGTGCGGTCCTCCTTGAACAAACCCCAGTGTTTTTCTGGCTCTCGTGGATCCTGAGACCCCTTCCAAGGCTCATCGAACGCCTCGAAGATGAAATTCAGAATTCCCGCTTTTTCCGACCATCTCAGCACCTCGCTGCAATAAAGGGCCTGAGAATCCTCGTTGGCCTGCGAGCGGTAGATTCTCTTTCCATCCGACTCGGTCGTCCACCCGGCTTCCGTGATAATGATCTGCTTATCCGGATAGGCTTCTGCGACTTGGTAGTAGCAATTCATGGAATGCTCCAAGGCTTCCTCTATCGACTTGTTTTCCCAAATAGGATAAGTGTGAATCGAGATGAAATCCAGAATTTCAGCGAGCGGCTGAAGCGAATCCATCCAGGGCTCGTACCCTTCGCAGAAAGTAACAGGCTGAATGTTGGCCGCCTTCAATACCTCCGCGAATTCGATCATCCTTTCTACGGAAACCTTATGGTGTGTCCACGGAGCAGTGGTTTCATTCCCAACGGAGACGGCAAAAACGACATTCGAATGGCATCTTGCCATGTCGATAAGAAAGGTAAGCTCTTTTTCGTTGAGATTGGCGTTGTTCTTTAAAGTGGCTGATTCAATCGGCTTTCCCCATGGGCATTCGGGATTATTCAGCTCGGCTTTGATATCGGCTCCAAGCATGACGCGCAGGTCTAGATCGTCTTCTTCGATCACCTCGAGCACTCGCTTCGCGTGTTCGCCGCAATCATACAGACGGATGTAGTCCCAGTCATCTTCAAGCAGTTTGAGATCCTCTCTTATTTCGGAGTAGCTTGGATAAACTCCCTCGAGCGGGCTCTGAGACTTGCGGTAGCCGGAATAGCAGATTGCCGTTCCGTATTCAAAAATTGGTATACTGTTATTTATCATAGTTTCACCGGTAGCCTAAGCTAGCCGATCAGGGAAGGACTGGGCCACACTGGGGCTCGGATCTCGTCCTAGCCCGGACGAGACAAACGAACGTAGCACATCAAGTTTATAAAGAGGCGACTCCAAGCAGACCTTGAAGCCGCCCCAGTTTAGACGAACTACAATGATTCGAAAAACAGCCTAGAACCTCATTCCGAACTGCAGGGTCCAAGCGGTACCCGTAGCGAATATGAACCCGTACGGATCCTTGTCGCCAAGCAGGTTGTAGAAGTTCAACTGTACGTGGGCATCGCGATTCTGGAACTTGAAGGGGTAGCGAGCCATCGCGTCGAAGTTGAAGCGTGGGTCGGTGGTGAGGATCACTCGTTCCCCTTCGCTGTTTGTGACAAGCTGTCCTGCTCCATCGGTAATTCCCGAGAAGTACTCGCGAGAACTTTCGTACTGACCACCAAGGCCGATGGAAGCACCTGCGAGGGGACCTTCGGTGAAGCTGTAATTGGCCCAGAAGCTGGCAGCATGAAGGGGCGTGTCGTCTTGGGCTTCCCCCGCTCCGTATCCGCGACCTTGCCATGAGGACGTATCGTTAGGATCTAGGAATTGATCCTCGAGTGAGCGACCCGTTAGTCCCCATTGCCCGTCTGGGAAATACCATACTGCCCAGCGGTCTACTGGTCCATCTCCGTACATGTCAGGAAATTGACCTGCATTGACGACCTCTCTCGTAGTTTGGGCATAGTTTAGAACCATGGCGAAATTTTCATTTGGCGTGAAATTGAACTGGGCTTCCCAACCAGAAGACTCTTGGTCGCCGCTCAAGTAGGTGTTAAATCCATCAGCAGCGTCGCTCGCCCAGTCTTGCGTGGCGTTGTTGGTATTGTCATCCTGATTGTATAGCCAACCAGCCCATCCGCCAACCTCCTTTGTGTTGTCGAAAACCGCATCGAGATAGGCAGCTCCGGATGGATCCGTTGCATTAACGTACCACGTTTCGTCGATTTGATAGGCGGCTCCCGAAGACACGGCGGAGTTCCACTCATTCTTCGACAGCGTAAACGCTCCATTTCTCCACTCTGCTTCGGCGGTTGGATTGAAGTCAGAAACATTGTACACAATCGGAGAGTTGCGATCCCAGTTGGTTTTAACCGGAGAGGGAGCCCACCAATAGAATATTGGAGTACCAGTTTGTTCAATTCGGTATGCACTAATAGTGCCGGAAAGCTTGTTATCTATTATGTCAAATTTGACACCTACTTCCTCACTTCTAGCGACTACTGCCTCCATAGCGTTTCCGTAGGCGTCCCGATATCCCTCGAAGTTGGGCATCAACCCGTCAGACTTGAGAGCGTAGAGAGATACTCTATCATTTACCTCGAAGCTCAATCCAGTCTGAGTGGTATCCTTCTCTTGGGAACCCGGGCGGCTCTCGTTCCGCACGTTGTCGAGAAGATCGTCCGTGAATGAGAAGAGATCATTGCGGTCGCGACGAAGCCCAGCTACCGTCATAATACGATCGTTCCAGAACTTTCCTTGATGAACCAGATAAGTCCCCTGATTCCAGGAAGTATCGATGTTCAAGGACTTATCCTCGATCGAAGGAGCCGCCGTTCCATCGCCGTTGATGCCGAAGCGAATGTAGGAGGAATCCGTCGGGTCTTTGTATGTGTACTTGTCCCTCTCTGTACCTCTAGCAAAAATATTCTTTTCCGATCGCTCTTCCGAACGCCCGAGCAGAAAGCTGTTGGAAAAACCGAGAATCTCGTTACCTTCAAGTACGTCGAAGGAATAGTTGACTTCGAAACGTACCTGCTCTCGGTCGATTTGCTCGTCTCGCTCGAACCACTGGCCTTGGAAAATCGCGCCAGCCACAGGCCCAGCGTCGAATTCCGCATCTCCATTGAGAGCATCTGCAGGAGCGACGACCACTGTGTTGCGCATGTTCTCGGGTCCGACATTCGTCTGAATTGCTCCTCCAATGTCCCTAACGCCGAATTCAACGCTTGAATCGTTGTATCCAAAGAGAACGTTCAAGTTGTCAGCGAAGCGATGGGTGACTTGGAATCGGGCGTTGCTGTACTCGGTGTCGACGAAAGTGTCCGGCCCACTCCAGCGCATTGTCTTGAGGTTCTTATTGGGGAAGACCACAAAGCCAGCTCTTTCGAGACGGTCTTGCTGATCGGCCGCGACGTCGGCTCTAGCTCGAATACTTTGGAATCCAACGGCGTTGTCATCTTCTTTACCATATTCGAAGTCCAATGTGATTTCCGTATTCTCAGTGGGCTTCATAGTGATGATCGGCGATACGAAAATGCGCTCATCGCTGCGCAGCTCGGTGTGGCTTTCGTTTTCTTCGTAAGCTGTAGTTACATTATAACGTACATCCCACTCTCCACCTAAAGGCGCACCAATGCTGTGCACGCCACGGCGATGTCCGCGATTCCCGACTGTCAATGTAGCCTCCTGGGTCGCTTCCGCAGGCGGAAGCTTAGGCAAGTAATTGACTATACCGCCAAAATTCCCGATCCCGTAGAGCAGTGCTGCTGGCCCTCTGATCACCTCGACGCGACCGATGTTGGCCGATTCACTGGCAAACTGCCGACGGTAGCCGTCCCTTAGAGTAGCATCGGTGATAAACCCCCGCACTTTGTAGGTTGTCTCATTCTTATTGCTCGTTGCACCTTCGGGATTGTGGACGCCGCCGATCGTGTTGAAGCTATTTTCGGCGCCCGCGTCATTTTGCGACTCGAGAACAATACCTGAGCTGTAAGCAAGAGCCTCTCTGAGGTCACCTGCCGCTGTGTCTTCTATGAATGCTTCGGTAATCACCTCGATTGGCATTGGAATATCTCTGATTGCCGTATTGAGACGCGTACCGGAAATCGTGTTTGTCGCGCGGTAGCCTGTATCGTCTGAACTATCCACTGAGAATGGGGATAGCTCGAATATGTCATCGTTGGATTTCTGCCCTAGTGCCGCTACGTTGAATAGCGAGCCTAGGAAAACGAGGACAATAAGAGCCCTCGGCAATTTGGTTAGAGCTATATTTTGCATGTTTAGCACGTCTGGTTTAGTTTTATTGGCGAATGCCGAATTCGTATTACAGGTTAAAGGGGAATAGCTTGGCCGATCAGGCGAAAGCGTGGAGCTCATACTAAATGATGGGTCAAACTAAGTTTATAAGGTGCAAT
>CAZFUD010000138.1:0-11006 GCA_964521705.1 uncultured Opitutaceae bacterium | reverse complement strand
GGCCCCGACCTCCACCCACGAAACCTTAGCCAGGATCTGCCGAAACCTCGCTCAACACTACACGGAAAATCGTGATCCCTCGATGGCGGAGCTATTTCAGAGTTTCCTCCAAGAATTCAAGGAGGCCTACGAAAAACAGGTCTGACAATCCGTTCTCGCCAATTGGAAGAGCCGCCCAGCTATCGATCCAGGTAAACGAGCATCAATAAATTTGCTCGCCCAGCCCACAGCGATCCGGTTCTTTTTTACGAATGCGTTCGTACGATTCCGAAGTTACCTACCAGCTTCGCGACCTCAACGATTGGAGATTTCCCGTTCGCCATTCTATCAGTCCGGCAATGCACAATGCCGCTATAGCCGACCTAGCCGCAAAGGATTCCCAGTTTAGCGAATGGCGCTACTTTCGCTTCGAGGTAGAACCCGAGAAACTGCCTCAGGCTTTGCCGCAATTTTTCGAAAAGGGATTCTTTGGCCTAAATCTTACCGTACCTCACAAGGAAATCGCTTTTGATCTGATCGCATCCATCGACTCTGCAGCAGTAGAGATTGGAGCGGTAAATACACTCAGACGAGGAGCCGACGGATACCATGGCTACAATACCGACGGCTACGGGCTTTCCAAAGGAATCGAAGAAGACCTGTCAGCCTCTTTAGCCGGCAGCGATATCGCGATTCTGGGAGCGGGTGGCGCCGCTCGAGCAGCTGCAGTACAAGCTCTCCAGAGCGATTGCCAATCGCTTTGCATTGCCAATCGTAGCGCCGATCGCCTCGAGAATCTGCTTGGCTCCCTTCAACCTATCGCTCGCGAAAAGGGCATAACCGTCAAAGGGCTCAGTCCCCAGGATACAAGTTTGGAATTTGCCGACCATGCGCTTATCATAAATGCCACGTCTCTTGGGCTAAACTATAGCGATCCCCTACCGATACCCGAAGAGCGCCTGCCCCAAAATGCAGTTCTTTACGACATGATCTATAATCCCCGAACAACAAAGCTAATGAAGACTGTATCCGATCGAGGGGGACGGTCAGCAAATGGGCTCTCCATGCTCGTCTACCAGGGTGTCAGGGCTTTGGAGATTTGGAGTGATCGCAAAGTCGATCCTAGAAACATGAAGCAAGCTGCGAATTCCGCCCTCGCGTCAAAGGCCTAACCGGGCTCAATACTTCTATCTATAAGATGCTAAGCGAACTTCAGTATATCGATCAGGAATTTCCGGCTGTTATAGCTGCCTTCGTATTCGTTTTCGGCGCCTTGATTGGCAGTTTTCTTAACGTATGTATATATCGGATACCAGCTAACAAGTCTATCGTTTCACCCGGTTCCACCTGCGCCTGTGGCCAGCCGATCAAGTGGTTCGACAACATTCCCATACTTAGCTGGTTCATATTGCGAGGCAAAGCTCGCTGTTGCGGGGCGGCCTACAGTTTTCGCTACCCGTTCGTGGAGCTCTTGACCGCTTGTCTGTTTCTCGGCGTCTGGGTCCAACATGCCCACGCTCCCGCCGCCTGTCTTTGGCTATCGGTTGCGATGCTGGTGTGCGCGACCTTCATCGACTTGGATCACATGGAGATTCCCGACCGATTCTCCATTGGAATGGCCCTATGCGGTCTCGGGCTGTCAGCAATCGTCCCTTCTCTTCATGGAGTATCCGAACCCATCTACGCCATGGCCTCCTTGAAAGGCTTGTTCGAATCCGCTATTGGCATAATGGTCGGGTCCGGCATGATCTTGTGGATCGCCCTCGGCGCCGAAACCGTGTTGGGCAAAGAAGCCATGGGGTTCGGCGACGTTAAGCTCATGGGAGGAATCGGCGCCTTTCTAGGCTGGCAGGGAGCCACGTTCGCATTGTTTGGCGGAGCCGTTATCGGAACCATCGTTGTTATCCTCTGGGCCCTGATTCGAGCAGCGGTCATAAGACCGCTTCGCAAAGAAAAAGCCGATTCCAGCAATGGAGGACTTATCGGACGCGAAGTACCCTTTGGGCCTTTGCTAGCCTCAGGCGCTCTGATTTACACCTTGGTTCTAGAAGAGCCCGTTGACCTCTACTTGTCACTGGTTTTGGAGCTGTTCAGCTGACGCTCTCTAAAATGCAGGCTCCATTCGCTGTATGGCATTCCAGTGTTTCCGGTTCCTCGCCAAAACGCCCTCGATAAGCGGAAGCCACGGACTCTGCATAGATCCTGGTAAAGTCCCTACGTGTCAAAGCCATAACTGCTCCCCCAAATCCACCGCCCGTCAAGCGGGCCCCGAGCACCCCTGGCATTGATCGAAGTATATCAACTAGATAGTCCAGTTCCGGAATACTGTTCTCGAAGAGATTCTTTGAACTGGCATGAGACTGGAAGAGAAGTTTCCCAGCATCCTCTACCTTTCCTTCCTCAAGCGAATGCCTAACCGCCTCGACGCGGCTAATCTCGCCGACAATGTGTTCCGCCCGCTTGGCGATTTTCTCGTCCATTGAGGGCTTGGCACTCTCCAGAACATCCATTGATACGTCAGCGAGACAACTAATTTCGAGGCCCAACTCAACCAGGCCATTTACCGCTGACAAACACTCTTCATGCCGTTCTGAATACAAGGATTCTACCAACGCGTGCTTCTTATGCGTATTGAATATCCATATACTAAACTCATCACCCAAAGGAATCACAGAAAAGACCATATCACGGCAATCGATGTGCACCAGGCTGCCGGCTTTTCCAAAGGCGGAAACACCTTGATCGAGAATACCGCAAGGCACTCCCACAAATTCATTCTCAGCCTCCTTGCAGGCCACCGCTAGATCTTCGAGCTCGATCTCGAGGCCATAGCATTTGCACAAGGCTTTCCCAGAGGCCAACTCCAGGGCCGCGCTGCTGGACAGTCCAGCCCCTGTTGGCAAATCCGAATCGACGTATAACTCGAACCCTCCTTCCGCAGACAATCCCCTACGTATCAAGCTATTATATACACCAAGCGGGTAGTTTACCCATGAGTCTCCACCATCAACAGGAGAGTCCGTTTCATCTAATGCGACAAAATCAGAATGTGATCCCGTCGCGAATCGGAAAAAACGCTCTTCTATTCGTCGAATCGCAACGTATATTCGTCGATCGATCGCCGCCCCAATGACCGGACCCAGATTGTAGTCAGTATGGTTGCCAATGAACTCAACTCGTCCTGGAGCCGCCGAAATCACTGCTGGGTCTCCACCAAATACTTGGCGGAAATGCTCCTTGATTGGCTCGATGGGTTTCATACGACAGAACTGGAAACGAAAATCCCGCAGCTAGTTTGCCAAGCTGCGGGACGGAAATTTCGCGTGAACTAGAGGATCTAGAGCTGCTCCTTGAGCCCTGCCCCTGGCTTAAACTTGATCGCTTTGCTGGCTTTGATCTTCAAAGGAGCCTTAGTCAGCGGATTGATACCGGTGCGCGCGTTGCGACGCGTTACCGAGAACGTACCAAATCCAACAAGCTGGATAGCAACAGCGTCTTTGGCCGCCTTGTCGCTAACATTAACGGTTTTACCCGCTTCCTTAACGGCGGTCTTAATGGAGGCCAATACGGCGCCCAACGCCTTCTCTGCTTCGGCCTTGGATGCGTCCCCCAGATTGCTTTGAATCTCTGCGATAAGTTCAGACTTAGTCATATAGTTAGGAATGTTTTGTTTATAATGATTAACGTTAAAACGCGTCCCCTTGCGAGAACGGGACGACTCGAAACTTCTTACACTCTAGCGTCAAACGAAATGTTTGCCTCTATTCAATTATCTTTTCCGGACTGATCCGGCAATGAATATGGCTCTTCGAATCCCTCGGGAACTACGCCATCTCGACCTGCAATGACGATATCCAAAAGCCGTTTCAAGGCCTCCAGTCTGCTCATGCCTCGCTCAGCGACCCATTGGTCGGCCCGCTTCGAAAGTTGGCTTGCCATCAACTTTGCTTGAGAAGGGCTCGCGCCTCGGGACGAGAAGACTTTCTCGAGCTGATCGATTTCTTCTTTTGTATTCAATCTCTAACGCAATTAAGCCCGCCTAGAAACTTTCACTTCGATTTGTTCGGCAATGCTGAACGAATCGACTTTATCCATAGACCGCTTTAGCATCGCCGATCCAATCAGCTCGGATCCGGCTTCGATAACTCGTCTTAACTCGCCAGCCTTCCGCCCTTCATCATCTAGTAACTCCCAAGGCCCATCGCCCGAAGGAGCATTCGAAACGGTTACGCATAGCAGCGATTTTCGCGAGGTTCCCATCGTATTAAGGCGAGCCATAACCTCTTGTCCAATGTAACAGCCTTTCTGGTACGAAACGGCTACTTCGCCTAATCCTACTTCTTGCGGCAGGTCCGTCTCCAAGACATCCTTCCCCACTTGGAAGCGATTGCTCTGGATGGCGGCAACCGCGACGCTTTCTGTATTTAGAATACGGATATTTCTATTCTCCAGCGAATTCAATATGCCTTGAACCTCATTTTCATTCGCATCAAAGATGATCTCCAAATTCGGCTCTTCACTACGCCTTGCCCAAAAAGCCACGCCGGAAGGCCCTGCAGAAAATCTTTCGAGCTCAGGCCGATCGATCTTCAGGAACTCCAGTCCCAGTTCGATAGCCTCACCCCAAAGCGATATTCCAGCAGCAGGACTATCACTCGAGCGGGTAGCCACCTCATCCATGATGATCCGCTTCTCCAGATTTTCCTGTAAAAACGAGGTGGGCGAGAAATAGCTAATTGCCCGAAATCGATTCTCGCTTTCCTTTAGGATGAAGCTATCCGCCTTGATCTTCCCTTTCGCATCGAGCCAAAGGCCATAGACTGAGCTTCCGTCAGGCACGCGAAGATCTTGGGAAAATTGACCCTGCAGGAAATGGGCGGTATCTGGCCCTTCGACGGTCACGTTCCCCGCAGGCTGATAAATATGGGCCTTAAATTCAGTCATAAATCGCCAGATTGGAAAGTTGCGGAAATTCGAAAATGGATATTGACAGACACCAGAAAATTCCTACCTAGTACGGTCAATAACAAACATTTTCCCGCTCAGCGGGATTTTGGGGTAACTAAGAAAACGAGATGGCGGGCAGCTTAGGGGTAGGCTGCCCGCCTTATTTTCGCCCATTCGCCAAGGGCTGATTTCGTTGCGCAAGTGTCATTCGGCGAATTCGCCATTGAAATTCGCTAGAGCCCGCCAACTATCGCGGCCGTGAAAAAGACCTCCGACATCAATGTCACTCAAACGGCCACGCTCCCTGCGCCTCGCGAGCTCGTGGAAGAGATCGCTAAAACGGATTCTCAATCGGAATTTATTTCTCAGTCCCGACAAGAAATCCACCGAATTATCTTCGGCGACGATCACCGTCTCTTGCTCGTGGTTGGGCCCTGCTCTATCCACAACACGGATAGCGGCTTGGAATATGGTCGGCGCCTCGCTGCCCTCAAGGAACGAGTAAACGACCGCATTTGCTTGGTTATGCGCGTCTATTTCGAAAAACCGCGTACATCGCTCGGCTGGAAAGGTTTGATCATGGACCCGGACCTCGACGGCTCGGAAAATATCGACAAAGGGCTGCGCGTAGCTCGGAATTTTCTTCGGGATATCATAGATCTCGGTATCCCTACGGCCACGGAACTACTAGATCCAATCACTCCCCAGTACATTGCCGATCTCGTTTCTTGGGCCGCTATCGGCGCCCGAACGACCGAATCGCAAACTCATCGGCAAATGGCTTCCGGATTATCCATGCCAGTTGGTTTCAAAAACGGAATGGATGGCACCTGTCAGGTAGCGATCAATGCTATTAAAGCCGCGAGTGGGGTTCAAACTTTCCTGGGTATCTATACCGAAGGGCAAGCATCCGCAGTAACCACAGCAGGCAATCAGAATTGTCATGTGGTACTGCGAGGCGGAAGCGCCGGACCGAACTACGATGCCGGCAGCGTGGCCAAAGTGATGGAAGACCTGGAGAAGGCTGGTCTAAAGCAGGCCATCATGATTGATTGCAGTCACGGCAATAGTAACAAGCAGCCAGAACGTCAGCCTGAAGTCCTCGACGCCATCATCTCTCAGGTCGAAAACGGAACCGAAGCAATCATCGGGGCCATGATAGAGAGCAACCTCGAAGCGGGTAACCAGAAGTTTCCTGCCCCTTTGGAGACGTTGAAACGAGGAGTTTCCATCACCGACGGGTGTATCGACTGGGGCGCGACAGAGGCTTCGATATTAAATGCCTACGATCGCCTCGCTTCCCGGTTCGCGTCTGCATAGAGAATGTTCAATTGATCACAAATCGCCGATGGCAACGTCGCTTGATGATAAGAAAGAAACATATGCGGTTTTTTATCAATCTGTAGGGGCGGGTTTGCCCCGCGATTTCCGTACAGAACGGTTTGAAGATATCGCGGGGTAAAACCGCTCCTACTATAGATCACAGCTTGAGTTTAAGCGTATTCGCAGGAATCGCGGATTCAGGCAGCCCCACCCATTGGAAAAATCGCGCCGCATTAACCGCTTTTCCAACAACTATAAGTCTCTGAAATTTCCACGCCCGATCACTCCTTTTTGATCGCGTGAAACCAGCCGCTTAAAGTAGAAGGACCATCAAACGCCTATGAAAGATCCCATCCATGTCGCAGTGACCGGCGCCGCCGGCCAAATCGGTTATTCGCTACTTTTTCGCATCGCGTCCGGACAGTTGCTCGGCCCAGATCAGCCGGTTGTCCTAAGGCTCATCGAGATAGAGCCAGGCATGAAAGCTCTAGAAGGAGTGGTGATGGAGTTGCAGGACTGCGCGTTCCCGCTGCTCAAAGGCATCGTTCCCACTGCCGATCTCAATGAGGGATTCAGCAAAGCGAGCTGGGCTCTGCTCGTGGGAAGCGTTCCACGAAAGGCGGGAATGGAGAGAAAGGATTTGCTGGGAATCAACGGCAAGATCTTCACCAGCCAAGGGAAAGCCATCCAGGAAAATGCCGCCTCCGATATTCGGACACTCGTCGTCGGCAACCCTTGCAACACCAATTGCCTGATCGCCATGAATAACGCTCAGGACATTCCAGAGGACCGCTGGTTCGCCATGACCCGTCTCGATGAAAACCGAGCCAAGACACAGCTGGCGATCAAAGCCGGTGTCGATGTCGATGCGGTCAAGAATCTCGCCATCTGGGGAAATCACTCTTCAACAATGTACCCAAACTATTTCGACGCGACGATCAACGGCAACCCCGTGCCTGAAGTGATTACCGACGAAGCCTGGTACACGGAAACCTTTATCCCCACCGTTCAGCAACGTGGTGCAGCCATCATCAAAGCTCGCGGCCTCTCTTCCGCGGCCTCAGCAGCGAATGCGGCCATCGGTACAGTTCGGTCCATCGTAAATCCTTCGCCAAGCGACGATTGCTTTAGCGTCGCCATCCACTCGCATGGAGAATACGGCATCCAACCCGGCCTAATTTATTCATATCCGATAACCAATGACGGATCAGGTCCATCAATCATCGAAGGCTTGGACATTAACGATTTCAGCAGGGAGAAAATCACCGCCTCCGAGAACGAGCTCAAAGAAGAAAAGTCCATGGTGAGCGACCTGCTACCGTAGGCTCCATTAGTTTCCTTGGTGGAACACAATGTCCCCAGCGCGTTTTTGATACATCAAGATGGTAGAGGGGACCGGCTCGGTCCTCCTAAACAAGTAGAGTCCGTCCCTCATCAGCCTTCCCCTCGTTCGGTCCGCTTCTCACGCACCTCCAACGGCGGCAGCTCCTTGATGTGGACATCACGCTGTGGATACGGAAACTCGATGCCGTTTTCCTTGAATAGTTCCCAAATCCGGACGTAAAACGCGCTTCGGATATTGCCCAAGCCGTCCGTCGGGTCGACGATCCAGACTCGCAACTCGAAATTCACCGAATTGTCTCCGTACTCAGTCAGTCGGACCGCGGCCGGTGGGTCCTTAAGAATGCGGCTGTCCTCTTCCACCGCCCTAAGGGCTAGCTCCATCGCTTTGTGGATATCGGATGTATAGGAAACGCCAAATGGAATGCGCACCCGAACCTTCTCATCGCTGAAAGACCAGTTAACCACTTTCTCGGTGATCATCATTTCGTTGGGGATCAAGTGCTCTGTCCCATCACGGGTGATCACTGACGTGTAGCGGGCTCCCAAGGTGTTGATCCAACCGTAAGTCTGGTCTACTTCTATCACATCGCCCGGCTTGATTGACTTGTCTCCCAAGAGGATGACACCGCTGATAAGATTGGATACGACTTTCTGGAAACCGAAGCCAAGACCCAACCCGACCGCGCCCCCCAGTACCGCAAAGGCAGCGAGATTTACGCCCATCGAACTGATGGCGAATAAGATCGCCCCAACTGCAATGAGCACCTTGATGAACTTGATGACCAGTACCTGCAGAGCCGGCGATACGTTCTGCATCTGGCCGACACGCTTCGTCGAGGTATTGATAAGCCATCCCGCGGCGGGTATGGCGATAGATATGGCTATAAGGCCCTTGAAGAACGAAAGTAAGGTTACCAGCGTCTCCCCTGACTCCGAAAATGGGTAGAGCCTAATACTGTTCAAGCCCTCCCGAATGACGCTCCAAACCCCGATGAGGTTTAGAATGAGCACCATCGCGAGCACGAAAAACAGGGTCTTGTAATACACCTGACCCTTTATCCTCGCAGGCAATGCTGCAGATACCAGCCACAGCGTAGCAATGCTCGCCATCGCCCGCACTAGAATGTAGTTCTTATTCCCCGACGAGGGCTCATTCCCTGTAGTCGCATCGGGAACCCTGTCTCCATCCTCGACCTCCACATTGACGACCACTGTCGCCTCAGCGCTCTGCTCCAATGGCCCCGTCGTCTCAATCTGATTCGAGTCGAAATACATCGAGATCGACCAAAGTAAAGTCACTAGCAATACGCGGAACAGGTTATCGCTCACCCAATCCACCGTATCTTCGATCCAATCATCACGCTCTTCTATGGCAGTCGTAACCTTTCGGAAAAGAGGTTTGAGCCCCGCGCTGATTACCCATGCGATTAGAAAGGCCGACGCGATGCCGCCTAATTGAATCAAGAGATCCGGCCCCACGAAAACCTGCCGAAACGACTCCCACCAAGACTTCAAATAGTCGTCCCATATACGAACGAACCAGGTTCCAACATCGACAGCGACTAGCGAAGGGTTGATCAGGGCCATATGAAAGATCCTAGAGGAACCACGAATCCTCTTTCAATCTTGATTTCCGCCCGAAAGTGGCACAACCGCTCGAAGGCCCTGTCTTAGCATTCAACTTGATTTGTCGGGCTCTTATGCCGATAAACCCAGTCCGTTCTTTGATTTGCCGCATTTACGCATCACTAAACGTAACCGACAAATCCGACCCGAAGGAAACTTCTTCCTTCTTAATTCCTACTTTTTAATTTTCAGGGGGGTGTTCCGGATTCGACCTTAAGTTGGAACGTCTGGCTGCATGTCGAGGATGATGGTTGGCCTCGTTAAAATATCCATCGCACCTATAAATGGCACAACTGAAGAAATGCCTCTAGCTGCATAAGCCAGCTACGTCCCTCCCATTGATACTCGCTAGGTAGGAGGGGCGTCGACCAGCGAGCATAGCTTGGGCGGCCGCCTGTCGCGCCCAAGCCGTACTTCATCAGCGGGCTGGCTGATTCGAGCAGCGCGGTTTCGTCGCGGCTGAATCGGCGAGATCAAAAACGAGAACAAGCATGTAGACGCCTTTCGAGAAGGCTTAGGGGACGCGGGTTCGACTCCCGCCACCTCCACCAAGATGATGGCACTATGAAACGAAAGCTAGTTATCTCTTTTCTTTTATTCGAAAAAATATGGGATCAAAGCTATTTGGAAGTTCATCGCTTGTTTCGGTGATATCGCCTTGCGATGGGATCCCGGCTTTCAACACAGACCAATCTTCGAGATTTATAGAACTCTCCACATCATAGAGACTGGCGAATCGAGATTCCCATTTCAGATAAAAGTCCAAGCGATTAAGGTTTAGATTAAACTCCTTAAGCTTCGGTGCTTTCTCCGGAATTAGAATGGGGAAGAAATCGAAGCCCTGCTCATCAAAATATACCAAGCGATTCGGATTGGTCGCCTCGATGGTTTGTTTGAGCTTA
This sequence comes from uncultured Opitutaceae bacterium, assembly GCA_964521705.1. GTDB lineage: Bacteria > Verrucomicrobiota > Verrucomicrobiia > Opitutales > Opitutaceae > Pelagisphaera. The sequence continues at coordinate 885 of CAZFUD010000138.1, read as the reverse complement.
TCAGAAATTCGGTTCGGACGATGTCGCACCGCCAACCAAACAAGAAACGTCTCCGCGATATCTTCTCTTTTGGGGTTATCCCGCGCATAGGTAGAAATAAAGTCAGGGTCAGCGTTTTGAGCAGCTATCCAACCCTCGGACTCAGCATGATCCGCATCCAATGATGTATGGGAAGCTTCATGAACCAAAGTTTCCTCCAGAATTCCATCGGAGATATAATCGTCCGCCTGCTCTGTATGAATAAGCAGGTTGTTATTCCCGCCACCAAAAGGGTTGGTTCCTTTGTGTATCCAAACGGTCTCGACATCTTTCAAGAGCACATTTGGCAAACGACCGATCACTGGAGCGAAACGAAGCGCTTCCATTCGAGCAGCTTCAACGGTTTCAAACTCCGGATTGACCTGTATTTCAATGGACTTGGCCCCGAGGTAGCTGGCATTGAACAGAAAGGCATGATAAGTGACAAATGCCGCTGGCCGACGGTCAAACATCAGTCGATCCCCCTGCCCTGCATCTTCCAAATCGAGATAGGTGGTCGGGTCACTAGGCAGTATAATATCCGGATCCAGGAAAATAGTCCCTGCGAACGGCGGAGCTGCTGAAATCGACAAACAGCTGAAAACCAGGCAAGGCAGAATTTGGGTGGGGTATTTCAGCTTGCACTTCCGTTTATATAACAAAGTGGCCCTGGCGAAACAATTTTTTCTGGGGGCAGTTGATGCTTTCAACCCGTCTTGTGATGGGGGAAACAGCACTTTTATGGGCTATAACCTAAGATAGAAGAATACCTGAAATGGGCCAGAAATTGCATAAAATGAGCCAAAACTGACGTTTTTGGGCTAAAATTGCCTGTTTTTGGTCAAAAATGAAAGTGCCTATAAAGGT
>CAZFUD010000137.1:0-11040 GCA_964521705.1 uncultured Opitutaceae bacterium | reverse complement strand
CGCGGAAATCATCGAGATGCATCATCGCATGAAGAAGGATGCCCCAAGCGGTACGGCCCTGATGTTGGCGGAATCCATCCTCGGACCGAGAAATCTGAGCTATGACGATTTACGCCATGGTCGCGAGGGAGTTCCTGGAGAAAGAGGCGAACGCGAAGTGGGAATGCACTCACTCCGAGGTGGCGATGTCGTGGGCGATCACACTGCGATCTTCGCGGATATAGGAGAGCGCATCGAACTGACGCACAAAGCCTCCAGCCGAACGATTTTCTCGCGCGGCGCTATCCGAGCCGCCGAATGGATTGTTGGCAAGCCTCCTGGAATCTATTCTATCCGCGACGTTCTAGGCCTGAAGTAAGGATGATCGTCCTGATCGAAGGAATACTGGTAAAAGCGACTCCTCTCTCGGCAATCATTTCTGCTGGGGGCATCGGCTATTCCGTTAGCATACCCATAACGACTGCGGAAAAACTACCGACAAACGGAGAGTCAGTTCGCTTGCACACGCGAGCCGTATACCGGGAAGATTCTCAGGCTCTTTACGGTTTTTGGGAAGAAACTGAACGGGATTTCTTCACTCTCGTAATTGAGAAGGTTTCCGGTGTCGGGCCCAAGGTCGCTATCAGCCTTATGAGCAAGCTGCCGCTCAGTAGCCTGATCTCTGCGATATCAGCCGAAGATGCTAACCTTCTCGCCAAAACGCCGGGAATCGGGAAGAAAACCGCTGAACGTATAATCATCGAGCTCAAGGACAAGCTAGCCGAATTCAACGCATTCGCTAAGAGCCCGGACGTTTCTCCAGCTGGCATCTCAAAATCGGATTCTTCCACACCTAGCCATTCAAAGAGTGAGGATGCTGTTCTCGCCCTTCAGGCTCTGGGCTACAAGAGAACGGAGGCGGAGAAAGCGATTTCCAAAGCGATGGAACTTGAAGGAGCCAACGTGAGTACCGAGGCTCTTATAAAGGCTGCCCTCGGCTAATTTCTAGTCTTTGAAGAGAACGCTATCGGCTCCCACTTCAAATTCAATACGACTAGAACCCGTTAAGTTCGGAGAGAATTCACTGACAGGCGGGATATCGAAAAGTTGGCTGTCGTCGGTCGATTCCCCAAAACCAGGCTTCGGCACGCGACCCATTCCATCTCGTAATAGTCTTTCAATCGACCTGAGGAAATCCTCCTGCTTAATCCTAAGCCGTAAGTGGTTCTCCACAGACCGAACCTGATTGATATCGATGCTCGAACCATTAGTGAACCCTACCGATTGAAGCACCAATCGATTCGTCGAGGGTTTTCGTGAAACAGCCAAAACCTCGGTTGCCGCAAATTCAGGGAATCGCTCGGGCGCTTCTTCCGTCGGCTGAACGGCGATCGTATCCTCACCGACGCCAATTAGCGGCACGAGATTTCGTCCGGCCATTGCCAGCAAAGCAAAAGCCGCAGCAAGCCCTCCGAATGCGTAGATCAACTGTCTAACTGAACGACGGCCGACTCGCTCTCCATTAAGTTGATTCCTTAGACGTGAGCACGCCTTGTGGATACGACAATATTCGATAAATAACTCCTGACGCTCAGGATCCCGCCTTGTCTCAGAGATTAGCTCGGACAATTCAGCGGAGCTAATCTCGTCGTCTAAATAAAGGTTTATAAGTTCTTTGAAGCGTTCGATTTCCATTCAAATCTACAAGAGCTCGTTTCCTAGCTTCTCGCGTAACGCCTCTCTGGCTCTAGCGATACGGCTCTTCACGGTGCCAATGCTAATCTCAAGCTTATTCGCGATCTCTTCATAGGATAGGCTCTTAACATTTCTCAAAATCAATGCTTCCCGATGCTTGTCGTTCAAGAGCTCCATGGCCGCGGCAACGCGCTCCTGAAACTCGTTGGTAATCGCAACATCCTGCGGCGTTTCGATATCGGCTTCGAAGATCTCAGCGAGGGTCGTGTTCGAGTCCTCACCTACATTCATGTCGAATGAAACGGATTTATCACGCTTCCGCCTCCACCAGTACCAATACCGATTTCGGGCGAGATTCGTGGCAATCTGATACAACCACGTAGAAAAGCTAGAATCACCACGGAACTTCTCCAAGCCTCTGTGGGCGCGAATGAACGCGTCCTGCGTGACCTCCTCCGCATCTTGCGAATTACGAAGAAGCTGCAAAACCATCGCGTAGATGCGATCCCAGTAACGGCTCACCATTTCCTCGAACGCAGCTTCGTCGCCGGCCTTGAACCGGGCAACAGCTGCTTTATCTAGCGCCACCTCTTGAGCTTTTGTAGACATAGAAGAGTGCCTCCTTTGACGTTCCTGTTTTACTAAAGTTCCCAAAATGTTCCCCTCCAAGTTCCTCAATCCCGAATTTCATCCACTTCGATCGAATCCAAGGCAAAACTAGACGAAATTCGCTCTATATGGCCTTTGGACGCGTTCAAATCGAACTTCATTCATTATTCTTTCTATGTAGATACGCGCTCGGAGCCAATCCGGTTGCTAAATTCATCCATTTTCGTCCTATTCAAAAACTATTCGATACCTTTTCACAAATTCGCCAAATTCTCGGTCACAGCAGTTGCCATCATCAACACGCTCACAAGGATCACTGTTTCATTGACAGTTTCAGGTATCTCAACCGTGCTAAATTCATCCTTTCTTCAGGAATGAAAGCTCCCAAAGGCACTAACGCTATTTTCTTAAGGATCTTGGCGCTCGCGGCTAGCGTTCTATTCCTGATTGGCTGCTCACCAAAGTCGCCCTTCGCTCAGTCTAATCTCGTCGCCTGGTGCATCGTCCCCTTCGACGCGAAAGAGCGGTCGCCTGAAGAGAGGGCTCAGATGTTGAACGATCTCGGAATTCTTCGCGTTTTGGAACGAACACCCTGAAGCCTTTCGTCTATTCGAGAAATATAGGATGCAGCCGCAAATTTGGAAAACGCTGCGATCCCCCGACCAATCTCTGCCACAGAATGACCCCGTCACAGCAGCAGGGCCAGCATTTCTGCCGCTCGTCGAACAGACGCGAAATTTGGGATCGAAGCTAGGTCTCTACAATCATGGCGGCTGGGGAGGAGAGCCCGAGAATCTCGTCGCCGTCGTTGAATGGCTGAGAAAGGAAACCAACGCCGAACACGTGGGTATTGTCTATAACCTTCATCATGGGCATCATCATCTCGATAGCTTCGCCCAAGGCATCGTGCTAATGGAACCCTACCTTCTTTGCCTTAACCTAAATGGAATGAATCTAAGGCCGGATCCAAAGATATTAGCAATTGGTCAAGGCACTCGAGATCAAGAATGGTTTCAGGATCTCGTAGAAAGTGGATACAACGGTCCTATCGGAATCCTTGGCCATCAAAGCGAGCGGGATGCCAGAGAATGCCTGGAAGAAAATCTAAAAGGTCTGAGAGCTCTGCAAGCGAAATACGACTAATACAAATCCCTAAGCATTCGAGACGCCATACATCCACTCTTTGTTGAGAGCGCATGCATTCAGAAAAACCGAACCCACCCCACAGTATCTATTCTTTTGCTACCGAGAGAGCGACCCTTATCGATGCCATCAAAGTGGCCTTGCTTGTCGGAGCGATCCTAAACATCGTCAATCAGGGCGACGGCGAAACCCAAATTCACTGGCCCAAGCTTATACTGACTTTTTGCGTTCCTTTCTGCGTATCTGTATACGCTGCCACTCGAGCTAAGATGCGACGAAGCGAATCCTGTGACTGATTGGGATCACCTATACCAAGAAAACGAAACGCCTTGGGATAGGGGCGAGCCAGCTCCCCCATTGGTAGAATACGTCGAAAATCATGCAGTAACAGGCCACGCCCTCGTGCCCGGTTGCGGTATTGGCCACGATGCTAGACTCCTTGCCGATCAGGGATGCTCCGTTCACGCTATCGACATTTCGGATACAGCCTTAGAGAGAGCGATATTGCTCCATTTAAGCGACCAACCAAGCTTAAATTTCGAAAAGGCAGACTTCTTGGACAAAACCAACAACCTCCCGGACTTTCACTTCGACCTTCTGTTAGAGCACACCTGTTTCTGCGCTATCGATCCGAGTGACCGGTTGCGTTATACCAGAGCTGCCAGCCGGGCGCTGAAACCTGGAGGCCTGCTTCTCGGTATTTTCTTCACCGATATGGAAAACGACGATGGTCCACCGTATCCATCTTCCCACAACGAAATACAAACCCTATTCTCTCCCTTCTTTGACATCGTAGAAGTTTGGAAACCAAGCCGGACATTCCCGGGTCGGGAAGGCGAGGAAAGCATGTATCTAATGAGACGCCTGTAGGCGCCCCTCTCATGATGGCTCGGTAAGCCCGCGGTCACTCGGCTTGCACCGCCGTATCTTCAGCGCGGGCGTGAGATCGGTAGCTATCGCATACAGTTAAAGAAGAACTAATCGCTCCGCAAAGGATAGCTTTCCACCGAAATATACCGAATGCCACCAGAAGTCCGCAAACTTTCGAACAAATAAAACGCGGGCACGCCGAATATCGGGTCTAGTTCATCCGTTCTAGATCGATTGAGGAAATCTCTTAGAGAACCACGCCTTAAGCCAGAGCATCGACCCAAGGTTACGTGAGGGACGAAGTCCCGCATCTCGCAGGAATGATTAGAAGCTAGAATCGCGTCGTCAACCTGCTGTCTCAACTGGAAGAGCAAAGGGTGCCCGGTACCTACCCCCATCCACAAAACCCGTGGATCGCCTTTGACTGGAAAGACGCCAGTAGAGCCTAAGCTCAAAGTGAAAGGCGCAACTCGAATCTCTTTCAACCGATCCAAGATCCGGTCTTCAATATCGCCATCGACGTCACCTAAGAACCGCAGCGTCAAATGGAAATTCTTATGAAACGTCCATCGGACCCCCTCCAACTCCAAATTCTGAAAGCTTGCCAAATAGTCTTTGATCGACCCCGGAAGATCCAGTCCAACGAATAGCCTCTTTGTCCCTTTCATTCAATCCATTGCCTAACGGATACCTAGTTCCTTAAACCGTATAACAAAAAGCATCAATACCCGCTCCCATCTATTTTGAATTGCGGTCAACCGCAGGAGATCTACTCTTAAGTCATCACCTTAACGCCTCCCCGCCCCATGCATTACTCCTACCGCCTCTGTATTATCTTTTTTTCAACTTTGATCATCTCCGGCAATTCCTACGCGACTGCCAAGATTCATATCGACACGCCCATGTCGCCACCCGCTTGGGCGCTGATGGAAAGGGCTTTGCTAGACGCCCATACGGATGCTTGTAAGGAGTTTTTCGAAAAATATTTCGACGAGCGCGGCTATCTCCTCTGCGTGGAACGCTGGGGTGGCGACGATGGTCCTGACGACGCTATCGAAAACGTAGCAGATTGGCCGATACTCCATGCTCTCGGCGGCGACGACTCGATCCTAACTATGTACCGAAAAGCCTGGGAAGGGCATCTCCTCCAATACACGGAAGCCAAAACGGTCGAGGTTCCATTTGCCCGTGACGGCATGTACTACAAAGAATTTCCCGTAATGATGGACTGGATGCACAATGGCGAAGGACTCCGCGTTTTTAACCTGCAAGGGTTGTCCGACCCAGAAAATCTGAACTACCAAAAACGCGTTCGCCGATACGCGGGCTTATACATGAACGAGGATCCCGGCGCTCTCAACTACGATTTCGAACACAGGATCATTCGCAGCATGTTCAATGGAAGCCGTGGACCACTTATGCGAAAGACAACGGGGCTCGATTGGGCGGGCGACCCAATCGAAGTGGAGAATCGCTTCCATCTCGGCCATGGCGAACGCAACTACGAGGAGATGGTAGCTCACTTCAAGGACTACAATGACATTTTGGGCGACCATCCACAGAACCTGTCGGCTACTACCTTGGCATTGAATGCCTATATTCTGACCGGAGACGACAAATACAAGGAATGGCTTCTAGACTACGTGGACGCCTGGCTGGGCCGAATGGAAGCCAACAACGGGATAATTCCTTCGAGTATTGGTTTGGACGGAAGCATTGGCGGTGAGACCGACGGCAAATGGTGGGGTAGCGTATACGGCTGGGGCTTTTCAGTAGAAGTGCCGCAAACGGGAGAACTCGCTCATCGTACAAGAGTGTATCGGGCTATCATCGGATTCGGCAACGCGTATCTGCTAACTGGTGACCGACGCTTCATCGATCCCTGGACTCGAATGATTGATATTGTTAATTCCAATGCTCGAGAGATCGAGGGCGAGAAGCGCTATCCTTATATGTATGGCGATAACGGCTGGTACGATTTCAAGCCCGAACCAGTGCCATGGGGAACGCTGGAGTCCTGGTTCTGGACGATGGACGATAAAGACAAGGCCCGAGTAGAGAATCATCCTTGGGTGTCCTACCTGGAAGGCCGGGATCCTAACTACCCGACAAGGGAACTAGCCAAGGACTTCGAGACTATCCGAAGTCGAGTCGCAGGCATGCGAGCTGACACGACGACTCCGGATACCCGCCTCTCCGACGATCCCATGAAATTCAATCCCGCCTCGGTGAATACGCTCAATCAATTATTGATGGGAGGAATGGATCCGGGTCGGGGCGGAGCCGCTTTTCATTGCCGTCTGCGCTACTTCGATCCCGAAAGGAGACGGGCCGGGATACCCAACGATATAGCCGCCTTGATCGACAAGTTCTCCGACACTGAAGTATCCGTCACTCTGGTAAACACCAGCCCAACCGCCACCCGCGAACTAATAGTACAAGCAGGCGCCTACGGAGAACACAATGTATCCAATGTGTTGATCGGAAACGAATCAATGACGGTAGATGGACCTTACTTAAGAGTGAAAATCGATCCCGGCTGTGGCGCCAGGCTAATCGTATCCAACGACCGCTACACAGAGAAGCCAACCATGGCCTTCCCCTGGGATCGCGATTAATGCCTCAGCTAGGCGTCCGTGGAAGCCATGACATCCAGCTTGATCACCACTTCGTCGCGAATGAGATCATCCGCTTTCCCTTTATAGGCAATCCCCCAATCGAAGCGCTTGATATCAAACTCCGCCTTGAGAGCGACCGAGCCATCAGAAACGTCGATTTCGGCTGGAAAGGTAATACTCTTAGTAACGCCACGCATGGTTAAATTGCCAGTAAGCTCTCCATTTTCGCTCAGCGAAGTAACGACGAATTCCGCAGTCGGAAAATTTGGCACGTCAAAGAAATCGGAATTCTTTAAATGGCCCGTAAGCCGATTGCTATCCGACCAAAGGGACTCCATTTGAATCTTTATTTGGCTCGACGGGGCAACCGTTCCATAGGCGACCGCGATCCTCCCAGCAAAAACCTTAAATCCACCGTCATGGCTGCCTGTAACTTTCGATCCGATAAACGAAATCGTAGAGTCGCCAGAAATCGTATACGTTTTAGCATCTGCGACAGATCTCACTGCATCTAAGGCTTCAGCAACTTTATCATCTTTAGTTTTATCCGCTGGATTGGCGCAGCCGGCAAATAGAAGGACAAACGAGGCCATGAGAAGACACGTATCGGAACTGACCAATTTCATGGCGTGAACGAATTCTAACTAGGAGAATCGTGTCAATCGCAATCGGTTCACAAATTGGACGAAATACTTGTCCAATTGCTTGCTGGGCAACTGGTTTGGAGAATAACCCGTCAACCGACCGGCCTCCGGTCGCAATCGGCTTCTGGATTGCCCTGCCAAAACGTGATTTTTTCCAAACTCCCTAGGGTAGCGGCACCGAAAATAGAGTCGTAAATACGTACTCCGAGCCCAGTGCGAATAAGAGAGCCATTTGGGCAATGGAAATGAGCTTGGAACTCTGCCAATCAGCAAGCGTTGCTCCTAGGAGAAACAAGGCTGGCGTTGTAACCAAACCATAGGGCAAACCAAACTGTAAACAGGCCACATAAACGAGCATGATAACAGCCGCGGCCAGCGCGACAAAGCCCTCGCCCAGTCTGCCCCAGTGCGATTGCTCCCGGCGACGAAACTTACTCGCTGCGATAGCGAGTCCAAGAACCGCAACAATAACGATGACCCAATTCGGAAAGTTTGGAAGATCCGCGGGCTGCTCCGACCTAAAATCCCCGAAATCTCGCTTCTTTCCACTCAGATACTCTACAAGATCCCTCCCCTTCTTGAAGGCGATGCCGATCGATTGCTTCTCAATCTCAGTCTGCACCTCTGGATCCTTGATCGTGTCCTGAAAAATACCCGCTAACTTATCGACGACTGCCTGGGGCGTGCCTTTTGGAGCCAACCAATAGTAGGCATTCCCAGAGGAGATCGGAATCCCTTGCTCGGTAGCCGTTGGAATATCAGGATAGAAACGACTACGCTCAGAATCGAGAACGGCAATCGCTTTGATGTTCTGGTCCGGAGGCGTTCCTTCCGATGCTCTGTAGCCGGTGAACTCGCCCAATGAAAAAATAGCCGCATCCAGGTGCCCTCCGAGCAATTGGGTGAATCGCTTCTGCCCGCCCCCACTCGAAATATAGTTGATCTCAGCCCCAGGCCTGGAGCGCTCTATTATTTTGGCATTGAAGAAAGCCGGCGATCCCACGTCCGCCCCCATTCGCAAGCTCTTCGGGTTGGCCTCCGCCTCATCGAGCCAATCAGACAAATTGTTGATCGGCGAATCTTCCCGAACGACAACCAAAGTCGTCAAACTTCCCGTCTGAGCGATCGGGGCGAATTCCTCTGGGCCATAATTGACTGTTCCAGACAGCTGAGTAGTAATCACCACATCATTGATACAGAGAATCCGATACCCATCCGGACGAGACCCGAGCACAAATCGGGACCCTATGGTACCAACGCCTCCCGGCTGATTAATAATCACGAAAGGTTGCGAAAGTCCCGCTTGCTCATTGATAGATTTCTGTAGGGTCCTAGCAAATACATCTGTTCCACCACCCGCTGCATAAGGGACTACTATTTGGACTGGCTGATTGGGAAAGTCGCTCATCCCGCTGCCCGACAATTGCCCTAGCCTCCAGAAAAGCAAAACGCCAATCAGGATCGTTACTGTAATCGAAATAAGGGTCTTAGCGGATTTCATTGTCCTCCTCCAGGTTGAGGGCTCTTGGAGATCCGACTTCGAATCATGGGAAGAAAAAGCATGATCAAAGCGACCAACAAAAAGATGAGCGGAATAGGCCGGGTCACTAGCGGTAGCCAGGATCCGTTAGAGGAGATGAGTCCAGAGGTGAGATTCTCTTCGGCGATGGGCCCCAGAACAAAACCGATCACGAATGGCGCTAAAGGAATCCGGTTCGATTCCAATATAAATCCAAGAGCCCCAAAACCAAGCATTACCCACACATCGAACAACCGATTGGACAAAGCAAAGGAACCGATAACGCAAAAAACAAGGATTACCGGAAGCATATAAGCCCGAGGGATCTTCGAAATCTTCGCCAAGCCGCGCATGGAAAATCGCATGATCACCACCATCGCTATATTGGCTAGAAGCATCGCCCCCATGATAGTGTAAACCATCACCGGATGCTCTTCGAAGAGGCGCGGACCCGGCTGCAATCCGTGGATAACCAAAGCTCCCAGCAGAACCGCCTCGACCACAGATCCTGGAAGTCCCATCGAGATCAGTGGAATCAAAGCCCCGCCAATCGTGGCATTGTTGGCAGCCTCGCCAGCGACTACGCCCTCGTCGTGGCCCGTCCCAAACTTCTCCGGCTGCTTCGAGGAGCTTTTCGCTACCGTGTAGGCCGTGACGGAGCCGATATTCGCCCCTATCCCGGGTAGCAGCCCGATCCAAGTGCCAATCACCGACGAGCGAACCATATTGAATCCGTGATCTACTAGGTCTTTAAACCTGAGAGCCACGCCCTTGGTCTCGATAACCTCCATCTTGCTCTCGTCCTTGATATCAAGGATGTCGCGAAAAATCTGATTCACCGCGAAGAGACCGATAAGAACCGGAAGCAATTTAAATCCATCAATCAGTTCCGGAATACCAAAGGTCAATCGTGCCTGTCCCGTTGCTACCGCAATGCCTGGCATAGAAAGCAGAATCCCAAGAAATCCGGAAAACAAGGAACGGGTAATCGACTTACCCCCAATGCTGGCGATCAAGACCAGCGCCATCATGACTAGACTAAAGTATTCAAAGGGCCCAAACTTGGTTGAAAGAAGGGCAATGGGTCGGGCCAGCATAACCAGAAACACCCACGAAATGATCCCTCCACAGAAGGATGCCATGACTCCCAGTCCAAGTGCCCTTTCAGCATTGCCCTTTTGGGCCATCGGATAGCCATCGAAGGTAGTCACAATCGAAGCCGGGGTTCCCGGCATGCGAAGCAAAATCGACGTGATCATCCCTCCACTTACCGCCCCGACATAAACGCTGATCAGCAATGTAAGAGCGTACTGAGGGTTAGCCCCGTAAGTAAGTGGCAGGATCAACGCTATGAGCATCGTACCCGTCAATCCGGGTACCGCGCCAACGAATATACCCAAAGATGTTCCTAGCAAAATCAGGAACATCCCGGTCGGGGTAAACAGCTGTTGAATGGCTTCCTGCAATATATCTATCAGCTTACATAATAAGCTTCGATACTACTTCGAATTTGGTCATTGTAAGTCAAATACATTTGTAAGAAAAACTATTGGCCCACGCTTTTTCCATCGCCCAACCGAGCAAGTCTCATTTCCTTTCGACCACCCTTAGCCTCGAATTTCGAAGCTCCCTTGGCTAGTCCTCGATAACCGGAGCTAAATAGATATCCCGGTACTTCACCGATGTGTGGTCGCCCTGCAAATGGATCGGCCCCGCTTTCGTGGGATCAGTGTTTATCGCTCCCCCCGTTGGACCTTCAACAGGCTGGTTATCAATAACCTTCACGCCATTCAGGACAACCGTCACATGCCGGTCGACCAAAGTTAGATCGTATGTTTGCCATTCGCCCGGTTCTCTCCCCGCATTTACGGATGGGGCAATTCTACTAAAAATGGCCCCCACGCCCTGCAAACCTTGCATTCGGCTATCACGATCCACCACTTGGGCCTCGTACATGCCACGC
>CAZFUD010000136.1:0-11135 GCA_964521705.1 uncultured Opitutaceae bacterium | reverse complement strand
GCCGATCGGCTTTCCAGTTCCAGTTCATAAAGCTGATCCGCTTTTAAACCATCGATGGTGATGTTTCGCGTAAAGTCCCCATTCGAATCGACTTCAAGCCAACCACTCCGCTCCTTGGCTCTCGGCCTGTCAACCGGCCACCAGGTCAAACGGACGCTTCCCGGTGTTCCCATCAAGCTTCCTTCCATTTCCGGCAAAGTCGCTCCTTTGGGAAACTGCTTCTCTCCCAACTCCCCCACATCGAACTCGCGGTCCGTCACCCCGAGCCACTTTAACCCTTCCCACTTGGGTTCCGCTAATTCGGTCAATCGTACCCAAACGATAGTCGATTCATCCGTCGTATCGCCAATCTTGATTCCGTTACCTAGATACGGCTGCCCATTTGCGACGATGGAGAGAACGAGCAACGATAGAGCGATAAGCGAGGGGTGGCGTTTCATAATCAATGCAATGGACCTAAGCGTTCCCAAGTCCCGATGCGAGCCCGTATTTATAAGCCTAAACGAAAGCGGCGAACTTAGAGCTTGGTCGCATGAAAATTAAGCGTTTAATGACTAGGTGACCGCCCATGATTAGATTCCCCGGTCTAAGTTTTGGCCTAGGTTGGACATCGCCTGTGATCTATTGGCCATTTTACTCGAACCCCGTTTAAGATATGAAACGAAACCTAATTAGACATTCTACAGTTCCCTTCCTTTCAGCAGCTTTAATGGCTTTCAGCCTATTCGCATCACCATTGGAGGCGGCAGAGCATTGGCCTGAAAAATGGTGGCCATCCAAATGGGGAGCGGATGATGAAAAGGGATCCTTTAATACGATCACCCCCCAAAACATCTTGTCGGCGCTCCAAGTGGCCAAGACTGGAAAAGTGTATCGTCTTGGTCGTCCCTACGAGAAGAGCATGCCGAAGTTCGGCGACCGCACCTACCTCCTGCATATACCCGGCATGCCAGTCGGCGGTCCAATGGGAAATAACCGCCTCGTTTGGAATGACGAATTTATCGCTGGCGAGCTCGGCCAGGTAGGCACTCAGTTCGATGGACCCGGCCACGTGGGGATTCGCGGGAAAGACGGAGTCGACAGATGGTACAATGGACGAAGCCTCTCGAATTCGGAAAATACATACGGACTTACCACAAACGGGATCGAAAAGCTCGGACCCTGCATTACTCGCGGTGTCCTGATAGACGTTGCCGGGCACAAGGGCGTTGACGCCATGGAGATAGGCGAAGTGATAACAGCTAGCGACATCGAGGCTTGCATCGAGAAGGCTGGCATCGATCCGATTGGACAGGGAGACGCCATCATTTTTCATACTGGTTGGGGGGCGAACTATAATGATCCCGATACCTACAACGCCGGTTGTCCTGGAATTGGTTTCGACGCCGCCAAATACCTCGTGGAAAAAAATGTTTCCATGCTGGCGGCGGATACCTGGCCAGTTGACGCCGTTCCCGGGGAGGATCCCAACGGAGCCTTCGATCTTCATAACTATACGCAGACTGTGAACGGGCTCTGGTATTTGGAAAACCTAGACAATGAACCGTTGGCGCGAATGGCCAAAGACGGTGTCTACGAGTTTCTATTCATCTTCGTCCCTGTTCCCTTCGCAGGCGCCACCGGTTCGCCAGGAGACGCCATCGCGATCCATTGATTTGGTCCGATACCTCAGAATCACTCATTTTCATGAAATTCTCCTATCGTATAGTCACCCTTTTTACTGCCTTCGCCTCAACCCTCATCTGGGCGCAGGAGCCCGAGAACCAACCTCCCAACATCGTCTTCATGTTTGCCGATGATCTGGGGACCGGAGATCTAGGCTGTTACGGGCACCCTTATGCGATCACGCCCAATATAGATCGCTTGGCGGAAGAAGGCACGCGATTCACTCGCTACTACGCCACGGGAGTAACCTGCTGTCCTAGCCGCACGGGTTTCATGACCAGCCATCATCCCGCCAGCTTCGACGCCTACATGGCCGACTATGGATTTGGCGATAAAGTCACGATCTCCGAACTCCTAAACGGCGAAGGATACGCCACCGGCCACTTCGGCAAATGGCATATCGGCCCCGACACCAAAGGTGTTCCCGAAGACGATTACGGTCTCGATGAGGTTAAGATCATAGGTAACTCCAGTGGCTCGTCCGGCCGCGATGACGATCTCTTCGCGGCTGCCATCGATTTCATCAAGCGCCACCAAGACGAGCCTTTCTATGTGAACATCTGGGGGCATATCACCCACTACCCCGTCCCGCCTTCAAATCCGCTCCCCGAAGCGATTGCCAATCTCGAGCTGGACGAATCAAAATTCGATTCCTACATGGCGGAAAAATTCGCCAACACCCGAGAATGGGGATTCTCAGTCGAGGAGTGCTTCCGCAACTACCTGGCAGATGTCTACTCGCTCGATCTAGCCGTCGGTCGCGTGCTTCAGTTGCTCGACGAACTGGAGCTCGCCGACAATACCATCGTCGTCTTTTCCAGCGACCAGGGAGCCGCCCCCAATGGAGCCTTTCAAAACGATCGGCAGAAGGCCATGGATGAGATCTATAAGGCCAACATGCTCGGCTGGTCTGGCGGCTTGCGAGGCGGAAAGCACGAAAAGTACGAGGGTGGCGTAAGGATACCTTTCCTCATTCGTTGGCCTGGCCAAGTTCCTGCCAATCGCGTCAACGACACCAGCATACTCTCAGGCCTGGACTGGCTGCCCACTCTTTGCGCATTGACGAACACCGACTACGACCCTGGGCAATTCGAAGGATTGAACGTCGCCGATATTTGGCGCGGCAGTGATCGCAACCCTACACGCCCTCTATTCTGGAGAGTAAAAGGGGATGCTGTTCTTCTCGAGCCTTGGAAACTCCATATCAACCGGGATGGCCCAGAGCTCTACAATTTGACCAACGACCCGCGAGAAACGACCAACATCGCCCGCTCCCACCCCGAGATCACCCAACAGCTAGCGACTGAAATCGAAAAGTGGCGTAAGACCCTGCCCGCCAAAGTGAAGCGCAAGGGCAAGTCGTGACTATTGCCCCACCAACTTTGTAGCCGTCGCTTCCGGAGGCTTCAAGTGGGCATCCATGAAACCATACATGAGCGATCTCGATTCGTGGGCCACCGAGTGGCCGCGACCATGGATGTAGAAGCTGAAATTTTCAGGGACCCCTTCAAGTTCGTAGATTTCCATGATTTTCATTAGCATGAGAACGCGTTGGCGTTGAGTGCCGGGAGGCCCGTCATTCAGCCCAGCCAGATCCATAAAGGCCCTTGGCACGATCAACGAAATGATTTCATGGAAATCGATGGGAGGCATCTCACCTCGCAACAGTCCTTCACGAATGGGCTTGAAATAGATGTACCAGCGATCGCGCGACCAGCCTTGAACACCCGGGTTGTGACGGAAAAAAGAGGCCGCGCAATTGCTCGCGGCCGCCCGGATACGATCATCATAGGCGGCCAAGAAAAAAGTCCCGTGCCCGCCCAGCGAATGCCCTAAGGCTCCTATGTTCTGGCTATCTACAAAGTCCAAGGTTTCCA
Organism: uncultured Opitutaceae bacterium; assembly: GCA_964521705.1. Taxonomy (GTDB): domain Bacteria; phylum Verrucomicrobiota; class Verrucomicrobiia; order Opitutales; family Opitutaceae; genus Pelagisphaera. The sequence goes on along the minus strand of CAZFUD010000136.1, from coordinate 7,593 downwards.
GAACATCGATAGCTATGGAGTGTTCATAGGTGAACTTTCCCACCGCTGTCCATTCCGGGTGCTTTTCATAGAAGCGTCCGGTTTCGTAGGGCCCTTCTTCCGGTAACCGATGACCGGATACAAAATGCTCTGGGGCAATAACAACGTATCCCCGTCGACACAAATGGTCCAAGTAAGCCTTGTCAGGATTATCGACTAGCCCTGCTGCCCTCATCTTGCCCTTCTCGTAGGTTCCATGCAGGGCCACAACCGCAGGGGCTTTGCCGGGCAAATCGAGCGGGATACCTAAATAGGCATGGGCTCGTTCATCGGTTTCCACTTGATAGCTAATCAGTTGCCGCTTGTAGAGCCCATCCACCTCAACGGTTTCATGGAATCGAAGATCGAGGGCCGGCTTCTCGGGCTTGTGCTGATCCCGAAGCAATTCCAGGTAGCGCTGCTTTAAGAGGGCCCGCCTCTTTTGCCAATCCTCCAAAGTCTCGATACCATCTGTAAGATCATCCCAAGAAGACTTGATCTCCGGCACTTCAAACAACTCCGGCTGGACCCGATTCTGTCCCAACAACGAAACTTGAATCGCAATCAAAAGAAAGAGGCATAAAAAACTGCGCTTTGTCGACATGTCCCGACACTAACTTTCAACACCGAGAATAGGAAGCCTCGGTTTTCAACATCCTAATATCCCGGACAAACCCATTCAAAATAGAAAACCTGCCCCCGCGAAGACGGGAATCTTGGCCCGGCGCGTAGCAGAGGGATCCCCCGTCTCGCCGCAGCTCTAACGAAGGCGGAAGCGAGGAACGAGCGGTTTGTCTCGGCGTATCCCGCAATTGCGGGAGAAGACGGATGTTAAAGATCAGACGGTTGAGGTAGATCTAACATTACCTCGAAGGTAATCAGACAGTCGACACCAATTTATTGTATTGAGAGACGACCGCTCCCAAGGCTTTGCTATGCTTCACGTACTCTTGCCAATCCGGGTCATCCCACATCAGCACCCGCTTCGCTTCGCGATCGGGAAGATCCTCATAACTCCACATGAGAATAAATTCATTCGGATCCTCGATGGATTTCACAAAAGAATAAGGCTCTCCGAGAATGCGAGTCTGCGGCCCGCGTCCATATTTCTCATACAGCTCGAAAAACTCTTCCCGCATCCCGGGCTTGCATTGGTAGATTCGTATATCGATTAGCATAGTTAATTCATCTATCTGGATAACCGCCTTCCCGTTATAAGGAAAGTCTGAAACTGGGCTCGCGAATAGGCTAGAGCGAAAGCGAGCCAGACGACCTAAAATAAATAGCTCGCTGTTTTATCTCTTTGCTGACATTCGATTGCCGGATGAAAACAGTCGTGATCCTATTTGGCGCTTTGCATTTGCTAACCCCTCTCGGATGCCTGGCGGCCGGTCTTTCGTCCTTGGCTCCTGGGAAGAATGAAATCCAGTTCGACCATGACGACCACAACCGCAGCCTAATCGTCACTACACCTAAATCGTTCGACAGGGATTCCACCTACCCTGTCTTATTTTGCTTCCACGGCGCTGGCGGAAAAGCCGATGGCCCAAGCAATCGCTTTACTCCCTTTGTCGAAGACCGTGGCCTCATTCTCATCAGCGCGGAAGCGATCCGACCGCTCGCCAAGTGGAACTTCAAACAGGACTTCCATTCCGTGAACTACGATGACGTTGGTTTTATCTCGCAGGTTATCGAAACGCTCGTCGCCCATGAAGTCGCGGATCCGCAATGTATCTACGCAACCGGCCATTCTAGCGGAGGACTGTTTTGCTATCGGCTAGCCAAAGAAACCAACCTTTTCGCCGCGGTGGCGCCCATGAGTTGCGGGATGGCTAAAGATGCCCACGAGCCCGGCGAGCTGACAAAACCGATTTCGATTCTGCAAGTAATCGGCGACAACGACAAAAGCTACCATGGATCCACTAATCCGAAAATTACCATGTATTCAGCGGCGGAGCGTATCGAGATTTGGCGTACATTCAATCAATGCGGTCCTGAACCTGTTATTGAGGAGCAGGGAGATGAGATCGTTTGGCATACCTATTCTGGCCCAAAAGGTGTCGAGGTAGTCTTCGGCAAAGTGAAAGACCAAGAGCATCACATAAGAAGGGACCTGCGTGACGCCACCGACGTCGTGGCTATTGATTTCCTATTCCGGCACCAGCGTCCGTAAAGATCGCCAGAGGCTCCACGAAAGGCGCCACTTTAGCTGCTACAAGCCAAGCAGCGATGGCTGTGCTGCAACATTCTCACTACCCGCCGTCTCTTACCGGGCTTCGTTGATATTAATCGATGGCTGTCTTACGAATCTTATAAAAGCTTCGCTCACCCAGTTGTTCTGCATCAAAATGCAAGGGCTCTCCCAATTCATTGAATACAGGAATACGAGACTGCAGACTTCTCCAAGATTCCTCCTGGCCCAACTCCTCTGTTCCTAGGAGTTCATATTGATAGCCTCGTTGTGAGGATTCCAGGGTAATTTGGTATGAGTTTGATTTCATTTTCTCGATCGCTACGGGCTCTGGAACGAGAGCTTCCCCTTCATCAAAATTCAACTGGGCAAACACAAAGGAGGTGTCGGGCAAGGTGATTTCCAGAGACGGGCCTGCGGGCTCCAGCGGATATTCTTGCACCTGGCCATAGTAAGCTGTATCACCCGCAGTATAGGTCATGTAGGATGCCTTTAGCGGCGTTCGGGCCAGATTCAGTTCCACGCTTAGGGGCTGTTCCGTTTTATTCAGGAGGTAAACCAGCAATTGATCTCTGTCGACGGCCTGCATAGCCAGACCTTGAACTTGATTGGGCACGGATATTTCTAAAGGCGCCATCCGACCTTCAGCGGCTAGCGAAAAGGTATCGAAAATGGCTCCGGACGCCGTAATCTCCCCGGTATCAGGATCCAGCAGACTGCGAAACCCGCCCGTGGCTGCGGGATCCGGGTTATTGGATTTCCAGGTAAGGGGCCAAACAGACGCCATATAGACATCGTTACGTATCATATGCATCAATACATCTGCTTGAACGAGACCCTGGTAAAAGGGAGTACCCGTTGTCGCTCCTGGCGTTTCCCTAGCCGGGCCAATATTCCACTCAAGGTAGGCAAACTGCAGATGGGGTTTGTCGTACTGATTCTTCCAATTTTTAAACTGGTTGATTCGGTTGTTCTGCTCGTTGAACGAAAATTCATTGCGCCAGTCTTCGAGATAAAATTCTCCCCAGACCCGATTGAAATAATACCAGTGATGTTCGTAGATGTCCACATGGTCGCCGACCTGCTCGACGAGGTTCCTGACCTGATTCCACTGAATTAGATTGGCGATGATCTTCGCTTCAGGATCAGCCTGCTTAATAGCCGCTGAATAGTCAGGGATTAAGGGAATATAGTCCTCAATCGGGATATGGTTGTTTCGCTCCGGCTGGTGCCCCGCTTCATTATCGAGGTAATAATAGCGAGGTTTCGGGTCTTGCTTCATGCACCACTCGACAAGTCTGACAGCTTTATCAATAGAGTCCTGTTTTCGCCCATTGCGGTATCCCTGAAACATATTGATACCGACCAGCGGCTCGGCGCCGACTTCCCTGCATATGGCCAGAAAATCTTCCAGACCCATGCGATTAGCATGCTCTGCTCGAAGCTCATCCTTCCGCGCTTCCGTCAATTGGTCGATATAGGATGGATCCCAGAAATTCGCATAGGCGTTGTGGTAGGGAAATTCCCAGTCCCAAAAAGATACCAGATGCCCACCGGGATACCTCAGATTGTTGATCCCGGAGTCAATCAGGGCTTGGATCTTAGCGCCATCTTGCCAAGTGCGAATATCCTCATGCGAATAAACCACATTGGCACCAGCCAATAATGCTCCGGACGGTTTACTGGCTGATGTCCCTATGCTTATGACCAGGTCAGCCGCGGAAACCGTCAGCGATGACAAGAGCACGATAGGCACAACCAGAAAGATAAAAAAGTGGAGCTTACAGAAACGCGGTCTCATGAACAATCAATCAACGGCTTACGTTCAGCCAACCATTCACTTGCATCCACTCCTGCAGCCGGTCCATAAAGTGGTCTGCCCCACCCCCTTTTTCCGCAAAACCGTGACGGCCCGCTTGAAAGATATGAAGCTCTGCCAGGAAACCGGCCTGCTTCCAGGCGACGAACAGCTCCATCGATCGTTCCCAAGGAATCACCTGATCATTCGCCGCGGTGAAAATGCAGAGCGGAGGCGCATTCTCCGGGACCTCTATTGGCATGCCCCATTTTCCTCCTACCGCGGCATATACAGGCACGGCAAAATCGGGTCTTCCATCGGCAGGCCCAAACACCGAGGACAAGGTTACCCCTCCTCCAGCCGAGAAGCCGATCATGCCAATTTGATCGGGTCTAATTCCCATTTCGGTTGCGCCTCTCCGCACCAAGCGGATCGCCTGCCGCCCATCTTCGCCTGCCAGCTGGCGCACATCCTGCCCTTCTTGTTTTGCGCTGTCGCCTTGATGGGTTAGACGGTATTTAAGCACGTAGGCGTGTACGCCAAGCGTGTTCAGATACTGGGCGATATCCACTCCCTCGTAACTCATCATCAGCGTTCGGTATCCACCGCCAGGGCAGATCACCATGGCGGTTCCGACATCAGTTCCGGGATCGGGCGGATAGTACAACAATTCCGGTTTGACCACATTCTGTACCATGGGAAGTCCTCTACGAGACTCCGCCGTTTTTTCTTCCCAGTCCCAGCTTTCCGAACCAGGAGCCGCACCTTCATATAAGGGAATCACATGAACAGGTTCTGGTATATGGTTTCCTTGTACAGAAGGGTCCACCCCCAGTAGAAATGAGACTACATATACGACGCATACTTTTTTCATATTCATTTGGCTAAGCAAACCATGCATGAAAGGGCCTCCTAGTTCAGCGATCAAGGTCGGAGCTCCTAGTTTCATCCCTTCGGCTTGAGAAACATTACCTCGCCTCTCCGGATCCATCCTCTCATTAACTGCACTCGATACCAACCTTCGCTGTTGGGCGGATTTACACGCACGCCCGAGCGGTCCCCGAGCTCCTTTAGATCGTAGTGGCCCCTGGTCTTCCCAAGGTCAGGTGAAAACAGGAATCCACAATCATCCGGATCGGCATTACCGTACTTTGGCGCTACGATGGTGTTATCGTGAATGGTCATACATGCCATCTCGTACTTTACCGGATAAATCATTTCATGCTTTGCTGGAGCGGGAATGTCCTCCGGTTTACAGCGGAAAATCCCACGGTCGTACACCTCGCGAACCGTCTTTGGACCATTGGCATCCGCGACCCAGTACACCTTCCCGTCGACGCAGTTGATTCCTCCCGACTTGTAACGGGAGTTGGCATCCGAAGAGACGATGACTTTCCAATTCCAAGTGTCAGTACCGGAGTCGTAGACGCCGCGGAGCCAGTGACATTCCAAACCTGCCCCAATTCTCCGGTCGAGATCGCCGCAGCAGGCGTAAAAGGCATTTTCCGTCGGATTATAGGAGACCGAGTGGATGTGCCGACATACGACAGAATTGTCCGGGTCGCCAACCCAGTTAGGGCGGTCGGCAAGATTGGCTTTCGAGTCCTCAAGATAATTGTGGTACTGGAAGGCGGGATTCTGGCCAAAGGAGTAAGCGATCTTTACGGTCTCGCCGCCGTCGAACGAGTAGTAAATATTGGAGGGCGTGGGTCCCGTTCTGACATTACAGTAGTTCCCCCAGATCAACATCTCGCGCCCCTCCACCTCGAAGGTGTGGATTCCGTCCAAGGAATAGAAGTACCACCCAGGCACTTCTCCCTTGTGCAATGAGTGAGGCCGGTACTCACTCCCGTCCTGCTTCCGCACCATCAGCTCCCGGATATATGAAAGATCCTCATTGCCGACAAAGATCCGCCGCTCCGTGGCAAACACAACCCGACCGTTTTCGAGCAGACTGCTGAACTGAATGTTCTCCGCATCGGCAAAGTCCGCTTCGTGGGCCCAGCTTTTTGCATTGTCTTCCGAGAGAAACAGCTTCCCTGCCTTATAACCAAAAGCCCGATCATCACGCTGCGTATCGATCCAGGGCCCATCTGCCGAAGCAATGCGCCAGTGGAAGTGTTCAGTCACTCCTTTCTGCGTCGCCGCAGAGAGCCGCGTCAGCGGAGTAAGAAAGAAGCTCCCCGTCGTCATAGCCATAGTCTTGCCGAGAAACCGCCGACGGGTTAATCCTGACTTCCAACTCGCATGCGTTTTCACTTCTCAAGCATAGAGGGTGGCCAGTGTGCTGTCCCGCAAAAAATCTGAGAGAAAGATGACACCCAGAATCACGGCCCGCCCTGAATGGCACTAAATTAAAAACAAATTCGATAATATTCGAAGCAACTGCTTCATTCATCACGCGGCACCTGCCGGAAGACTGGAAGCAGGGATCTCGACCCACCAAACCGCTGGAGAAATCAATTATTTTTTAGTTCATCCTCCAGGTTATGAAACGCTTCTCCTGGTGTTGGAAATTTTTAGGTAATTGTTGCTGTAGGCTATAGACCTCTGCATGATCTCTTACCGTTGCGGGCAACTCAGCCCTTCCTTATGTCATGATGAAACATTCGAAAAGCCTTTTGACAGTAAGCTTTCTGGTGATCGTGGTTTTCGTAGCACGCAGCAAAATCAGCGAGCCTAGTCGAAATAACTGACTGAGCGTATATAAGAATGATGAAGAGACCCGTGAATACATTCCTTGGCCTGTTAACGTTTTTGGGGATGTGCCTCTGCATTGATGGCAGACCGAATATCCTCTTCGTAGCTATTGATGACTTCAATGACTGGGGGCCGACTCAGATGGACGGCGAGCCGTTCGATGTGGATACACCCAGCTTCGACTCGCTGGCGGCCGAAGGGATATTGTTCAGCAACGCCCACTGCAATGCCCCCTCTTGCAATCCGTCTCGCACCTCCATCATGTCGGGCCTCCATCCCGCGTCGACGGGCGTTTATGGCAACGGTCACGACTGGTTGGCGAATAACCGATTCGATGACATTCTCCTGCTCCCCGAATTTTTCAAAAAGCACGGCTACGTTACGCTGGGAGGTGGGAAGATCTATCATGCGAATCAGGGAAGCGATTTCGATCGGAAAGGGCTTTTCTCGCCCCGAGGATGGGATGATTTCTTTCCGTCTTTCAATTTCCAATTGCCAGTGCCGAGCATGCCGGACGTCTTGCCGGGTCGTGGCGAGGGAAAGTTCGATTGGGGCGGCACCGGTAAACCCCTTGAGGAAATGGGCGACCACAAAGTGGTGAACTGGGCGATCGAGCAGCTCGAGACTTCCCGCGATGAACCGCTCTTTCTGGCAGTCGGGATCTATCGCCCACATATGCCCTGGTTTGTTCCTGACGCCTTCTACGATCAGTATGAGGATGTTGAAATTACACCTCCCACGAATCCGGAAGGATGGGAGAAAAACATTCCTGAACCTCTTCTACCACCCAAACGGTTTAAGGAGTTTGCCGGAAAACAGGGCCCGAGTCGCGGCTATGCGGCCTGTGTCAGCTATGCGGATTTCGAGCTGGGTAGACTCTTGAAAG
>CAZFUD010000135.1:0-11148 GCA_964521705.1 uncultured Opitutaceae bacterium | reverse complement strand
GTAGTAATGGCAGAGTATGTCGGCGTAATTAAACATACCTTGGTTAGAGTCGGCCATTTCCAGAAATTTGACCGTGAGTGGGTCATCCATAGTTGCCCGACTCATGTCGAGGCCTGGGTCGGCGAGTGCTTTGGAAAGGTATTCCCCCCCACTGCGACCTCGAATAACCGAGCCGCGAATCTCGCTAAAATCGCCGTTCGGGAATACGGTGCGCTGCCAGGCTGCCAACCAGCGCTTATCTCTCTCAAACCATTCACGCATTTGTTTGGCGAATTTGGAATAGTCGTGGGCCATGTCCGCATTCATCCAGCGGAAGAGTAACGTCTGGCCTTCGTAGAGGTCAGCCTCGAAGGTAATCTTTGTCGGTTCTGTTGATGGGACATCCATGACCTTGAGCAGGCGAAAGATATCTGCCCGAGAACGGTCGCTAGCCGTAAGCTCGCGAGCACGGATTTCCAACTTCATCGGGCCTCCCCATGTTGGCTTGTGCTTGGCTGCGCTGACTGTGATCCGGTAAGTCCCGGAAGACATGATCTCCATACGACTAGGCCAGGAACAACTTCGAAATATTTCATGTCCGCGTGAAACGAGGAGTAAGGCATCGTCCACCACCTTACCGGCGGAAAAGCTGAGAACCATATCATTGGGACCGGCTGTTCTGGTGGTGGATGGTGGAGTCGTTCTTTTGGGAGGGTAAATGGTGTCAGCGATTTGCTCGGCCACATTAGCATAAGCCTCCATTAAGGGGGGCGATAGAACCAAGCCCTTACCCACATTATTAAAACCATGATACTCGGAATCCTTGGGGAATCCAAGGGGCAGCTTGTAGTCGGGCAAATCGAAAAGATGACGAATGGTGGATCGATATTCCTCGGCGCTCAGGCGGCGAGGCAAGGTCCCACCAATTGGAGTGTGCTCCAACAGCGACGAATCGAGCCAAGCCAGTAGCGCCTCGCGCTCCTCGGGTGAAGGTTGGCGTTCATCCGAAGGAGGCATCATTCCTTCGCCAGCCATATGGTGCACGGATTCCCAAAGATGCCGCTCGCCTTTATCCGCCCAATTGATGGCCAGGCGTTCGAGATTTATGTCGCCCTTCTGTTCAAATTCGTCGTGGCAATCGAGGCAATACTCCTCGAGTACCTGCAACGGCTTCTCGGGAATGGGGATCTCGGTATTCGCCTGTAGTGAAAGCGTGGGTGCGATGACGACGATTGGAAGAAGAAGGGTGCTACGCATGCGGCGAGTTTCAGAAACGAATTTTGCCATGTTGTTTGCGGGCGATCTCTGAGCGCCCGCTACCTTAAATAACTCAGCTAAAGAGTTGGTTCAAATTTCGGTTGGCGTTGGAGAACTCGTTTGTCTCAACGCCGAGCTGTTGCATCAAGGTAATGTAGAGATCGCCGAGCAGCGGAGCCTCTGGCTTGGAGGCATCGATAGCGATGTGTTTACCGTGATCGAATCCACCTCCCGCGACGAGTGTCGGCAAGTCAGCGTTGGAGTGACGGCTAGCATCTCCCATTCCTGTTCCGACCAGGACGATCGTTTCATCAAGCAGTGATGTCCCATCGGGACGTTTCTTTTCCTTCAGTTGATTGAGGAAACCGTTTAAGCAATGCATATGAGCGGTTTCGATGGAAACCAGGTCCTGGATCATTTCGGGGTCATTGCCATGGTGAGAAAGACCATGATAGCCAGAACGGAGGGGAATGCCATCGAATGAGAATACCTGACCCAATCCATCGATGAAGAACGACAATACGTGGCTGGAATCGGTATCGATCGCCAGTGCCATGAGGTCGTACATCAGTGCCTCCGCTTCCATGAGCAGATTCGGCGTGATGGGATCCGTGTCGGGCAGCTTGTAATCCGTTGTGGGCAGCGGATCATTGATTTGAGAAATCTGCCGTTCCATCCGCTTTTCGACAGAGCGCATGGAATCAAAATATTCGTCGAGCTTGTCGCGATCGGTTGAGGTAACCGATTTTTGTAGACGTAGAGCGTCGTCTAGCACGAGGTCGAGCGAGCTTCGTCCGCTGCGAAGCATGTATTCCATCCGGGCTTTGTCGGCTTCCGACATGAATAGCCGTTTGTAGAACACACTGGGTCGCTGGATCATCGGAAGGCCGATTCCTTGCTTAGTGAAGCTCATGGCTTTGCTCCCTTCGCCCGTTCCAGCGGTAAGCTGCACAGAGGGGAAGCGGGACTTTTGGCCGATTTGATCAGCGACAATTTGGTCCATCGAGTACGCGTTTGGCGTATTGCCGCAGAGGAAATTGCTCCAAGCCCCGTGGCCGTTGGTAGCCCGGTGGTCGAGACCCGAGAATACTGTGAAATCGTTTTGGTGATCGGCGAGCGGTGAAAGCGTGGTAGGCAACGTGTAGCCTCGGCCGATTTCTTTGGGATAAAACGCTTTCTGATGCCATCCTAGGTATGCCCCAATAGATACCAGGTTCTTAGCTTTTGGGGCTGCGCTCGCGGCGCCGATGGCTCCAACTACAGGCAGGGATTCCAAAGCGGGCAGGGCGATCATGGCCGCTGCGGATCGCAAGAAATGGCGTCTGTCTACCGATTGAGCATTCAGTTCTTTGGGCTTTTGGGTCATGTTACAAATGATTACTTCGAAAGTGGCAATTTTGGTCAGTCCGTAAGCTCGGCTACTCCAAAATTTTCGAGTAGACCTTTTCCCCGGAATTGAAAACAAGAGTGTAAAGGTAACAAGCGGACCCTGAGATTTGCAAGAATAGTATGGGTCAATCGTTGACCTATCTTGGTTGCCGGACCTCGATTTGGCTCGCAAGGGCGACGAAGATAGGTTTTGGAATAGTCTCTTCTCTAATGGACGGAAAATCGGAAAAAGCCCCCGATCTCGGTTGCCATGATTTCGATCGCCGAAAATTCTTGTCTGGGGCTGCAGCCTTCGCGGGCTACAGTCTGCTTGTCAGGGCGCCCCAATCGTTGGCCAATGATGACGACCCTTTCGTAGCTCGCAAGGAACTAGGGGTGAAGATCGACGAGCTAGCTCCGGATGACACGAAACCGGGGGCAGCCGCAAGCGATCCAAACATGCATCTGGTCGAGCTTGAGGCTGACCTTCTAGTAGCGGGTGGGGGTCTCGCGGGAATCTGCGCGGCGATCAGCGCCGCTCGCTTAGGATCCCGAGTGATATTAGTTCAAGACCGAAGCCGGTTGGGCGGGAATTCTAGCAGCGAGGTTAAAATGCACCCGAGAGGATCCCGTTTCGGCTTTCGGGAAGGCGGCGTTGTCGAGGAGCTTTGCTTGGCAAACGCGTATCAGAACGAGCAATACTCGTGGGAGATGTGGGATCTGATGCTTTACGACAAGGTAATCCGGGAGCCCAATATCAAGCTATTATTGGACACGGCGGTTTATCGGGCGGACAAGGTGGGCGATCGAATCGAATCGATTTGGGCACGGTGCGACAAGACCGAGCACTTGTACCATATTCGCGGCGCTATGTATGTTGACGCGACTGGAGACAGTCGCCTGGGTTTCGAGGCAGGAGCGGAGTTTCGCCTAGGAAGGGAATCCTCCGATGAATTTGGAGAACCATTGGCCGACTACGACCCTCCAGGAACGACTCAAGGATCTTCAATCCTTTTTACGGCTAGAGAACATGATCGTCCTATGTACTACGAGCCCCCCTCATGGGCCCGGAGGTTGACAAGCGACGATTTGAAGCATCGACCTGTCGATACTGAGACCTGGCACTACGGTTATTGGTGGATCGAGTTAGGAGGCGTCTATGACACCATTCGTGACAACGAGCGCTTGCGGTTCGAATTACTGGCCATTGTTCTCGGCGTTTGGGATCATATCAAGAACAGCGGATTGTATCCGAAATCCGCTAACTGGGCCTTGGAAACGGTTGGAATGATTCCCGGCAAACGCGAATCGCGTCGCCTGATGGGAGACACGATTCTTACTCAGCAAGATGTCGAAGGGAGTTGGAAAAATTTCGAGGATGGGGTGGCTTTTGGTGGCTGGTCGCTGGATGACCATCCAGCATTGGGTTTCGACGCTCCTGAACGAGAGCCATTCCTGCCGACAAGGTATCCGGAGCCTTACAATATTCCTCTCGGTAGCTTGTATTCAAAAAACGTATCTAACTTGTTGATGGCGGGGAGAAACGTCAGCGCTACCCATGTGGCGTTCACTTCTCTTCGCGTTATGCTGACCTGCGCAGTTATAGGTCAAGCCGCGGGCACGGCGGCCCATCAATGTCAGGCGGCGGGAATTACCCCTCGGAAACTGCGGGCTAGCAAAAAGCGGGTCGTAGCCTTGCAACAACAACTCCTTCGGGATGGGGCTCTGATAATGGGGGAAAGGAATGAAGATAAGGCAGACTTGGCTAGAAAAGCTGAGGTTACTGCGTCGAGCGCTTCGCCTGAAACGTCGCCGAAAAACGTTTTGTCCGGACTGACTTACGACAAGCCTGAGGAATTCGCTAACCGGTGGATCGTTCCTGCAAGCGACGGAAACCCGTGGATCGAGTTAAGCTGGAAACGCCCAGTCGAGGTGAGCGAGATACAGTTGACACATGATACGGGGATGAATCGCGATTTGACCATGACATCGCTCGTTTGGCTGCAGGAGGAAATGATCTCCGGCCCTCAGCCGGAAACGATCCGCGACTATCGGATAATCGCTACGCTTGAAGATGGGACGGAGAAGGAACTGGCGAATGTTTTCGACAACTTCCAGCGAATAAGACGGCACACATTCGATCCCGTCAGGCTGCGATCGTTTCGATTGAAATTGGCGCCGGGCACGCGAAAAACGGATCAAGGGCTTTACGAAATCCGAGCCTATGGTCCGAAGCATATGGTACAAGAGAGCGTCTAATGAAATAGACGGAATCTGTTTTCCGATGAAGGGTTGCCGCAAGCATCGACCCTAACTCGTATTTATTGAACGTTCTCTTAGGGACAAGCAGCCCTGCCGTTTTTTTAGGGCATTGGGTGGTAGCGATTACAACGCGGTTCAAGCAAGAAAAGGGCCGTCCGAACCGGGTGGATAAACGCGAATTTCGAGCAAGCGGGCGTGGTCGATTCCATTCGTATTGAAAACGTGGATTCGAAGTTTTGAAGTTTCGAAAGGTTGGTCCAAGCGGTGAACGCGTCGCCTTTGGTAATTGGACTGGACTTCCAGAATGGTTTTCCACTGACCGTCTGCATGGGCTTCGATGGCGTAGTCTCGGATCGTTTCAGGCTGAGGTTCGCCCCAATGCATACGCTCGGTGTATCCGTCTGCCATGGACAGGGTCAGTAGTCGATGCATTCCCGTATCGAAAATCAGCTCGATGCTACCCATCGCAACCTGGTTTTGCCAGGAAAGCGAGATCCAGGCTGGCAATCCCTGGGCTGGATCGGACATCCAGCGGTGGGTTCCGTCGGGGAAGCGATCTGGCGGGGCTCCGATTGGCGTTTGGGAGGGATTGGGATCCGGGCTTCGAAGCGCGCGCGTCCACCCATCAATGACAGCGTTCGCCGGACCGTTGGGCAGTTCGCTGGAGGCCTTGACAGACGCTATTCGAGCGAGATCTCTTGGGTCCTCGTTTTGGCAGCCTAGGAGCATGGCATCGTCTCTGAGGAGTTGCTGGCGGACGCGGAAAACGCTTTCGGTGTCGGAGAGGATATTTGGCAGAACTGCTTTCGATTGAATCGCGTAGGCTGCTGCTGTCCCCACGCCTTGGCCTACGGCCGAACAGGTTGCCATGACGCGGGTAGAGGCGAAGGCGATATGGGTAGCGGAAATATTGCGGCCCGCGAACATGAGATTGTCCAAGTCCTTTGAGAGGCAGCTGCTCAAGGGGATATCGTAAAGATAGGGTACTGGACGCTGGTCGCAGGGCGGTTCGTCGACGGCGTCGATCCCTCCCGGTGGATGGGTGTCAATAGGCCAACCTCCGGTGGCGATAGCGTCCTGGAAAGCCCTGTTTTGCATCAGGTCGCTCTCCGTTAGCATATGAAGACCGGTTAACCGCCGGCTTTCTCGTTTCCCCGGTAGGAAGCCGCACCATTCTAGAGCCCAGTTTTGCGCATCCACTTCGGAATGGTTTTTGATGAAATCCCAAACCCCCATTAGGGCGGCCAAAAGCTCGTCTCGGATAATCTCGTTGTCCTTGATGGTATCGAGTTCGCCTCCCCATTCTAGCCACCAAAAGCCGTATTCAAGATTTAGATCTCCTCCTGGTCGCCCAAAGGGACGGCGCTTCAAGGATTCGGCTGAAAAGGAGCGAGCCCATGGAGGAGGGTAGAAAGGCATGGGGGCGGGGTGCCGTCGAGCTTGGAATAGAAGCGTGGAGCCCAGGGTCTTTTTATCGCCGGATATTGGAGCGAGGGATTCGGAGTACTCAGCTTGAGATTCGCGACCCATGGAAAAAGCGGCTCCGGCTAAGTAGCCTAGAGCTCCATCTCCGGTGCAATCGACGAAGATTTGGGCAGAGATTTCAAAGCGATCGTTGGTGCTCGGACGCTCCGCGGTAATCGATTCTATTTGCCTACCACTTGTGCGAGCTTGGGTAACGGTGGTATTGAGCATCAGTTCCAAATTGGGCTCTTGCCGGCAGAGGTCGTAGAGCTCTAGATCCATCATGGAGGGAGAGCGTTGCGGATTGCGGACGCACTGATTGAGCCGGATCTCCTCTACGATGCCCCCTTCTCTGGCTTCGCGCTCTAGAGGTAGGCCTTCACTCATGCCATTGGCGCCTACGATATGCATGCGAACTTCGCTGGAAGCATTGCCTCCCAGAACAGGGCGGTCCTGGCACAAAATCGTCCGTGCCCCGCAGCGAGCAGTTGCCAGGGCGCAGCTAACGCCGGCGGGTCCGCCTCCCGCGACCAATACGTCGCAGCTTAATTGAGTTTGGGTGGTTTTCATTCCATTGAATTGTTCTCCTCGAAAAGAAAAGGCAGCCCTTCCCTAAATTGGGTTGCTAGGTTCTGAATATCGGAAGAGGGAATGCTAGCGAGCGGCCATCGCGTGGTTGGCGAGAGTTCGGCCCATCCGCCCGCTGCGGCAAGAGCCTTATCCAAGGCGCTGTTCGAGAACTTTCCTCTAAAGGGCGCTATAGCCCTTTCAAAAACTCGGGTGATTTCCTCCTCTTGCTGGAGCGCTAGATCCGGATCCGTAAGTATGCGCCGGCCCCATTGTACGGCCCCTTTGGGCGATAGGCAGGCGAGATTGGAGTAGCTGCCTCTAGCGCAACCTTTAATGATCCCTGAAGCGAGACGTATTCCCGCCACGAATACTGACAGCTTTTCCGCCGCCTCGCGCATCGCTTCATGCCAGGCGGCATCTCCTCCAGCGACTTTTATTCCAATCAAGGCTGGAAACGCGGTGGCGATCTCGCTCCATTCTTCAGGCTGGAGGATCTTTTGGGCGTAAGGGGGATTGTAGAGGACGATTGGAATGGGATGGGCAGTGGCAATGACCCGTTCCAGAAAGCGGTGAAGCTCCTCCCAGTTCAGTGGTGTCCACTCAGGCAGAATAATCTGAAAGGCCCCAGGCGACAAGTGATGTGTTTCCTTGATTCGTTTTAAGGTATCGGTGGCTTGAGGGTGGGTGGCTCCAATCTGAAAGGCTATGTTCCGTTCGTGGCAGAAATCCGCTACTGTGGTCGCTAGTCTCAGAAACTCTTCGTCGGTTTGGCTGAAAAATTCTCCAGCTGTACCATTGAAATAGATACCATTCACTTTGGCCTCAGCGAAAGCGTTCAACTGGCTTTCGATACCACCCCAGTTGATGTTCTCAGATTCATCTAATGGTAGCAGTATGGTGCTCCATGTTCCCTGCAGTGTGTTGGGTGTGAGAGGTTCCATTCAGCTCAGTCTAGAAACTCGTCGGCTAGAAATTGGAAGCGGACAATGTCGGGAGAATTGCCGAGCAACGCCCGGTAGTCGAATACGTTTAGCAGTGTCCGGCTTCCCGTATTTACCAATATAGGACAGGGATAGTACCCATCGGTAACTCTGCCTTGCTCTGCATTATCGAGGACGAAGTGCTTTTCAATTTCCAAGGGCATCGGATCTAAGCGTAAGAGAGCCAGCTCCATGGGGATCCTGCGGTCCGGCGCTCTCCAGTTTCGTCCTATGAGAAAGTATTTTCCATCGAGGCTAAATAGCCGTGGCCTTCCAATATAGGAGCTGATGGAAGGGGTTTGTTCCGTGATATTGGTTTCCTTAATCAAATTGAAATCCATGTCCACCTGATGGAGTCGCTGCATGTTATCGTAGCCGCGTGTCGCTACGAGGAAGCCGTCTTTGTATGTAATGAGGCTACTTTCGTTGATGCGAACGTCTCCAAATTCTTGACTCAGGTTTCTGATGAAATGCCAGGTTTCCCCATTGTCGTCCGTGTACAGAGCGTCCACGGATCGTCTTCCGCCTGCGAGATATTCGAACGTCATGATAAGAGCGTAAAGCCTTTGGCCAACAGTGACTGTGTCGAACAGGTATCCATATTCTACGCCATCGATGATTCCTACTCGCTCGAGGGGTCCGAAGCTTTTCCCGTTGTCTCGACTTAGGGAGCGTACGAGTCCGGTTCGAATATGTTTCCCTTCCTCGTCAACTGTGAGGGCGTCGATATAAGTGCCAAGCGTCTCATCGGGAAAACGGACCCATTCGCCCATTTGCATGACCTCATTTGTTATTGCGAGCTGAATAGGTTCCTGAAGCGAGCGCCCGCTTTCGAGATCGAATCGAAGGATTTCCAACACGGCCCCAAGATCGTTCACATGCGCCTTCCCCCTTTTGTGGGAAATCATTATCTCGTTATCTCCAGAGGGCGTGATTGCAGGAAAGGCCAAGTAGTCTTGGGTTCCGGTTCCTCGGTACGACGCGATTGTTTCCTCTATGCGGTATCGAGGAATAGTTGGGACTGGCCCAGGCGTTTCCGCTGCGTCCAAACCCAGAGTGACGATTGACGAAACGAGGCAGAGGAATTTTAGGAGATTCATGGCCTGTAGGACAACTAAGGAAGAAATGCAGCGCTTTCGAATTGTAGGCGAAGGATGTCGGGCGAGTTTCCGAACAGGCCTTTGTAAGTGAATACGTTTAGCATTTTTCGATCTCCAGTATCCACAATGATGGGGCAGGTGTAATAGCCATCGGTAACGTCACCTTGCTCTGCGTTGTCGAGGACGAATGACTGCTCGACCACGAGTTTCTCCGGGTCCAAACGGAAGAGCCCAAGCTCCATGGGGATCTCTCTGTACGGAGGTTTGAAGTTTCGACCCATGAGGAAATAGGATCCGCCGTAGGTGAAGAGCCTAGGGCGCCCCACATAGCCGTCCATAGTTGGCGTGATCTCGGTTAGGTTGGCTTCCTTTATCAAACGGAACTCTCTGTCCACGCGGTGAATTCGGGCTTTGAGATCGTAGCCGCGAGTAGTGACCAGGAAGCCGTCTTTATAGGGGAGGAGATTACTTTCGTTGATGCGGATGTCTCCGAATTCCTCACTCAGGTTTCTGATGAAATGCCAGGTTTGCCCGTTGTTATCGGTATAGAGGGCGTCGACCGATCTTCGTCCGCCGGCGAGGTACTCGAAGGTCATGATCAGGGCGTAGAGGCGTTGGCCGACAATGACGGAGTCGAACAAGTAACCGTACTCCACGCCATCAATGACGCCCACCCGTTCGAGGGGTTCGAAACTCTTGCCATTATCGCGGCTGATAGCGCCTCTCAGTCCAATTCGAATGGCCTGCCTTTGGTCGTTGGTTTTTTGGGCGTCGAGGTAGGTTCCTAGTGTTCCGTCTGGGAAGCGTACCCATTCGCCCATTTCCATGATTCTATCGGGTATCCCCAGCTGGATGGGAGCTTGAATTGCCCGACC
The DNA here is from genome assembly GCA_964521705.1 of uncultured Opitutaceae bacterium. Classification (GTDB taxonomy): domain Bacteria; phylum Verrucomicrobiota; class Verrucomicrobiia; order Opitutales; family Opitutaceae; genus Pelagisphaera. The sequence goes on along the minus strand of CAZFUD010000135.1, from coordinate 1,293 downwards.
GCTTTTGAGATCGAAACGAACAATCTCCAATACGGCTCCCGGATCCCAACCATGGTCTCTGCCGCGCTTGTAAGAGAGCATGATCTCGTTTTCGCCGGAGGGCGCGATGGCGGGGAACCCGAGGTAATCCATCGTTCCGGTTCCCCGGTAGGAGACGATGGTTTCTTCAATCCGGTATGAGGGAATCGTAGACGATGGTTCTTCGGAGAAAAGCGATAGGATAGGAAGAATGGCGAGGGCTAGAAGAATTGATCTCATCGGTAGCTTGGGGTCGGAATAGATACTGGAGGCACGGTAGAGGACTTAGAACGCAAGGGCGATGATATTTGGAAAAGATAAAAGGGGGATTGGAAATCGCTCCTACATCGGTTTTATCCCGCTAGTTCTAGGCTCGCTGGATTCACGATGTTGCTGTGTCCAGGATCGCCCATTTTCGTTTCGCTCCCGGTTTTTCTCTGGCTGTGTTCCTTCTATTCGAGTAAAGCGTAGGCCATGATATCCTCCGTCGTCCGAACCAAGCTCGCGAATCAGGAGCCCATCCTTTCCGCCAAGGCCTGCTATGCGGATCCCGAGATCGTGGAAATGATCGGCCGATCGGGATTCGATTGCGTGTGGATTTGTTTGGAGCACCGGAGAATCGATCCAGCTGTCCTGCAATCGTTGATACTGTCCGCCCGCGTTTCGGGCTGCGACAGCCTAATTCGCGTCAAACCGGAAAACCATACGGACCTGTCGTACTTGCTGGAAGCGGGAGCGCGAGGAGTTATGTTGCCGCAGGTGCGCAAGGTGGAAGAAGTAGAGCGCGTAGTGGAGATGATGAAATTTCCTCCCCTCGGTCGGCGAGGACTAGATCCGATTCATGTCGACGCGGACCTGGGAAAGGCTTCCCTCGAAGAATATATGCGTCATGAGAACGAAAATACGTTTCTAGTTGCTCAGATCGAAACGCCGGAAGCAGTGCCGCATATCGAGACGATCGCGGCTATCGAGGGCGTCGATTTGCTATTCGTGGGCCTTGGGGATCTTTCGGCTAATATGGGTTTGCTCGGCCAGATGGATCATCCGACACTAGAGGAAGTCATCAAGAGGACGGGCGAGGCTTGCCTGCAGCACGGTAAGGCGGGAGCCATCATTTGCTCGGATCCGTCGGAACGCGATCGCCTTTGGAACCTCGGCTACCGTTTTTTTAATGTTGTCAGCGATTTCCGTCTGCTTCGCCAGGGATTTGATGCGTCGATCCAAGATGCTCGGGATTGGGCTAAAGATCAGGGGTAGGGTGGTATGATTGATGCA
>CAZFUD010000134.1:0-11162 GCA_964521705.1 uncultured Opitutaceae bacterium | reverse complement strand
TCAGAGAATTCAATGGATTGAGTAGGTCGCTCATAGATGTGTGTAAAAATTTGGATGCCGGGACGCCAGCCTAGCCTATACCCGGTAGATGGAGGAGGCAAATTAGGGCGTCCCGAAATCGGTGACGCCCTGCTAACTGCCTTAACTAAGCGAGTGCCGCTTTGATTGCTTCGAAATCGGGTAGCTGTTTAGGATCGTCACTCGATTCGGAGTACACGACCGTCCCGTCCTTATCGATGACGAAGGCAGAGCGTTTAGAAACCCCTTTGAATCCAAGCAGATCTTCGAAAAGCACATCGTAAGCTGCGCTTACGTCCTTATTGAAATCGCTCAGAAGCGGAAATTTGAACCCGCCATTCGCCTGTGCAAACGCTTCTTGGGAAAACGGACTGTCAACGCTGATACCATAAACTTGGGCATTAAGACCCTCGTAATCGGCGAGGGAATCGCGGATCGAGCAAAGCTCGTCTTGGCACACGCTCGTGAATGCCAATGGGAAGAACAGGAGAACTGTAGAGGATTTGCCGAAGTTGTCACTTAACGCGACATCGGCCAAACCTTCTTCATTTTTCGACTTCAGAGTAAAATCAGGCGCTTTTGTTCCAGTTGCAATAGCCATAGGTATAAGATGATTGTTTCGTTTATTCTTAAAAGGACAGGAAAGAATTGGGATTTACCAATTCGAGGCAAATCGAAACCGCTGCTCAGCTTCGATTTTCAAGCTGTTCTTTCGACTCGCCTGAGATCGCTTAGCGCCTCGCTATCGCCCAGACATTGTCATTCGTCGGCAGGCAATCCCTCAAATTCATTCTCCGAACCTTCAGGCCAGATCTTTCGATGATACGGATCAACGTCTGGGGCGTGAAATAATTGACGTGGTCAGGATAGCGGAAGCCACACCAGCGCTGTTGCCGAAACCGGCGATTCCAACTTCCGTAGTTCGGCACCTTCACAATCACGCAACCACCTTTCCTCAACTTGAGCGACACGTTTTGCAGGACTTCTAGAGGACGAACCTCGTGTTCGAGGTAAGAGCAGAGGATGACCAGGTCTACGCTCGCGTCTTCAAGCGATGCCAATCCGTCGATGGCTGACGAATGAATACAGCGTCCTCCAATTGGCACCAGGCGTTCATCTGTTTCCTGAGCAAGCTGGGCGGAAATTTCGATCCCGATCGGGCGCAAACTGGTATCGCGAACCGTTTCGTACTGGCGAACTATGTGCAAGAGTTTTTCACCCGATCCGCACCCGACGTCAACGACGGCCATAGCCGTCCCGGCCGGCCGTTCACGGGCAATCTTGTCTAGCAGACTGAAGGACACCTTTTCCAGGCGCTCGCGTTTTCGGAATCGCCTTTTCAACGATTTGCTCAGGCTGCTGGCGAAGGCTACCACGGGCTCTTCCCGGCGACGCCGTTTTGATTCCTCCTCGTAAGTTTTTTCCCAAGCGAACTCTTCAACAAGCCGGGAGTAGTCTGGCGGATTCTCTAAATAGACCATTCCAGTCTCCTGACACTCGACGACTTTCCACTCGCCGCTCGAATACGGAGTTTCCTTCACTGGCGTGATCGTACCCGTTAACGGATTCTCTCTGGGCGATGCCGTGATGTCAGACCTTTGCATTAATTTGAATGCTCCGCCTACCTACCACTACTAATTCAATATTTTCGCAAGAATCTTCTTGAGATCGCAAACACCGAATAACGTCAATATAATCGAATAACCTAGCTGATAGACCGACAAGCCCTGAACGTTCCTATCGTTCTCCTTGCAGAACGCGCACGATAGGCTAAGAAATGCGATCATTCCACTCTACCCAATGATAAAACTGATCATTACTCACCCAGGAAGTGCCCACAAGGACGACTTCCTTGCATGCTGCGTTCTCATCGCAGAGAATCGAGTTTCCATCCACAGGAATGATCCCGACTCCGACGATCTCGACGATTCATCTGTCGCCGTAATCGATGTCGGCGATCGCCACGAGCCAAACAAGAAAAATTTCGACCACCACCAGTTTCCCAGGGATCGCGTCCCAACCTGCTCGCTATCGCTGGTCCTGCAGGATCTCGGCCTTTATGATGATGCCCGGTCATTCTGCGATTGGCTGGAAACGGCCGAATGGTTTGACTGTCGCGGGGCGAACGCCACCGCAGATTGGCTAGGAGTAAAGCGGGAGATTATAGGGAGAATGAGTTCGCCCATCGAACTGTCGCTTCTGCGGCGCTTCGCCTCCCAAAACGAGCATCTACCCGGTGAACCTCTGTGGGAAATCATGAAAATGATCGGAAAAGACCTGGTGGACTATCTCGGTGGCTTGAGGAGGCGGTTGCAGTATATCGGCGAACATAGCGAAGTTTGGAACATCGAGCGAGAATCGCATTCCTTGGTGGCTATTTACCTTCCTCGCACCCACCCCCTGCCTGATGATCCGTCGATGGGCCTTCCTCGTTTTATCGAGGAAAACGGCTTGGCTACCAAAGCCCATGCCATGATCTATCCGGATCGAAGAGGCAAAGGGTATGGACTTTGTCGATACAATGACCATCCATCGATGGACTTCAACCGTATCTCCAATGAGCCGGATGTTCATTTCGTACACGCAGCTGGCTTTATCGCCAAGACCTCAGCAACCGATTCCCAAAGACTACAAGATCTGCTCTTTAAAAGCTATAGCGGCTATTCATAATACCTCTCCTTTGCCCCTAAAGGCCCCATTTTCTATTTTACCCGACAATCCATGACACGCTTGATCGCATCGTTTGCCATCATCGCTTCGACCTCTCTTCATTCGATTGCCCAGAATTTCACGGATCCGAATCCGCCGACGGTAAACGAACTCAAATCGCTACCCTCCTCGGATCCCATTTCTCAATCCGAGCTCACATTTCACCGGGCTCCCAAACCTCTTCCTAGAAACGCCATTACCGAGGACTGGATGGATTTTCTTGGACCCACCCACAATGCAATCTCTCGGGAAACGGGCTTGCTGTCTCGATTCGGCGAGAACGGCCCAAATATCGTTTGGGAAGTAAAGAAAGGGGAAGGCTATGCTGCCCCAGCGGTAATTGAAGATCGGTTGATCCTTTTTCATCGCGAAGACGATACCGAAGTTGTTGAGTGCCTCCATACAGAAACAGGCCAGCGCCTCTGGAAGCAAAGCTACCCATCTGAATACAGAGACCGTTACGGATTCGGCAACGGCCCTCGATGCCAGCCGATAAGCGACAGGGAATTCGTCTATACCTTGGGTGTCGAAGCGATATTCAGTTGCTGGGAACTTATATCGGGCCAATTGCTATGGCAACGCGACTTGAAGGCTGATTTCGATCTCACGCTCGACTTTTTTGGTGTCGGGGCGACACCGCTAATCGAAGGGAATCTGATAATCGTCAATATTGGAGCGCCTGATGGGCCTTGCGTGGCGGCCTTCGATAAACGTACCGGCGCCATGATTTGGGGTTCAGGCGACCAGTGGGGGCCTAGCTACGCCTCACCCATACCAGCCGATACCCAGGCGGGTCGCCGGATATTCGTATTCGCCGGAGGTGAGAGCCGGCCTGCTACGGGAGGGCTACTAGTAATCGATCCTGCCAATGGCCATATCGATTGCCGGTTTCCCTGGAGAGGAAATCGATACGAATCGGTCAACGCTTCCTCTCCTGCAGTTGTTGGAAACCGCGTCTACATCTCTGAATGCTATGGAGCTGGAGGCGCCATGCTTGAAATCGGTCCAAATGGAGCCTGTTCGGAAAGATGGAATAACGAGGTTCTCAATACCCATTTTATGACGGCTATTCACAAAGACGGCTACCTCTACGGTATCGATGGCCATGGCCCTCGAAATGCCCCAATCGTTTGCATCGAGCTAGATACCGGGAAAGAGATGTGGAGAACGGAGCCTGAATGGATCACCCCTTTTACCTCTGGAGGGCAGTCTCAGGAATACAATTTAGCCCCAGCCCTCGCTTCATTCCTCCTAGTCGATGAACGCTGTCTAGTCCTTGGCCAGTACGGTCACTTGGCCTGGATCGAATTAAATCCCGACGGCTACAAAGAACTGGATCGAACTCACCTTTTTCTAGCTCGCCAAACCTGGGCTCTACCCACTCTCAGCAAAGGCCTCCTTTACGTCGTTCAAAACGATCCAGGTATCGACGATAGCGATACAAGGCTCATTTGCTACGACCTTAGAGCCAATGAGCAGCTATAAATAATTCATCTAAGGATTTTCTTCGCTACCCAAGATGGCTCTCAGAGATGCGACCACTCGGTCTGGCATCATCTGGGCAGCCCCAAGTCCACCAGATACGTCCAGCGACGCGCCGCTCATATAATCGTTGGCCGGGTTCGCTAGAAAAACATAGGGCATGACTACGCTCGCCGCATCGCCGATCCCCAAAGGGATCATGGCATCGATCACTTTCGCGACAATCGGATCCGAGTTGATGGCTTTCTGAGTAAGTGGCGTTTCGTGCAAACCTGGAGCTACAGCGTTGACCCGGATATCCAACCCTCGCTCCGCTACATCCAAGGCGATGGATCGGGTGATCGATTCCAACCAGCCCTTGCTTCCATCATAAAGCATGTGTCCAACTTCCGACCGCTTGGCATTTATGGAAGTCGTGATGATTATCCGGCCCTTCTTGACCGAGCGCCCATGCTCTCGGATGAATTCAGATACCGCGAACATCGCTCCTGCTACATTCAGATCGAAAATTCGTTTGGCATCAGCATAGCTCAGTTCATCGATAGCTGGCTCCGAGTAGGTCCCGACATTCAGCACGAGTGTATCCAAGCCTCCCAAAAAATCAGACGCCGAGCGGACAAAATTGCGCCCCCCCTGCTCCGTCGACATATCTGCGCTCACATATCCGCAACGCCTGCCGTAGTGCTGCTGTAGATCGCTCAACCGGTCTCCGTCCATAGTTTCGCTCTTCGAATTCAACACCGTATCCGCTCCGTAAAGCAGCATGGCTTCGGCAACGGCATCGCCGAGACCAAGCAAAGGCATCCCGTTTTCATCAACTTCGTAAGATTCGCGAGCGCTGCCCGAAACGGCGACCTTTCTTCCGAGCAGGGAGGCAGGAATCAGTCCACCCTTTTGCAGCAAGGACAACAACTCGTCATCCGAAAGGGTGTCCATGTCCGTCGATTTCAAAGCCCCCATAAACTTCCTCAACTCAGCCATACCTGCCGCTCCAGGGGATATTTGCTCGATCGAAGTTTTAGGAATTAATCTGGAGTGTGGCATAACTACGCCTTCAATGGTTAGTTTGACTCGACCAACACATCAAGAACGGAGCGCGTTGCCCAAATCGATGGAACTCTACCCAAGATACAAAGCGTTAAGCTTTGAGCTTCCGATCTCCCAAATCGCCACTACCCTAGCCGAGTAGATGAGATCCCCCATTAAAATTTGCCTGTTAGCGGCCATCGCTCTCTCGCTGCAATCCTATAGCGAAAACACTCCCGCAATCCGAGCGCTATTCCTCGGAAACAGCGTGTTTAACTATCAAGGCGGGATCATCCAGTCCTTCGAAGGATTTTGCCGAACCGCTTCGCTCGACTTCGACGCAGTCAGCCAAATGAGCCACCCAGAAAACCCTCACGGGATCGAATTTCTGGACTACGGACGCATCCCTCTGAATCTACCTGAGGTCGCGGCATCCGAGGCATTGCGCGAGCATATTCAAAACGGAGACTTCGATTACGTCATTCTGGAAGCTCGAAGATCGGGATTCCTGCTACCCGAAGTCGCTAATCTACCGAAAGATCGGGGCGACCCAATAAGCTACAGCGAAAACCTAGCCGCGTTGATCCGGCTTCACGAAACTATCGTCTTATCGGGAGCCCGGACTGTTCTATACATGCATCCAGGCATTCATCTGTATCCGGATGTTAAACACGCGACCGCCCAAGCATACCACCGACTTAAAACCGATCTCGAGAACAGGGAGATCCAAGGAGCCAAGCGCCAAGTCATCCTCGTGCCCGCCCTCTACCTATGGCTAGACGCCACCAGGAAATACGGCATCGAAAACTGGTTCGCCGATCCGGGTCACGGCAACGCCGTAGCTCGCTATGCCAGTGGTTGCCTTGTTTACACCTTCATCACGGGAAAAGATCCCCGAAATAATCACTTCTTGGAGCTACCTAAGCCCTGGGTTTCCGCCACCAATTCGCCAAAACGCTTTGCTCCCTCCGACCAAGCGGCCTGGATCAAAAAGCAATCTTGGCTCTACTACACGGTTTCCCGTTGAGGGAAAAGACCCCCTCAACTTTTGGGTCTCGTTTTGACTTTCCCTTTGCGAGCTTCGGCTTCCAATGCCTGGTCGAATCTCGGGTTGGGCACCGAATTGACCGGGGCATCAAGACGCTTTCGCCATTTGTTCAATTGAGCTAGCAGCTCCTGCGTCTTCTCCGGCTTTGACTCTGAGAGATTCCGTTCCTCCCCGATATCCAGCCGCAAATTGTACAACTCCAAATCGCCGCTTTCGAAGTACTGGTGCAGTTTCCAATCCCCAACGCGGATAATGCTACAAGGTCGGCTACGAAATAGGACGTCCCGCTGCTCATCAGTAACTGCATAGGACTGGAGGTAGGCGGGGAAATGCCAATACAAGGGACGCTCGGAGAGATCAACAGGCTCACCTTTCAACAGGGGCACTAAGCTGACCCCATCGAGCGGCTGGTTCGAGGGATAGCTGGTCCCCGTCATCTCCATCAGCGTCGGATATACATCTACTCCGATTATAGGGGTATCGCTTTCCGTCCCCGCCTCCACGACTCCCGGCCACTTGACGAAAAATGGCACACGTATTCCACCCTCATAATAAGTGCCTTTGTATCCTTTGAGCGGATGCATATCCGTGGCCGGCCCATAGCCGCCATTGTCAGAAAAGAAAATCACGATGGTATTCTTATCGATTCCCAGATCTTCCAAAGTAGAGCTAATTTTCCCGACGCCATCGTCAACTGACTGGACCATCGTCGCCATGGCCATATGGTCATGCAGTTCTCCTTTTGCCTTGTTCTCGTACTTGGCAACTAGTTCTCGCTTGGCGTCCAACGGCGTGTGCACGGCGAAATGCGTCAAATACAAAAGCCAAGGCCGATCCTTATTATCTCGGATGAACTGATCCGCTTGGTCATTCAAGTAGTCGGTCAGATAGGAATTTTCAGGCAACCCTTGAAGTCCAGGAGCATTCGGATGGGGCGGATAGTACCCCCTTGGTGGAGACCCTGAATGCGTTCCCCCAATATTGATATCGAATCCGTAAGGCAAAGGATCTGAACTCAGGTGCCACTTCCCCATCAAAGCAGTTTTATAACCCTCCGCTCGGATCTGGTGAGCCCAGGTTTTGATCCCCCAATCTAGCGTGTCGACACCCGGTTCGTGCAGGAGTCGGCGGTAGGCATCCTTACCTCTCGGCACGGTCCCAACATTGTAGATCTTATGGCGCGGCGTGTACTGACCGGAGAGCAAACAGGCCCTGGCCGGAGCGCAATTCGCGGAGGCCGAGTAAGCATTCGTAAAGATCTTTCCCTCCGATGCCAGGCGGTCCAGGTGCGGGGTCTCGTAGAAATCGGACCCCATGTAACCGGTATCCCTCCAACCAAAGTCATCTAAAAATATAAATAGGATATTAGGCTTAGAGGAGTAAACAGATCCTGCAGCCAAAACCGCTAGAATAAAACAGGCTAGTCTTTCAATTTTCATACGTATCGTTTTTAGGCTTCTGGCTTGGATGGCTACCTAAGAGGCTTGCATTCAAGGTCTAGTGCACCAGCGATTCAGCCGCTAGAGCTTTCCGATTGAAGGACGGGCCTCTCCAATCGACTTCCAACGTCGGTCCCGATTCACCGGATTTCAAAAGATGGATGGCAATCGGATGCCTGCCCTTTTCGATTCTAATCTTAGCGGCGATCTCGCTTTTTTCGTATCCAAAATCCGCATCAATCAGTATAGCTTCATGGATACGGGCAACTGCTCTTATGTTTGAATTTAGATAGAACGCGTACTCTCCATCCTCCGGAACCTCAATGTAGCCGGAAAAAATGATAGCTCCTTCGTCTGGACCTAGGCTAGCGTTTAACTCCGTCGCAGTACCCAACTGATCCGGATTCTTGTTCCAGAATTTGGGCACCCAGGGAAAACTCCCCTCGTAACCCTTCCAACTGAGCCCAGGACGAGAGGCCTCGACATCAATGGATGGCACCAACTCGCTGTCATAAGGTCGCGGATTGTCTGCGTTCGGTCTTCTCAACTGAAGCGACCGATCTTTCATTCGCTGCTGCAGACCAACGAAATAGTCGGTCGTCCCGGCGAGATTTTGTGTCTCTTTGAGGTCGGATTTCACGTCGAAGATTTCGAAAGCGTCCGCATGGCTTTCGATATTTACGCGTACCCCTTTGTATCCCTCCATAAACAGAGCCTGCATTTCTCCCCTCGGTCGATTCCAATGGCTTGGATGAAAGTCCGCGTATGCAGGCGTTCTGCGACCATTCTGGTACTCGACATAGACGGTGCTAAGTTGCCGTTCACCGAATGCCATAAGCGAAGGAAGCAAAGAAACTCCATCTGAAATCGCTGGGGAAGGTACTCCAGCAGCATCCGCGAAGGTTGCCATCCAATCGTGAAATTGCGAGGGCGTACGGTCGATCGTCCCTTCTGGTATCGTTCCCGGCCACCTTGCCAGGGCGGGCATCCGTATTCCGCCTTCCCAGATATCCCGTTTTTCTCCGTCGAAGGGCCCATAGGACTGGAAATGTATCGGGGTAAAGGGTTCACCTTCTATGTAGCTGACCGCCAAAGGGCCATTGTCGTTCGTGAATACAACTAAAGTATCCTCCTCGATTCCCAAGTCATCCAGCAACTGCGTCAGGTCTCCTACGCAGCTATCAATCCGGCGAACCATAGTGGCGAATCGACGCTCAACGTTGCTCCATTCTGGATTCCTATATTCCGGATGTATCCATGAGTCAATTTCACCTGATGCCGTATTTATCATACGTCCATGATCGCCGATCCACTGCAATCCGCCATTCAACCCGCTTCCCTCAGGATAGGCTTGGGTCGGGACCTGTAACGCGGCATGGGGCGTGTCGTAGGCAATGTAGATGAAAAACGGCTGGCCGGCTTTTTCCCTCCGATGATCGACTATCCACTTTTTGGTGAATGCGGTAAAGAGGTCCGTCGTGTAGCATTTGTCCAATGACGCTGACACTTCCTTGTTGTCGTGCCACACTTCTTTACCAGTTCTATGCGACTCGCTATTTCCGATCGGCCATTCATTATTCGGGTAGTGGACATGGCCATCGACGTGCCTCACGTAACCATAATACTCGTCGAATCCCCTCTTGGTCGGATAGGCCGGCCACTCCTCTGGATTGCTCAACGCATTATTCTTTTCGGAAGGATTCCCTAAATCTCCTTCCAGTCCCACTCCTTGAAGACCATACTTTCCCACGTGCAAGGTTCGGTATCCAGCCTCCTGCAAAACCGTTCCCAAAGTGTGGTTATCCGGTAGAGCTTTATCGAATTCGTTGTTGCGAACTTCTGTATGCCCCTGATGGAGCCCGCTAAGCAGCGATGCTCGAGAAGGGGCGCATACCGGAGCCGGACAATAGTGTCTCCGCAGTTGAACCCCTTCTTCAGCAAACCGATCCAAATTCGGCGTTGAGTGCCGTTTGCCTACACGCTCGTTTTGATGAAAGACACCTAAGTCGCCGTAGCCCATATCGTCCGTGAAAATCAGGATGATATTGGGTTTAGGACCATTGTATCCCATCACCACTTGGGCCGACACCAACAAGGCTAGCAGGCAAATTCTATGAAAGTGGGTCATAAGATGGCTGTGTTTGGCTGAGAAGGGCGTCACTTTCAACGATAACAGAAAGAAAGCCCGTCAGGCTACCTACTTCGATTTCCAGGTCAAGGTATCGGATTGTTCTAGTACTCCTCCCATGCGATCTGCAGATTCAACAGCGTGTCCCATAACAAATCAGAAGGCGACCTGGATTCTCAATTCAATCTCCGAGCGCGGCATCCCGATTTTCAATTCTACTTTGATCGCAACGAGACGCTAAGTGCAGAGACCTTGTCCCAATTTCCCTGGCAGACCGACATTCCCTACGGGGAAAATCGCCTGCAAACACTGGATTTTGTTGCCGCCAATGAGCCGGGTTCTCCGGTATTCCTTTTCATACACGGAGGCTATTGGAAAACTCTGGACAAGAGCAGCCATCGGTTTGTTGCCAAGCCTTTTTTGGAAACCGGTTGCTCCGTCGTTAATGTAAACTATCGGCTAGCTCCCAAGGCTTCAATCGACGAAATCGTCGACGACGTGGTCAAAGCAATCCTGTGGGTCGGCTCCCATAATCGAGAGCTTCAAGGCGATCCCAACCGAATTTTCATCGCCGGGCATTCCGCCGGGGCCCATCTCGCCCTTATGTCGGTTCTGCGCTTGGCTGAACAAAAGGAGGCTATCGCTTCAGCCATTCAGTGTGTCTATTGCGTTAGCGGTCTTTTCGATTTGGGGCTACTAATGAAGAGCTACTTGAACGAAGAGCTGCGAATCACTCCTGAAATTGCCAAGAGCTGCAGTCCGCTCGCACTCTCGGAAATCAAAGTGGCTGCGGATTTAAGATTCCTCGTAGGTAGCGATGAAACAGGCGTATTCGTATCTCAAACACATTTGATTCATGAATTTGCTAGAGCATCGGGCGCAGATGCATCGGTAAACTCAATCGAAGGGCGACACCATTTCGATATTCTCTACGAACTCGGAGATCCGAAGGGAAGGCTAGGCCAAGAGCTGCTGAACCTTATAAAGGCTGAGCAAGGTTGAGAAAACAGAGGCGTTTAAGGTAGCGGGCGACAACTGATCCTTGGCAAGCCAACTCGTGTACCTCTCTTCGTTCGCCTACACCAATATCCGCACCGAATTCGTTTTGAAAATCACAAAGACTTCGGATCCGTCAGCAAGCTCGAGATCGTCGACGGCGTCTTGAGTGAGCTCTACGATCATCTCGGGTCCTCCTTCTCCGACCGACAACCGGGAAAGTATACGAGATCCCGAATCGGATATACTAACTATTCGGCCTCGTAAGCAATTCCGAGCGGAAAGGCCGACAGGCTCCTGCAAGCTCAGTATCAAA
>CAZFUD010000133.1:0-11207 GCA_964521705.1 uncultured Opitutaceae bacterium | reverse complement strand
GCCTTCGTACCATGTGTTTCGATCTTCTGTGTAAGGCATAGTTTTGAGCGATGAGCCCAGTGCATCACTGACGAACCAGAGCTCGATTATCCTGCGCACCCCTACAGATGTACAGGCGTTCTGCGTTTCAATTATTGGAAAGCAACAAAAAGGTGTTGGCGCAATTCCGTAAACTACGTTTTGTCGAAAATCGAAATGAGCGAATTACGAACAGGAGTTTTGGCACTAGAGGATGGAACGGTATTCCGGGGCTGTCCCTTCGGAAGCAAGAAGACGGTCGTTGGAGAAGCCGTATTCAACACGAGCATGACGGGATACCAAGAAATCCTAACGGACCCGTCCTACTTTGGCCAAATCGTGACCATGACTGCCCCGATGATAGGCAATTATGGCGTGAACGTAGAAGACAACGAGGCCGAGTCTCCCATGGTTCGCGGCTTTATCGTTCGCGAGCTGAGCCCAATCGTCAGCAACTGGCGAAGCAGCGAATCGCTCGGCGATTATCTGGAAAAAAATGATATTCCCGGTCTCGATCGCGTGGACACTCGCGCCTTGACTAAGAAGTTGCGAGTCCATGGAGCCATGAAAGCCTGCCTTAGCACCGACGATATTTCAGATGACGAGGCTGTCCGCCGGGCCCGCGAATGGGAAGGCATTGTCGGGGCCGACTACGTCAAAGAGGTGACAACAGATTGCCAATACGTCTACTCTTTGCCTGAAGACGATCGCTGGCCCTACAACCCATCGGGTTCAGAGATTCGGCCTCAAGCTCAGGATAAGCGGGTCTTCAAAATCGCTGCCCTGGACTTCGGAGCCAAGAAGTCGATCTTCAGGGAGCTATCCTATCACGGATTTGAGGTCCACGTTTTCCCGGCCACCGCCAGCGTCGAGGAAATCAAGGCCATCGAACCCGAAGGAATCTTTCTTTCCAATGGACCCGGCGACCCGGAAGCAGTGACCTATGCCCATGAGACTGTGCGGCAGCTAATCGACGAGTACCCGACTTTCGGAATCTGCCTCGGCCATCAAATAATCACCCACGCTATTGGAGCTAAAACCTACAAGCTAAAGTTCGGCCACAGAGGTGGGAATCAGCCTATTAAAAACTTCGAGACAGACTGGGTCGCGATAACCGCGCACAACCATGGTTTCGCCACTTCGGAAGAAGGCCTTGAGGAAGCCGGAGCGGAAATCACTGAGGTTAACCTCAATGACAAGACCATCGCCGGCATACGACTCAAAGGCAAACCCGTCTTCTCCGTGCAGTACCATCCAGAGGCTGGACCCGGACCGAGCGATGCCAATCCGAACTTCAGCAATTTCTATGATTTGGTAGCGGAAAACGCAGCCGAGCCTGCTTGAGTGGTCCGAGCTCATCGCGGGATAAACCCGCTCCTACGATCTAAATTCGAAAGATCAGAGCTTTGAGGTAATTCAAGACGGTGGGGGTTTTTGTCCCTGAATCAGCCTCGATAAGGTATCGGCTGCTTAGGGATAAGCAGCCCTACCAATGTTTTGGAAGATCGAGCCGGTCCTCCCTACCTAATCACCTGCAAGCGCTATAGGAGACGTTCGAAGGCAGCGGCATCCTCGATCGTATCTACGCCGATCGACGGATCGTCCGTGATGTCGACATCGATTGAGTATCCGTTCTCCAAAGCGCGAAGCTGCTCTAGCTTCTCTGTCTCTTCTAGAATCGTTTTCGGAAGCGAGCAAAACGCGCTTAAAAACCCACTACTGTATCCGTAAAGCCCAAGATGCCGGTAGGCGGGAAAATTCGATATCGTGGATTGGCCAGCATCCCCTTCCCGATCTCTTACATAGGGAATCGCGGACCGGGAGAAATAAAGAGCTCTCCCTTGTGAATCGACGACTACCTTGACTTGGTTGGGATCCAGGAAGTCCGCCCACTTCGCAAACGGAGTCGCCAAAGTCGCCATGTCAGATCCGTTCTGCAACCTCGCCTCCAATGCCTTAATCTGGCCTCGAGTGACCAGAGGCTCATCCCCTTGCACATTGATAATTAGATCCGCTCCAATACGTTCGTTTGCTTCCGCGAGACGATCCGTTCCACAGGCATGATTCGATCGCGTCATGATCGTAGCGAATCCAGCGGACTCTAATGTATCCTGAAGGCGCGGGTGATCCACGGCGAAATACCGAGGGATCTCGGGCACTTGATCGGCCAAGCGCTCCGCCACCCATAGAATCAGAGCTTTGCCTTTGATCTCGTGCAGCAGCTTTTCCGAAAATCTCGTGGAGGCCAGTCTTGCCGGAGCGATAATTGCGATCATAAGCCTGCTTTAAAACCCGCTCTCATCAATAAGTGAACTCGCAAATTCCTGAATAATCACTTGTTCTATTGGAAATAAGTCTATTTTTACCCCTCCATGGACTCCGCGAATCTGCATCCTGAAGGACAAAACGTCGAAAAGATCCTGATGGTCGAGAACCAAATGGGTATTCACGCCCGTCCCGCAGCTATGATTGTGCGCGCGGCCAACAAGTTCGAGGCTGACCTCTTTTTCGAAAAGGACAACGAGCAGATAAATGGCAAATCGATCATGGGGCTCATGATGCTCGCCGCTGGAAAAGGTACCGAGCTAAAAGCAATTGCCTCGGGAAGCGATGCAGAATCCGCTATAGAAGAACTCGCTAAACTGTTCGCTAGCAAGTTCGACGAAAAATAGAGACTTCCTGCAGCAAGTTCTGGAGTAATCCAAATATTAGGCGCAACCAGCCGCCGCGGCTAAAGCATGCAGATCGCCTCGCTCACTGGGGTTATTTGACCCTATGAGAATATAGATTCCCCCGGAGTATTTTAGAAAGGCATCGGCCATGGAGCCGAGAAAGCGCACCCTATCCTTTCAAGCCGTAAACTCGATAAGCGTTTTCGGTCGTCTGTCGGGCGAAGCTTTCTGCATCCAATCCAAACATCTCCTGGCAAAAATCGGCGGTATGCCGCAAATAGGCCGGCTCGTTGGGTTTACCGCGATGAGGAACTGGAGACAGATAAGGAGCATCCGTTTCGATCATGAGCCGATCTATTCCCTGCAAACGAGCAGCGTCTCGAATCCCCTCCGCATTCTTGAAGGTGATGATTCCCGTAAAGCTTCCGTAGCCATCTCGATCAATCAACTGCTGCATTTCGCCCGGCCCTTCAGAGAAGCAGTGAAAAACCACACGACCCCAATCAACACCGGAACGGTCGATTTCCTCCACGCACTCCGCAAAGGCCCCACGAGAGTGAATCACCACCGGGACAGCCAAGCTTTTCGCGATTTCTAATTGCTTTCGAAATGCGTCTTTCTGGCGCTGCAGTTTCCTTTCCGCATCCGTTGGGTCTTTCGGCAGATGAAATCGATCCAAACCGATTTCGCCGAGAGCGACGGGTGGATGAGGACGCTCGAAATAGGCGCGAATGCCACCTTCAAGAGTTTCCCAGTCGTCGTCCACCGAAGTTGGGTGAATGCCCACCGTGTAGTCGATAGTCCCACGCCTCGATTCAGCCATACCAGCGTACAGTTCCCAGTCTTCTCCATCCGTACCCACAGTTATCATACGATTAACCCCTGCAGTCATGGCCGCATCGAGCGCGTTGCTTAACAAACCCTTCTTGTGAAAGCTTTCCAAGTGCGTGTGCGTATCTACGATCGAATTCACACAGAAGCGATTACGCGCAGAGAATACTGAGGCAAAGCTAATCTTTTTCGCAGTCTCTCATTGCCAAAGCATAGGCTTGTTGCCATCCCATCACTGACTTTCAAAATTTAACATTTTCAAATTAACATGTCCGACGAAATCGAAGACGTCATTATAATCGGAACAGGCTGTTCGGGCCTCACCGCGGCCATTTACACGGCTCGGGCCAATCTGAATCCACTCGTACTGGAAGGCGATCTGCCAGGCGGCCAACTCACCCAGACCAGCGAAGTGGAAAATTTTCCCGGATTCCCCGAAGGCGTTGATGGTTTCATGCTCATGGACAATCTCCGAAAGCAAGCCACTCGATTCGGGACTCGCTTCAAGCAGTCCCTTATCCAATCCGTCGATTTTTCAACCTCGCCATACACCCTCCGCTCGAGCTCAGAAGAGTTTAAAGCCAAATCGGTCATCATTTCTACCGGCGCCTCGCCACGCTTGCTGGGAATTCCGGGCGAAAAGGAAATGTTTGGCGGCAAAGGAGTGACGACCTGCGCAACTTGCGATGGCGCCTTTTACCGGGACATGGAAGTGGTCGTCGTCGGTGGTGGCGATACCGCTTGCGAGGAAGCGCTATTCCTAACCCGCTTCTGCAGCAAAATCACTCTGGTCCACCGACGCGATGAACTGAGAGCTTCGAAAATCATGGCTGACCGAACAATTGGTCACGAGAAGATCGAAATGGCTTGGGACTCCGTCGTTGAAGAAATTCTTTCCGACGAGACCGGAAACGTGTCGGGCGTCCGCATGAAGAACGTAAAGACCGGTGAAACGCAGCAAATCGATTGTAAAGGCGTGTTCATCGCTATCGGCCATATTCCCAACACGGGTCCCTTTACCAAGGAGATCCCAACCGATGAGAATGGCTATTTTGCGCCGGAAAACGGCAGCCAAGTAAAAACCAAGATTCCAGGCGTCTACGTCTCAGGGGATTGCGCGGATCACGTGTATCGACAAGCGATTACAGCTGCCGGAATGGGCTGTCAGGCCGCAATCGAAGCGGAACGCTACCTGGCCGACACTGCGTAGAACCGAGGACGTGCTGTTAGAGCGACTCCAGATCGTCCAGTTGGACAATATTTGGACCGTTTTTGGCTACTGATACTTGGAATTATTCCAATTTGCTCTTGATATTTAGAATTATTCCAGTTTCAAATTGATATTGAGATTGATTCTTAGTTAGACCCTGACATCGCCAAAACATGAACGCAGAATCCACAACCGAGACGCTAAACCGGAAACTTGCCCAAGCCGGTCTCCGTTCGACTCGCCAACGCGAATTCGTCTACGACGCTATTCTGTCGAAGCGAGACCATCCGACTGCTGATGAGATCTTTGCCCGTGTGAAATCAGCGATGCCCTCAATATCGCTGGCCACCGTGTACAACTGTCTCGACACGCTTGTTCAGTGCCGACTGGTGAAGCAAGTCCATCTAGAGCGTGAATCCACCCGCTACTGCCCCAATCTGTCCGAGCACGCTCATTTTCACGACGACGATACTGGCGAAGTCTACGACGTGCGACTCGACCAAGAGATCTTGGAAAAGCTCGCCAGCCTTCTCCCCCAGGATTTCGAGCCGAACTCGATCGACATCACTTTTCGCGGCAGAAGCGCAAACGAGAAAGCGCCTGCTGAATCCACCACTTTTTAGAATCAAACGCTGAAACGCTCATGAACCAATCATTGGAAATAAAGAACCTGAACGTAAATATCGGTGACAAGCGGATCATAAAGGATTTCGATCTGACGATTCCCAAGGGGGAAATCCATGCCATCATGGGACCGAATGGCACGGGTAAGAGCACATTGGCCAAAGCTCTAGCTGGTCACCCGGATTACGAGATCACTAGCGGCGAGGTCCTCATGGACGGCGAATCGATTCTGGACCTGGAGGTAGACGAGCGATCTCGGGCAGGACTATTTCTAGCCTTTCAATATCCAATGGAGATTCCTGGTGTTACCATCGCCAACTTTATTCGGGCAGCGAAGAACGCCCGCCTTCCCGATGGTGAAGAACTCAATGCGCCCGCATACTACAAGGAGCTCTACGAGAAAATGGATGCCCTGAAGATCGATCGAAAATTCACTTCTCGCTCAGTCAATGAAGGCTTCTCGGGAGGCGAAAAGAAGCGATGCGAGATTTTGCAGATGGCAATGCTCGAGCCTAAATACGCCGTCCTCGATGAAACGGACTCGGGATTGGATATCGATGCCCTGAAAATCGTATCCGACGGAGTCAACGCCCTTCGCGGGGGCAATCTAGGGGCGCTAGTAATCACTCACTACCAACGTCTGCTAAACTACATTATCCCCGACCGGGTTCACGTCATGTACGATGGCCGTATCGTGAAGAGCGGCGACAAGAGCCTAGCAGAGGAATTGGAGAGCAAAGGCTACGATTGGATCAAAGAGATCACCGAGACCGCCGCATAACAACCCCTGGAATTCAGCGAGAAAGAAAATGACCGCAACAGCCACACAACTGGAGATCGATCGCGACAAAGGCGATTTCAAATACGAGGAGTCCCACAAGTACGACGCCGGCGTCGGCTTGGATGAAGGTACCATCGACTATATTTGCGATGTAAAAGGGGAGAACGATTGGATACGGGATTTCCGAAAGCGGGCCCTGAAGGTCTTCGAAGGCAAGCCAATGCCAACGCACTGGGCGACCAAGGATCTCGAAAATATCGATTTCTCCAAAATTCGCTATTATCTCTCCGGCGACAATCGATCCAAGAAGAGCTGGGACGATGTGCCTGACGAAGTAAAGGAGACCTTCGAGCGCCTAGGGATTCCCGAGAACGAACGCAAATTCCTTGCCGGCGTCGAAGCTCAATTCGATTCCGAAGCTGCGTATTCAAATATCAAGGATGCGGTTGCCAAAGATGGTGTCATTTTCATGGGCAGTACTGAGGGGCTCATGAAGCATCCGGAAATCTTCAAGAAGTGGTTCGGCAAAGTGATCCCGACGGGCGACAACAAATTCTCCGCCCTGAACAGCGCCGTATTCTCTGGCGGATCTTTCATCTATGTTCCGCCTGGCGTTAAAGTCAGCCATCCGCTTCAGGCCTATTTTCGTATCAACGCCGAAAACTTCGGTCAATTCGAGCGCACGCTGATCATAGCTGACGAAGGAGCTGAAGTCACCTACATGGAAGGCTGTACCGCTCCCAAGTTCGATACGGCAACTTTACACAGCGCCGTCGTAGAGCTGGTCGCCATGCCCGGAGCGAAAATCGAATACATAACCGTGCAGAATTGGTCTAGCAATGTATTCAACCTAGTGACCAAACGGGCAATTGCTCACGAGGACGCTGTGGTTAAATGGATCGATTGCAATATCGGCTCACGCCTAACGATGAAGTATCCAGGCGTCGTTCTAAAAGGCCGACGGGCGCGAGGCGAAGTTATGAGCATCGCTTTGGCCAACGAAGGACAGCACCAAGATACTGGAGCCAAGATGATCCATGCTGCCGACGAGACCACCAGCAACGTCATTTCGAAATCGATAAGCGTTGGGAAAGGGCGCTCCACTTACCGGGGCCAGGTTCACATGCCCAAGCACCTTAAAGGCTGCAAAAACAACACGGAATGCGACGCGTTGCTTATCAACTCGGATTCTAGAACCGACACCTACCCTGCTATTACCGTCAGAGGTGAAGATAACTACGTCCAACACGAGGCATCGGTTAGCAAGGTATCCGCAGAACAAATATTCTACATGCAGCAACGGGGTCTCAGCGAGGCTGAAGCTATGAGCTTGAGCGTCAATGGATTCGTCAACGATTTAACCCGCCAATTCCCGATGGAGTACAGCGTCGAACTAAAACGCCTTATCGAATTGGAGATGGAAGGGTCTGTTGGCTAAGACTGCTAGACTCGTGAATAGCGTCACGCTAATTGAACCGAACAAACGATTTTAACTTGTGAGCTCAATAACTGAAAACATTTCAATGGAAACCGAGACCGGTCTTGAGAATCCGACCGAACAAGCATTTCAAAATCATATCGATGGCTTGGATACAGCTCCCGCTTGGTGGAAAGAATTTAAACGCCAATCATTTGAAGCCTATGCCAATTCACGCATGCCCTCGCGACGAGACGAACATTGGCGTTTCTCGGATCGAAGCAGGCTTCAATCGATAGAGGATTTTTCGTTCAACAACTCCGATTCGACAAAAATCCCACAGGGATATACGGAATGGTCTAATATTACCTCAAGCGAAACCGCTGGTCTCACTTTCGTCAATGACCGCTTGGTAGAGAGTTCTCCATTACCGGCGAATCTTATTGAAGCTGGCGTAGTTTGGCTGCCGTTGACCAAAGCGATCCAGTTCCATGGTGATCTGCTGAAAGATTACTTTATGAAGCAGCAGGCCGATCTCGGGTCAGAAAAGTTCGCTCACCTGCATGCGGCATTTGTCAAGAGCGGAGCTTTGCTCTACATCCCGAAAGGGGTGGAGATCGAAAGCCCATTCACTGTCTTTAATTGGAGCAGCCTTTCGAATGGAACTATCTTTCCACACACGCTCGTCATAGCGGAAGAAAACTCCAAAGCCAGCCTCGTGGAGTTTCACGGATCGATTGGCGAGAACCCAGCCCTATCGTGCGGCGTTACCCACCTTTTCGCCGGCGTCGGCTCCAAGATCGACTATACGCTCGTTCAAAATTTCAATGAGAAAACCCTTGGGTTCCAGATCAATTCAAACGTGGCAGGTCGCGATTCCCAGATCGACATGCACAGCGTTATACTCGGCTGCCAACAGTATCGGTCGGAAACGCATGGCCAAGTAAAGGGAGCCGGGGCTCACGTTGACATGCGCTCTATGGCCCTGACCGAAGCGAACCAAGAGATCGATCAACGTACGCTACAGACCCACGCGGCTCCCAATGCGACCTCTAACTTGCTTTTCAAAAACGCATTGATGGGAGAGTCCAAAACGATCTTCTCCGGACTTATCAAGGTTGACGAAACTGCCCAGCAGACGGACGCATACCAAACTAACCGCAATCTCCTGTTGAATCGTTCAGCCGAAGCTAACTCACTGCCAGGCCTGGAAATCGAGGCCAACGATGTCAAATGCAGCCACGGCGCGACAACTAGCGAAATCGACGAAGAGGAAATTTTCTACATGCTGGCGAGAGGGATCCCAAAACCGGTCGCCCAGGAACTCGTGGTATACGGCTTTTTCGAAGCGGTCCTGGATCGGATCGCAGACGATACGCTCGCCGAGAGCGCCCGGCAGATGATCCGGGGTAAATTCCATCAGTAGTAACTGCCAAGCTCGCATTGTTGATGTCGGAAGAGACGAAAGAACGTAGCCTGACTCGCGAAGTCCAGGCTGTACAAATCCCTAGTGGCGAGTCCATCGAGCTTCCCGCTCTCACTAAGGTGCGCATCACTCAGCAGCTTGGAGGCAGTTATACGGTGATGACGCCCTACGGCTTGGCGAGGATCGATGGAGCCAACGCGGACGCTCTGGGTCCTGATATTGCGGAAGAGCAATCATCCTCTTCCGAGCAAAACCAAACCGA
Source organism: uncultured Opitutaceae bacterium (assembly GCA_964521705.1). Lineage (GTDB taxonomy): Bacteria > Verrucomicrobiota > Verrucomicrobiia > Opitutales > Opitutaceae > Pelagisphaera. Next base: position 1,966 of record CAZFUD010000133.1, on the reverse strand, counting down.
GCCGCTTGCCGAAGGCGAGGAGCCGGACGAAGAAGCGATATGGCAGCAGTTGAAGAACGTATATGATCCGGAAATCCCGGTAAATATCGTCGATCTCGGCCTCGTATATTCTATGACCGTCGAGCCGACTGAGGATAACAAGAACCTCTATAAAGTCACAGTGCAAATGACCCTGACCGCCCCTGGATGCGGCATGGGACCAGCAATAGCTGAAGATGCCAAAAGCAAGGTGATGCTAGTGCCGGGAGTCGATTCAGCGGAAGTGAATCTCACCTGGGAACCTGCGTGGGACCAAAGCATGATTAGCGAAGAAGGCCGAATGATTCTCGGTCTCGTCTAGCCAAGGATTTCCCGCCCAACCGGGTTTTCTGCCGCAATCCGGAGTATTTCAAATTCGTGTATAACTTTAGGCTCACCTGATCGGGAGCAGTTTCCCATTGAATTCTCAGCCAAACCGCACTTTTAGTTACCACAATAAGAACATTCTAACCAATTTCCATGCCTGAAAACGAAGAAAAGCAAAACGACCCACCCGTAGGGGCGATCATCCAAAAGAAATTTCTGGAGGAGCGGAAAATCTTCCTTTGGGGAGAGGTATCGGACGAGTCCGCCAAAGATATTGCTGAGAAACTGCTCTATCTAGAGGCCGATGCCCCGGACAAGCCAATCTCTTTCTACATCAACACTCCTGGCGGATCCATAACTGCTGGTATGGCTATTTACGATACGATAAAGATGATTTCATCCGATGTCACAGTAATCGTTACAGGAATGGCCGCCTCCATGGGATCCATATTGCTTTCCGCCGCGGAAAAAGGCAATAGGTACTTGTATCCGCATTCTTATGTCATGATCCATCAGCCTTTGATTGCGGGGCAATTGCGTGGTCCAGCGGTGGATATCCATATCCATGCCCAGTATCTTGAGCAACTGAGAACGAGATTGAACAAAATCCTCTCCGACGCATCCGGCCAGCCGCTGGAGAAAATAGAGGAAGATACCGATCGCGATTTTTACATGACAGCGGAAGAGGCCATCGAATACGGCCTAGCCGACAAAATCATCGAGAGCTCCTAGGCATCTCAGGGGCTCGGGAACAATAGCTGACCGAGCTTCAAGCCGGCGAAAACGGCCAATAGGCAACAAGCAACGCTCGCCAGTGCGTTCAAGAGGGCCATGCCCCATTGGCCCGCTTGGGCGAGTTTCAGCGTTTGTAAGCTGAAGGCGGAGAACGTCGTGAAACCACCCATTACGCCCGCAGTGAGAAAGAGTGGCGCAAGCGGCTCGCCATTCCATGCTATCCGCTCCAACCCCGGAGTCGCCAAACCGATCAAAAACGACCCAACGACATTGACGAATAGGATACCGGCGGGGAATGGGGATTCGAATTTCCGCTCGATCCACACGACCGAAAGATAGCGAAGGCTTCCGCCAATAAAGCTCCCAAGACCAACTATCAATGCCGCTTTCATATCAATTCGGTCAACGCCTCCCAGAACCTATTCTTCCGGCAGCAAATCGATAATAGCATCAGCCAAGGATTTAGCCAACCGCTGTCGGAATACGGGCGTGTTGACCAGCAACGCTTCCTTATCATTCGATAGAAATCCGCACTCCACTAGAATACCGGGACAGGGCAACTCGGTTAGCACTTTGAATCGGGCCCGCTTTAATCCCCGGTCAACACGCTGAAGGTCCGCCACTAATTTGCGCTGCAACAAATACCCGATCTCGAAATTCGCGTAATCAAAGCCGTTGCCCAAAAGTCGGCCTTGTTTCAGACTTGAGAGGCTATCATTCGTAGAGACTGCGATTGGCGGCGTGAGCACGTAGGTTTCAATTCCTTCCGCCTCCAGATTGGGAGCCGAGTTGAAATGGATACTCTCAAACAAAGCTGGCTTGGCCCGATTAGCTATTTTCAGTCGTTCATCCAGAGCGAAAAACCGATCGTCATAACGAGTCTTCT
>CAZFUD010000132.1:0-11236 GCA_964521705.1 uncultured Opitutaceae bacterium | reverse complement strand
CTCCTTTCAAGAACGGGAGTATATCGTATCCGTCGATTTTCTTGCCCACATTGGCTCCGGCCGCTGCTGCAATTGTGGGGAGCAAGTCTATCGTCGAAGCCATTTCCGAGGATACGCGTCCTTTGGGGATGACACCCGGCCAACGGAATATTCCGGGAACACGAAGCCCGCCTTCATAGGTGCTTCCTTTTGCTCCCCTTAGAATACCCGCATTCCCGGTATGCCATCGTTCGTTCCCGCCCTGCAGCATGCGATCCGGGAGATTGTGCCATGGACCGTTGTCGCTGGTGAAGACGACCAGCGTATTTTTGTCGATGCCTAGCTCGTCGAGTTCCTGCAAAATGCGTCCAGCGCTCCAGTCGATGGTTTCAATGACATCGCCATAGTGGCCGCCTGCGGATCGACCCGACCTTTCATGCATGGTCATGACGGGCAAATGAGGCATGGAATAAGCCAGATAGAGGAAGAAAGGATTTCGATTTTTTGCGCTATTCTGGATGAAGCTGACGGCGGCTTCTGTGTAGCGAACGGTCAAGTAGTGTTGATCGTGGCCGACCTCCTCCAACTCGGTAGTGCCTTTGTAGAGATACATGGGGCGATCGGTTTGCACCCAGGGCTTGATCATATCGTTGGAGTAAGGGAGTCCGAAAAAATCGTCGAAGCCGCGTCCGGTAGGCATGACATCGTCGTTTTGATGCCCAAGATGCCATTTCCCAACTGCCATAGTTTGGTATCCGACGGGTTTCAGGAGTTGAGGAATCAATATTTGATCTTCGGGAAGATGAACTTCGGAATCGGGCCCAGTGTTGCGAGGCATTCCGGCATGTATGGGATAGCGTCCGGTGAGCAGGGCGGCTCTAGAGGGGCTGCAGACCGGGGCTCCACAATAAAACGATGTCAGACGGACTCCTTCCGAAGCCATGCGATCGAGGTGCGGCGTGCGGGTGGTGGGATGCCCGTAGCTGCTCAGGTCGCTGTAGCCCATGTCGTCGGCAAAGAGAACGATGAAATTCGGTTTGTCCGCCGACTGGGCGGCGAGGCCGGAGATCGCTATACATAAGATGAGGCAGATGAGGGGACGTTTTTTCATAACTGTTGCTTACTAGTAGAAGACCGACTATGTATATAGCGAAGGAAATCTGAGATAGGCGTGATTGCGTTGGGATGCGGAAGTCGGTCTTGGCACAGAAGAACGAGGGGATGCAGGGATCCGGTGTGGAGTTTGAGGAATGTTGCGCAATTTGGATTGGCGCCATCGGTTAAGGGCCCTTTCGTGGTAACAGACTTAATTTTAGTCATTGCTTGCCTGCCTGCATGAAGATGCTCTGCGTGAATTCCCCATACCTCTACCAACAAATTGATCTCGTAGCGATATTATATGGCACAATGGTCGATCCAGTAGTTGATCGCTCTGAGACACCGCTTCGATATTCGATCCGAGAAATCGTTAGATGAGCCGGCCTGAAAGCATATTGGTTACCGGGGCAGCAGGTAGGGTAGGGAAAGCCGTTCGACCCTATCTTCGCGAGAGGTTCAACCGAGTCATTCTTACGGATATCCAAGCTATTGACGATTGCCAAGAAGGGGAATCGTTTGAGCAGGGAGATATATCCGATTTCCCTTTTTTCAGCGAACTAGCAAAGCGAAGCGATGGAATCATTCATTTGGCGGGACTCGTAGCTTCGCATTACACCTTTGAAGAGAACATCGGTCCAAACTATTTGGGGACGCACAACGTCTTCAGAGCGGCGGCGGAAAATGGAGTCAGAAGTGTGGTCTATGCCAGCAGTCATCACGCTGTAGGCTTTATGAAGCGAGGAGAGAAAATCGACCATACCGCAGCTCATCGTCCGGATACGGAGTATGGGCTGAGCAAAGCTTTTGGCGAGTCGGCGGCGGCGTTTTTCGCGGACAAGTTCGGTCTCGATATTTTGTCAATAAGAATTGGATACGTAGGATCCGGCGTTCCTAATGAGAGGCGATTGCATACGTGGGTCAGCCCTCGCGACCTGACTCAGTTGATCGATATTGGATTGCAAACCGAAGGGATGGGGCACCAGATCGTCTACGGGGTTTCGGATTGCGACGATCCGTTTTTCGATAACAGCAATGCCGAGCGACTCGGTTATAGACCGCAGGATCACTCTCGCGATGCCGTCACGAACCCATCCGTTCTTGAATTCAAACCAGACTTGAACAGCATTGAAGAGGGACTTGTGGGTGGCGGTTTTGCCGCTACAGATTTTGCGGGAGATAAAGACCGAATTCTTAAACCGAGATGAAAGTAGCCATTACAGGAACCGGATTTATGGGTTTCGTTCATACGGAAGCCCTGAAGCGTATGAGCGGGATTGAGGTAGTCGGTATTCAAGGATCGACTCCAGAAAAATCAAGGCAGGCTGCAGACCGTTTGGGTCTTGGCAAAGCCTACGACAGTTGGGAATCCCTGTTGGCTGATGATGAAGTGGAGTCTGTTCATATTACCACACCCAATAGACTGCATTTCCCGCAAACCGTTTCAGCGCTTGAAGCTGGTAAACATGTATTGTGCGAGAAGCCTCTGGCTATGACGACCGAGGAATCCGCAGAGCTCGTGCGGTTAGCCAAGGCCTCGGATTGTGTCACAGGAGTGAACTACAATATACGCTTTTATCCGGTGAATCTGGAGGCCAAGGATCGGGCACGATCAGGCAAGCTGGGTGATGTCCACAGTGTTTTCGGCAGCTACCAGCAGGATTGGCTGCTCTACGACACCGATTACAACTGGAGGGTGCTGGCAGAAGAGCAGGGTGAACTGCGTTCCGTGGCCGATATTGGTACCCATTGGATTGACTTGGTGCAAAATATAACGGGCCAAAAGGTCGTATCCATCTTCGCCAATCTGCGAACGCTGCACCCAGCTAGGAAGCGTCCTCAAGGTGAAGTGGAGACTTTTTCAGGAAAACTGGGAACGGATGTCAGCACTGAACCGGTAGACATCACCACGGATGACTTTGGCTGCTTGCTCATGCGATTCGATGGAGGCGCGTGCGGTACAATGTTTGTTTCTCAGGTCACTCCTGGGAAGAAAAACGCGCTTCGGTATGAAATTGCGGGCTCGAAAAGCGCAGTGGAATTCAATAGTGAAATGCCCAACAGGCTCTGGCTGGGCTATCGAGACAAGGCCAATGAGATTCTTCTAAAGGATCCATCGTTAAGTGGCGAGCTGGCTAGACGCTTTACCGACTACCCGGGCGGCCATTCGGAAGGTTTTCAGGATAGCTTCAAAATGTGCTTTAGAGCTTTTTATGAATACATTGATTCGGGAGGATCTGGCTCGCCGGAATTCGCCACATTCGAAGAAGGTCACCAGGAGATAGCCCTGTGTGAGGCGGTGGCGCAAAGCGCGAAATCCCAAAGATGGGTGGATGTGTAGTCGATTACTGATGATGGCTTGTTCTGGAAATCCGCAATCGACATTAAACTTGGGCGCTCGGAGATCGTCCGCTACCTTTTCGTGATTAAACCTAAACGGGAACACTATTATGAAACTTGGATTCGTTAGCGCCATATTGGCCGATCAAAATTTGGAGGATGTACTCGATTTCGCTGCGGCTGAAGGGTTTTCCTGTGTGGAGCTAATGTGTTGGCCGATGGGCAAGGCGGAACGGCGATATGCAGGTGTCACTCATGTTGATATAGCGGATTTGAGTGACGGCCAGGTCGGGGAAATCAATGAAAAGGTATCCGAACGGGGCCTTTCCATTAGCGGTCTAGGCTACTACCCGAATCCGCTGTGCCCAGATCACGACGAGGCCCAAGTCTACATCGACCATTTGGCCAAGGTCATCGATGCCTCCGCTAAGCTGGGTGTGAATGTTGTGAATACGTTCATAGGCCGTGATCCGGCAAAGTCGATCGACGATAATTGGCCTCGATTTCTCGAGGTGTGGAAGCCGCTTGTCAAACGAGCAGAGGATCAAGGAGTTCGCATTGGAATAGAGAACTGTCCGATGTTCTTCAGCGCCGATGAATGGCCCAGTGGCAAGAATCTAGCGATTAGCCCGGTTGTTTGGAGACGCATGTTCAATGACATTTCCAGCGATTCCCTGGGCCTGAATTACGATCCCTCCCATTTGCTCTGGCAGCAGATGGACTATCTCAAGCCGATCAAGGAGTTTTCAGAAAAATTGTTTCACATACATGCCAAAGATGCCCGGGTAGATCGAGATGCTTTGAATGAAGTCGGTATCCTGGCGACGCCTTTGGAATACCATACGCCGAAGCTGCCAGGTCTAGGCGATATCGATTGGGGAGGGTTTTTTAGCGTACTGGGGCAGACCGGATACAAGGGTCCTGTTTGTATTGAGGTTGAGGATCGTCCCTATGAGCGAACGCTTGCCGGTCGCCAAGGAGCTTTAAGGCAAAGCGCTCGATTTCTTCGTAATTTCATGACGGAGGTACTCGCGGAATAGAATCTCTTAACGAGATCTTCGAATACCCATTGAAAAGGTCCTTGCCGCTGGATTCCAATTACTCGTCCAATTGGCTGGAGGTCGATACCAGGCGGGCGCAACGGCAGGCAGAGATAGAAGAGGAAATTTTCGTAGCCCGATTGGGGGAGGGTCCTTTCGGTCCAGAATATCCCGGAGCGATCTATTTGAACGCCGTATATCGAATGGACTACGAGCAGATCAAAAGGGAAACTGATATTCTGACGTATTCAATATCTCATTCTCAATCTAAAGTCAGCTTCTTCTTTACCAGTTCTCAAGTCAGGCGCCAATTTCTGGGCTCGCATCGGGGTACGTCGATCGTCGATCCTCTCATAGCCTTTTTCATTGGCTCGTATTATAGGCATTATCCCAATTGTATGGAAGCGTTGACGAAGGTGTTCACGAAAACTACTTATTATAGAACGATAACGACTTCGACCTTTGGAGGCTACTATGTTTCCTCAGAGACAAGCCAGACCGCGGAATATCGTGTTAATCAACGTCATGCTAAGGCTTTTGAATACCTAGATGTAGAGCTTTCAACACCAGGTGGCTTGGATATGTACATGTCCCTTTTCGGTGGCTCTCTCTGAGCAGACTAAGAAGAATCTCAGACGCGTGACCGATGCCTTTAGAGGTTTGCGAATGGCGATGGAGCAACGGCCATGCGATGATCCGGTTGTCGAGCAATTGGATCGCAACATGAACGAAATATTCAATCGGCTTCACTGGCTAGATTAGTCTTGCAAAGCTTTAGTCGAGAAAAGCGTTTGGATCGAACTTGTCGCCCGGCTTTACTCCGTGGCGCTGATACCAACCCTGGTTGACCTCCAGTGCGAACAGCAAGTCGGAGCGTATCGATCTTCTGGATGTCTCGTCGTGAGGATAGAGCGGATAGATCTCTCGCAGAATGCCATCGGCGGTGAAGTAGCCGATGTCGAGAGGGATGTGGGTGTTCCGCATCCAGAAGGACATTTGCTTGGGACGGTCGAATACGAATAGCATCCCTTGGTTTTCGGGCAAGCTGTCTCGGTACATAAGTCCCTTGGCTTGTGTGGCGGGATCAATGGCAAGCTCCACCGCTACCTCGGCGTGGCCGAAGCTAAGAATGGGGAGCCCGTCTTGGGAATCGGACTTGGACCGAGTGTCTTGGTTGCAAGCAGAGGTGATCGCCAAGACGCATAGGAGGACTAACGGGAGACCGAATTTGGATGCGGAATGCATAGCTCCCTCGGTTTTCGCGCAACTCCCATGGCCTTGGCAATCACCAACTCGAGTGCTTGGCAGACGTATGAAGTCTGTCTTTAATCACGGCTTTAAGGCGCCGGATGCCTATAGTATCGTGTGGTGTTTCTCCTAGGTGTGAGGAAAAATTCTTTATTCATGGCTTATAGCGCGGAAGCGGTTCTCGCTTCCATGTGGGCTACCGCTTCGGCAGGCACTTTTTTCTTCCAGGACGCTTTACCAGTATTGGTTAGTTCGCTAGCGCGCAGCTCGAATTCTGGGAAAACGTTTTCGCCAAAGACATTGATCACCTGCAGAGTAGCTTTTGGATCCTCCTCCGTCATATCGAAGGTCAAGGTGCCGAAGTTCATCGACTCTGCGTAGGGCTCTTCGATGGCGATCACTTGATCGTTGGCCTCGGAATAGTCTGGTTTTGGGTCTTGGGCCAAGGGGCTGCTGACGAGCTCGTATAAATCGTATCCGCCATCACGTGACATAGGAATCGCTTTGATTTCCGCTTCATCATCGTCGCCGGAGAGGAGCATCACCCCGTCGATCTCGTTCTCCTTGATGAACTGGAAGAGACCATTTCTGTCGCTGGGGAAGGCCATCCAAGTGTTTTTATTTAGATCGGAGATATTGCTCCAACTGCTGCCGCTGAGCAGCACTTTGAAGGTAGCTTCGCTCTTAACTAGCCGATTTTGGAGCCATTCCATTTGAGTTTGCCCTAGAATCGTACTTTGCTTGGCCTCATCACGATAGGTGTAGGTATCAAGGATTATGAAATCGACTCCGCCGTATTGATAAGTAAAATACGTATTGGCCGATTTTTCAGAATCCTGATTTGGAGTAGGCCAGTAGCGCTGAAAAATCTCCATGGAGACATCTAGCTCTTCGGGCCCAATTTTGACTGGGGCATCCCAAGTGGCTAGCTGCGGGATGGAGCGGAGAAGCGGCTGCAGGAAAGGAACGCTGCGCTGGCGTCTATACTCTTCCGCCTGGAACTGAGGCGCCAGCTCAGAGAAAGCTTCGTTAGCGCCCAGCCAGAAAAACGCATGAGGGCGAGCGTTCTGCACCTGAAGCCAGATAGCCTGCAATCCGTCTTGGTCCGCTCGGGCTCCCGATCCAAACCCAATAGAGAACTTTGTCAGCATCTCCTTTTCGGGAGCAGTGAGCACAGGGTAGCCTTCATAGTCGATTGGCTCACCATCCACCAGTACTTGGTAATAGTAGAAAGAATTGGGCTCCAAGTTTTCGACTGTGACGGTTACGCAATAGTCCTCTTCGGCTGACGCGAAAACAGGAGAGGTAATTTGAGCACTCAGGAAATTTGGATGGGAGCTATAGCGAATATTGATGACGCTTTCGCCGGCAGCTCGAGCCCAAAGGGTAACCCTATCAGATTCTATGGACCCGACCATCGGCCCTTGCATGAGACGACCGCCCTTCGAGTAGGCGGGGATCAAAATGGCTAGAGCTAGAAAAGGGATCAGGATTTGCGGCATAGGCAGTAATTTAAAAAGATTGTTAATCAGGGACGCGAAAATAGAAAGAAGAAATCAGCTATTGAGGGGTTGAACGAGTCCTAGGGGAAAGCCTTAGAGGGAGTTCAATCCCCGGGCTAAAATTGGGGAAAGAAACGTTCTCGAGTTGATCTCGGAGGATCCTAGAAGCTAAGCTGTTTTCCGATGAATTCTGGTCTAGATAGAGAGAATGGGCTCCTAGCATCGGGACGGGCTACGGATGGCGCTCGATTCTTGAGGGCTATTGGGCGTATCGATTCCCTTAATAACGAGGATCCCAAAAGGGTTTCCCTTGGTGATGAATCAATCGGCTATGAGTTGCATTTTAGCCGTTTGCTGTTCGCCAAAGCGCTGTCTTTATTTCCGGAGGCGTCTGAGGCTTTTCTTTTGGCGGCTCGAGGACAGCACATATGCCGTTGGGAGTCGCCCCGTTCCGACTATCCAGAGGGTCGAGCCGGGTACTTGAAGTGGCGGTCGGACCTAAAGCGATTCCATGCAGACGAGACGGCCAAAGTTCTAGAATCCGAGGGATACGATCCGGATACGATCGAGAGGGTTCGGGCCATCAATCTGAAGAAGGACTTGAAAAACAACAATGAGGCTCAGGCGATGGAAGATGCGTTGTGCCTAGTGTTTTTGGAGAGCCAGTTCGCCGAGTTTCGCCACAAGACCACGGAGGAGAAAATGGTTTCTATTCTCAGAAAGACTTGGGGAAAGATGAGCGATCGAGGAAAGGAAGCGGCATTGTCGCTGGATCTGGAGGAGGAAGAAAAGCGTTTGATAAATCTGGCATTGGGAGGGGACTAGTTTTCTGTGAGATGGTAGTGCTGCTTATCCTTAAGCAGCCGCGTTGAACTGGGTTCGAAGGATAGACTCGGCCGGGTGGGGACAACAGGCCCTGCCCTACCGTTCGATGTATCGGTTCCTCTTCTAGGAATCGCGGGTGTCTTCTAGATAGATGGAGCCCAGCTTTAGCAGGATGGCTTCGAGTTGCTCGTAGTAGCGATCTTCGTCGAAATCGGATTTGCGACCGCGAAGCGATTCCAATTCAGCTTCTAGTTGGTCGCGAGCAAAACGTTGCTCGGGTGTGAGCATTTTCTCTTGAGGCGATGGGATAAAGGCGATTTGGCGGGATCGAAATCCGTCCGGAATTCGGTCACCTTCCGGCTGCTTGACGAGACGTTCGCCTCGGAACCAATCCGATGGCGTACCGACGGAATCCCCATTGTCGTCAATCAAGGCGTGTTCGGAAGCGAGTCGATTGGATTCCTCGTAGAATTCTTCGACGGATCGGCTCGTTGCCACGAAGGCTTCGAGAAGGGAAACCTGCCCATCTTGATTCGAGTCACCTGTTCTCGATTCGATTACATTGGCAAATCTTTCGCCAAAACGAGCGTAGTTAAGTTCATCGCCGCTTCTTGTAGCAGTAATTAGGATACGGTTTGGTTTCGATAATCGATTGATGAATGGAGCTGAGGCGGAACCTCCGTGGATGAAAACAAAGGTTCGTTCCAAGGGGTCGAGCTGGGTGGCCAGGGACGCGGCGCTCAGGTCGGGTCCTCTTAGGTTTAGGAGGGTGTTCTTTTGCGTGTGAGTTCCGTGCCCGATGTAAATGATCCAAGCTGGTGTCGCGGATTTCGGATCAAGATTGGCAATCCACGATTCGATTTGGCTTAGATCATCATCTTCCTCGGATTCCCCGAGACCAACAATCTCTAGACGAGCTCGTGTCGATACGGCGGCTTTTTTCCAAGCCTCAGCGGCGGCTTGAAAGCCTTTTTCGAAACGTTCTTCGCCCGGGGCGCCAACAATTACCAGCGTTTCGTGCTCGAAGAATGATTCGGTTTCCGCTTCCCCCAAGACCACCGAATGCAATAGCCCTGTGGAAACACCTGCGATCAGGAACGTTGCTCTCAACGACTTAAGAAAACTCCTTTTCACGCGAGACCTCGCTTTCTTCGGAGGCCCCATTCGACGAGGAAGCAGCACAGAGCGGCCAGAAAGAGCCAAGCATTGTGCCACAGGGGGTAAGACCAAAGTTCAGTGACTGGAGCCTTTTGTTTGGAAATCATGGATTCCAGCTCCCCCAGGGCGGCTATTTCTAGGACGGATCCACCTGTTTTCTCGGCGATTTGTTCGAGCAATTGCCGATCTGGAGAAAGCGAGCCGAATTCGCTAGCTAGCGGTTCATTGACCCATCCGGTTTCCGCAATTCCAATTACTTCGCCCTCTGGGCCCTGGACTTCGACTCTGGCGATATAGGCGCCGGCGTCTTGGGAAGAGAAATTAGCGGTGAAACGTCCGGGAGCATCGGATAAAGGTTCTGCGAAGAGGTCGACTTCGGTGAAATCCTTGTGGGAAGCAAGATCCGCTTCCGAAAGATCAACGCGCTTGATGGTTACGCGAGCCTGGCCAATTTCCAGTGGTTTGTAGTCCTCTTCTCGAGCCTCGATTACAAGTTCGGTCCCATCGGCGGAATCCCGGGCTTCAATCTCGACAAGGTTCGGCACATCGGTGACGAGCCAACGAGCGATTTGGCGCCAAAGGCGGGCGAGATCTTCATGCTCGGCCTCGCCTCTCAGTCCCCAACGCCAAAGATCCCCGACAGCTACGCAAGCGACCTTGCCTGCTCCAAAGTTGTGGGCGACTAGACTGGGGTAGCGATCTCCCAGAGCGTTTTCCACTTCCGCGAGAACGCGAGCACCCGGTTTGATTTTTGGAATGGTATTAAGCACTCGGAACGGAGGCATGGTATCCAGTCGAGCTCGCTCGTCGGTTTCCACAGGCCGGACCCGGGTCCACGGTTCTACCCATCCCTCGCGGGTCAGGTGCCAAGAGAGATTTTCGCTGGACGCCCGAGTAAAGGACTGGTCGAGGTAGACTGGCAGGGTGGCAGCTATTGGCGTGTTTTCGTATCCGCCATGATCCAAAGAGTCCGCTCCGCCAAGGGCCAATAGACCCCCTCCTCTTTGGGCCACGAACTGGCGAATCAAGGTTTGCTGATTGAAAGTGAAAAAGTCGGCTTCGAGGTCGTCGATTATGATGGCGTCGTATTGAAAAAGCTCTTCCTCGGTGCTGGGGAATCCGTCGCTGAGCTCCTTCTCGTCGCGAGTGTTGACTCGAATAAGCACGGGCTGGTCGTAGTCTTCCGTTTCTTCCGTGTCAGTGCGGTCGAATCCGCGATACAGCGGGTTGCTCGATTCGCCGACCCGCCCTTTGAATTCGAATTTAGGTTCCCGTCGGGCAACCCTTATCAATCCGGACATCTGCAGCTGGGTATCGTTATAGAGGGCCCGGTTCAAAAACTTGTATTCCCAATTTGGCCGCCCGGTGACGTAGAGAATGCGGAAGGCTTCTTGCCCGCCATCCACCATCACGATTCGCTTATTGTTGGCCTGCGTGGCTTCTTCGCTAGCAGACGAAGCGTTGGCGTTTACACGATAGAACTGTATGCCGGTACGGATAGGCCTCCAATCGAAGCTCAGCGCGTGGTTTGATCCTGATGCTTTGGAGCGAGCGGATTGCGAAGCTGGTAAATCCCGATCTTCGAGCGATTTGGACAAAGCATTCCTCGTATCGATCGTTTCGATGGAGACGTCGATGTTTTGGGCTGGCAGGGCCGAGGATGAGACTACCGTTTTAAGTGAGATTGGAGCGTCGTCGAAAGCCGTTTGCCGGAGCTCCACGCGATCGATGGAAATGTCGGGCAAGGGGTCCTGGTTTCCGATGACCACCGGGTAGATAGGCGGGAGGGCATTCGTATTCAGATCTTCCAGCATCCCCTTGTCGGTTGCGATACCGTCAGAGAAGAGGGCGACACCCGCGAGAGGCAGTCCTTGATAGCGATCGCCAAGCTGATTCAGAGAAGCGATCATATTGCTTTGCTCGCCTTGAAAATCGAGGCTGGAGAAATCGGTGACCCGTCGTAGGTCGCGATCGAATCGATAGGATCGGGCCTGGAAGGATTGCTCCAAATTCGTTAGCCAGGAGGCGGCAGTGCCAGCCAATCGATCT
>CAZFUD010000131.1:0-11298 GCA_964521705.1 uncultured Opitutaceae bacterium | reverse complement strand
GGGATCCAGCTCCTGGTTTGGAGAACAAGACCTATGGTGCGGATGTGATGCTATCCACCTCTGAGTTCCTGGGATATCCGCGAATCTTTCGTTTGAGCGCCTTTGGTCTTAAATCTGACAATGAAGGTGTCGAGGGGGAGGACACGGCATTCGGCGCGGCTGCTCATTACCCGAACGAAATCTGGGAAGGTATCCTTGCCTACAGTGAAATTGAAAAGGACTTCGATCCCAGCTTGGGCTTTGTTCAGAGAAACAATGTTCGAATGTATCGGATCGGTGGAAATTACAATCCTCGCCCGGAGAATTTTTTGAACGTCGAGGACATGATCCACAGCGTCTATTACACCCGATTCGAAAGCTTGGAGAATGGACAACTCGAAAGCTCAACCTTCGATGTCGATTGGTTTCACTGGCATTTTAAATCGGGAGATTCGATTCACTCCTTCATGAACTACAACCGAGACGAAGAGCAATTGTTCGAGCCCTTTGAAATCTCCGATGGAGTTGTGCTCCCGACGGGTCGGTACAAGATGGACCAGTTCAGTCTATTCTTGGCTTCGGCCAGGAAGCGCCCGCTCTACGCGAGTGTAGGTGTGACTTTTGGCGATTTCTGGTCGGGGTCAGGCGAACAAGTGCGAGCGAGTTTCGTCTACAAACTACCTCCCCGTTTTACCTTGGATACCAGTCTTCGATACACCTTCGCCAATTTACCGGAAGGCAAATTCACCGCCCGTGTATTTACTACGAACTTAGATTTTTCACTATCGCCTCGGCTTTCGTTTTCGAACCTCATTCAATACGACAACCTCAGCCGAAACCTCGGTTTGCAGAGCCGCATTCGTTGGACTCCAAAGCCCGGCAACGATTTGTTTTTATCCTTTAATCAGGGCTGGATCAACGAATCGATCGGCAGTCTGAGGTTCGTTGCTGCTGATACGAAGATAGCGACCAAGTTTCAGTATACCTTTCGATTCTGAGTCGACGGTCCCGGGCGGAAATGGACCGCTAAGTCAATCTTACGGGGAAACCCTGGACCTCTTGAAGGACTGCGGAATGGAAAGATCAGCTTACTGCTTAACGCATAAATACGAGGTCTTTTCCCCTTCCCAGTTTAATAGTTGGCGCGTTTGCGTGGTTCGCTATGGTTTTACGCATGATAGCTGTGGATCTGCTAAAACCTCTATCTTAGTTCCACCCAATCGTATCAGATAGCTATACATGAAACGGTTCGCGCAAACGGCATTGGTTTTATTGGCCAGCTTATGCCTAGCTTTCGCCGATGTTTGCCGTAAGCCCAATGTTATTCTCATCATGGTGGATGATTTGGGGTATCATGATCTCAGCTCTTACGGCCACCCAAAGATAAAAACGCCAGCCATCGATAAGCTTGCCAAGACGGGTGTTCGTTTGACCAATTTCCATGCGGGAGCCTCCGTATGCACGCCCTCACGAATGGCATTGCTGACCGGGGCCTATCCCGTTCGCCTCGGTTGGGAGAAGGGTGTCGTCGGGTATTTGATGAATCAAGGCGAGGGGCTGAGCCCGGATGCCTTAACGATCGCTGAAGTCTATCGGCATTCTGGATACAAAACGGCTATCTCAGGAAAATGGCACTTAGGTAAAGAAGCGCCGTTCTCTCCCATGAATCAAGGGTTCGAATCGGCCTATTATCTCAAGATGAGTAATAATCAGACGGATAAATTATGGCGGGAAGAAGTCCTGGTTGAAGATCCGTTTGAGAATCGGTTGCTGACGGAGAAGTTTACCGATGAAGCGATTCGCTACATCCAAGAGAATAGGAGCGAGTCGTTCTTTTTGCATCTGCCCTACACGGCGCCTCATTTTCCGGTTGAACCGCATCCAGAATGGGAAGGGAAATCTGAATACGGTAAATATGGCGATGTGGTTGAGGAGCTGGATTTCTCTGTCGGACGTATTGTTGAGTCTTTGGAGGAATCGAACATCAGGGATAATACGATTATTATTTTTTGTTCCGATAACGGTCCGCAAGAAGGGCAAATGGCATTAGCTAAGCCATTCAAGGGTATGAAATGGTCTGCGCTTGAAGGAGGTACGCGTGTGCCGTGCGTGATCTCGTGGCCTGGGACGATACCCAGCGCCCAACAATGTGATGCCCTGATATCTGCTATGGATCTACTGCCAAGCTTGGCCTATGCTTGTGGTATCGATCTAGAAGCATTGTCGATGGATGCCCCGAAAATCGATGGACTCAATGTGTGGGGAACCTTGCTAGCTGAAGACGGTTTTAAGCACCCTAGAAATGAACTCCTGCATTGGCATGGGCGGGATGGTTTCCACGCGATTCAATTGAATAATTGGAAGTTGTTTATGAATGGAGCGCACGCGAAGATTACGGGACATGAGCCTTCCGGCGAAAAAGGCGCGCCGGTGTTATTTAATCTCTCAGAGGATAAAGAAGAGCAAATTGACCTTAGTCATAAACATCCGGAGCTTGTGAAGCGCCTCAGCGCTTTGGCAGATCGGCGATTAAAATCTATGCAGGCTGGAAGGATGAAGCTAGGAAAGGCAAACGAATGAAGCAGGCCGTCCCCTTTTGACTCACCATTCAATCGCTACTCCAGATGATCGCCGATGCCGTTCCCGTTCTTGTCGGTAACGCCGGAGAGGGGATGCTCCACGACTGCCGTCCAGGCGATTTCACGGAAGATTTTATCCACGTCGTCGGTTAGGTAGCTTGGGTTGTTGTTAAACTTTATAGGCGCTGAAATGAGTTCAGGGGATTTGCCATAGAGCGTGGCGTAGAAGACATAACCTTCTAGGCGATCGAAGCCGGGGCCCAAGTGGCCACGTTGGTCATTCCAGATAGAAAATTGTTTTCCGCCAATCACCTTAAACAGGCCTTCGACGCCGGGGAGCTCACCCCTATTCAACCGCTTGGCCGCCTCCGTCATAGCGGCACGCGTAGCCAGGACATAGACTTCTTCGGATGTTTCGCGAACCGTTTTTATGAGGTCCGCGAAGCTGGAGTCCGCGACCGCGTTCATTTGGTCGAAGACCTCATCCGTAAAGAAGGATTCTGACTCCGGGTTTCCTTTTCGTCTGAAGACCATCTGGGCCTGATGGAGCGTGGGCCAGGCATCGATAACAAAATACTTCATGCCGGGATTGTACTGTTCGCAGAAATCGATCCAGCTCGTGTAGAATTTAGGACGATCTGCGGTGTAGGGCCCCCAGATCATCGCCTCCCATTCCGCGTTGGAAATAGCGGCCAGGAGCTTGGGCAGGGGCTTGCCGTCAAATTCGAAAATCCCGTTTTCCTGCTCCCACTTGTAGCTCACGCTGCCCGTGCGCCCGCCGCCATTGTGGAGGCTAAGCGGCTGCTCGAAACCAGCTGCCAGGGTGATAGCGGGCAAAGTTCTGTAGCCGGGCGCGGTAAAGCTGTGGCCCGTTCCCACGATGCGCAGGATGCCGTCGGCTTGCTCGGGGAAGGATAGGGCGTCGTTCGCTGCCGCATACGAGCGCCCAGGCTCGCCGGCTTTATATATGGCCATGATCTCTTCGGGTGTTTTGAGACTGACCGCGTACGGCGGAAATTCATCTTCTTCCCATCCAGGATCGAATGTCGGAATCGCTCGCGCGGCGGCAGCTTGGCGCGCATAGCGCTCCGCGTCTCCTTGGGACTGCTGGGCTATTGAGAATGGCGTAGTTGCCGCCAGGGCGAGAACCACAAAGAGAAGGATAGGGCGTTGTTTGATCATGGGTATACGATTCCGTTTATTGAGTTTCATGGCATTCTCAAATAAAGTTAAGTGGGTCGTCAACACGCTTGCCGGGATGAATGGCTGCCATGCTCGGATGTTCCATTGCCGGCAATTACCGTGAATTCGAATAGAAGCAATAAGCTCTGCAGCATTGGACAAAGATATTTCAAACATCGCTCCTTCCTGTCGCTGGATCCACGCTTTGCATGGGCAAGATCCGCTCCCTCTGCTCCCGGGCGAGATTTAAAAACACGATCCTTAAAAATTCCTGCCGACTCGTCGAATCGAGGCGATCCTGCCCTAAACGATAGTGAAGGACTAAGTGAGCACAGCGATCGATGTTAAACAAACAACTATAGTATACGCTCTATTCAGATTGATCCGCCCCAAGCTACTCCACCACCCGGCGTGCCCCTTCTCAATCCTACTCTTAACCTTAATCATAATCTAAGCCTTACAGATAACTTTCTGTGTCCTCAGCGATCTCTGCGGTTCCAATATATCTTCTCTAGCCTTGCCCCATCTCCTAGTCTCGAATCAAATAGGTCTCCATCGATTTTCTATCACTAACCACCCCCAACGAAGATACCCATGTGTGACGAACTTACCAATAAGGATGTAGAAAAATACCTTCGCAGCCAGGGCCTGACCCGGCGTCAATTCAACAAGACCAGTGTCGGGGCGGCGCTTGCGCTGATGTTGCCAGCGGTCGCTAATGCCGCTGAGGTCGTCGAGGAGGATGTCATGGTGCCGACGTCGGACGGCGAGGCCGATTGCTACTTCGTCCATCCCAAGACTGGCAGCCACGCGGCCGTGATGGTTTGGCCCGACATTGTCAGCATCCGCCCTGCGTTTCGGGCCATGGGCAAGCGTTTGGCTGAGTCCGGTTACTCGGTGATGGTTCCCAATCCCTACTACCGCAGCGCCCGCGGCCAGATTGTGCCGACCGGCAAGGGGTTTCGTGATCCGGGCATCCGTGAGATGTTGATGCCTCACGCGCGTTCGCTCTCGCCTGAAACTTGCGTATCCGATGGCCGGGCGTTCGTCAAATGGCTCGATGCTCAGGCATCGGTCGACACGGGCCGCAAAGTTGGCACCACCGGATATTGCATGACGGGCTCGTATTGCATGCGACTTGCGGCAGCCATGCCCGATCGTATTGGCGCAGGCTGCTCGTTCCACGGTGGTGGCTTGGCAACGGACGCCGAAGACAGCCCGCACAAGCTGGCTGACCAGATGAAAGCCGAGTTCCTTATCGCCATCGCCGAGAACGACGACGAGCGCAGGCCCAACGAAAAAACGCTGCTTCGCGAAGCCTTCGATGCCGCCGGTGTGACTGCGGAAATCGAAGTCTACGAGGGTGCCTTGCACGGCTGGTGCCCACCGGATTCTGCGGTCTACAACGAGGCGCAGGCCGAGCGAGCCTGGAGCCGCATGCTGGAGTTGTTCGAAAGAGCATTGGCTTGAGCATCACTCACTCGCAGGGTTCACTCCCTGCTAATCACATTGTCCTTCTTAGCCTGAAAGACGTGTCATGAGTCACGGTGTCCCTCGTAGCTATTTCGCGAAGTGGGAAGGTATGAACCCTTGCTCCTCTCTTCATCTTTTCCCTTTCAATCGATGTGTTGGGTCCTACCTGTACTTGCCAGCATCGTAGGCCGGAAGACCGTTTTTAGTACCTGGAGTGAATCGTCAGCAGTGATTGGAGGATCATCCATTCCGGCCGCCGCTCGTACGCGGGCGTCAACAAAGGGGGGGAGTATCCTTGGGAACCTGGGGGAGGGGGATAATAGGCAATCTGTGGATTGCGGCTTTTGGCGCCGCACCAGCGAAGCGGATGCGGTCCGCCGCCGTGCCTAAATTATTGATAGGAATTTGCTTTATAGCGGCGCAGCCGCCAAGGTTTGGGTTTATCCATGCGAATCCTTATTCTGCTTACCATTCTATCGATTCCAAATATCTCCCACGCTGTCTCGGGACCCTGGCCTGCGCCCAACACCCTGGAGGCGGATGGCATTGAGCAGGGGCAGAAAAAAGGTATCGGTTCTGTCACATTAATTGGTCCCGATTCGGTGACCGTCAGCAGTTATCACACTACGACAATTCGATATACTGTAGGACCGGCAGGACTCGCCAAAGGTGGTAGTGTACTCGTAGGCATGCGCCATATGCAGCACTTGGCTTGTCCACCGCAAATTGCCGAGCCTCAAATGGCGGGTTATGTCACACTTGCTGGTGACCATGTCAATTCGCTCACCCTTGATATTCCGACGCGCCAACATTTCCCGGCAGGCCGCTTTTTCGCATGGCAGCATATCGTCCGGGCTACTAACACTGGTGAGCCTTTGCCGCCCGGCGCCATCATTGATTTTATTCTGGGTGATACCTCCGGTGGCGGACCGGGTATGCTGGCCCAGCCTTTTGATGAAACGCATTATGGTTTCAAGGCTCATGTGGATACGGATGCGAGTGATGTTTTCCTGCCATTGGCTGACACGCCTACCATCAAGATCGTTGCTGATTCCGCTACTGCTATAACCGCGATTACGCCCAGCGATGCTGTCATGGGCGAAGACACCTGGTGCCTTGTGCGCGCTGAAGATGCCTACGGTAATCCGGCGGATTCGTTTCGCGGCACGGTGGTCCTAACCTCCAAAGGTTTGGGCGATGCGACGCTTAGCCATGCCTTTACGGAAGCTGATCAAGGTGTCTATCGTTTTGAAAACATACGCTTCTCAAAATCCGGTACCCATACTATCGATGCGAAGAGTTCTGATTTTCATGATGCCAGTAATCCCGTTATCGTGACCAAGTCAGCTCCTGACGAACTGCTACTGTGGGGTGATCTGCATGGGCATACGCTTTTCTCAGACGGCCGCGGTACGGTGGAAGAATTCTATGACTTTGCTGATCGCGTTGCGGGACTCGATTTTTGCGCGGTCACCGATCATGCTTTCCAGATTCGCGATGAAATGTGGGAGCACACCAAGAAGGCTACTAACGCTGCCCTTCGTCCAGGGCAGTTCATCACGTTCCACGCGTTTGAATGGAGTGGTGTGAGTCCTTTAGGCGGCGACCATAATGTGTTCTTTCTCGAAGATGACCCTCCCATCTACCGATCCACGCTTATGTATGATAAGCGGAGTTATCAAATGCAGCATGACGCGCCCAAGCAGGAAAATATCGAATTGGTTTACGCGGAGATGCTTCAACGGCTGAAGGACAAAAACATATTCTGTATCCCCCACTATGGTGGTCGCCGTGGCAACCCCGGGCATCACCATCCTGACGTTCAGCGAATGATTGAAGTGTTTTCCGAACATCGCCGCAGCGAGGACTGGGCCAGTCAATTCCTTACACAGGGATATCGTTTGGGCATCATGGCCTCTACAGATGGACATTATGGAAACCCGGGGTATGGATTTCTCAGATACAGCAACGAGGCCCAAGCTCTGAGTGACATGGAAATCGGTATGGCTGCCGTGGCTGTGTACGCGCCTGAACGCAGCCGTGAATCCATCTTCAAAAGTCTGTATGACCGCCGGGTGTATGCGACTTCCGGCGACCGCATCATTCTCGATTTCAGTGTCGAAGGCCACCCGATGGGCAGTGAAATCACCTGCGACACGGCTCCGACCATGAGGGTCAACGCTACGGGAACCGCTGCCATCAACCGGGTGGAATTCAAAAAAAACGGTGTTGTTCTACATGTGGTCAATCCGAACTACCCTACATTGAAAGACCTCATCTGGAAAGATCCCATCTTCAAACCTGGCGAGACGGCTCACTACTATGTCCGTATCGTGCAGGACAATGGCGAAGAAGCAATATCCAGCCCGGTTTGGGTCAATTGATTGTGTTAGATACCCTGTTGAACTTCACAACACACGCATTAGCGCATTTCAGCTTTTTCTTGTCGCCTCGGCTGGGAAGATTTTCGCCCTTCAGCGAGGTGGGGGTTTAGCAGGGAATTTTTCGCTCAAACTAAAGATCATCCATATGTCTCGGATATTTCTATCTTCCTTCCTTTTCTTCTGTATCTCGGGAGGTTTCCCAGCAGAAGGCGAATTCATTCGAGAAGGAGAGACATTGGCCATCGTCGGCAATACTTTCGCAGAGGACCTCTCTCGCTACAATTACTTTGAGACGCTCTTATACGAAAACTTTCCTGGCAGGCAATTCAGGGTGCGGAATTTGGGCTGGAGCGGAGATGAAGTAGGCTTACAGCCAAGACCTCTTCACTTCCCGACTTTGGAGCAACATCTTTTGGAGCTAAAAGCGGATGTGATTTTCCTCTGTTTCGGCTTAAACGAATCCTTTCAAGGCAAGGAGGGGTGGGCTGACTTTAAGCAAAATCTGGATACCTTACTGACAAATCTCAAGTATCAGCAGTTCAATGGCCGAACGCCTCCCCGATTATACCTCGTTGGCCCCATTGCTTATGAGCGATTGCACGAACACCTTCCAGAAGCCACTGAGATTAATCGAGAGGTAGAGCGCTACGACGATGCCATGATGCAGATTGCCGAAAAACACGGCATTCCCTTCCTCGAACTGTTCCATTCCTTCACAGCCCTATCAGAGGTCGGACGCGAAGGAGTGACAAGGAATGGCATTCACCTCAATGATGAGGGACATAGGCGGGCAGCAAGTTTTCTCACTCAACAGCTGGATCTCCCAATCAATGACCATCAGTCAGAGGAGTGGCCACAGATCTTACAGCAACTCATTGACGAGAAAAACCGCCATTTCTTTTATTATTACCGCCCTGCCAACAGCGAATATCTCGTTGGCAGAAGAAAGGCCTGGCTTGGCGGACAAACATTGGTAGCTGAGCAGGAGAAAATCGGACAAATGGTCGGTCGCTTGGATGGTTTGATCTGGTCTTACGAAGAGAAAGATCGAGAAGCCATTGTCCAACAGCTCGAAGAAATCATCTCCTACGATTCAGAGGTCAAAGGGATATTCGAGCCAGAGGAACACTATCAGCCTGATAAGGAATCCTTTGTCCTAAAAGAAGGCTTTGAGATAGATTTGTACGCCTCTGAAAGAAACTTCCCCATCGAGAATCCGGTGGCTATGAACTTCGATGCCAAAGGTCGATTGTGGATCGCCAGCATGCCAACTTATCCGCACTATTTGCCAGGTCAGGTCCCGCATGACAAACTGGTCATCTTAACGGATGAGGATGGAGACGGTAGACCGGATGGGCATCGCATATTTGCGGAGAACCTGTATATTCCTTTGGGATTTGAGTTTGGACAGGGAGGGGTATACCTGTCGCAGGCACCGGATTTGTTGTTTTTGAAGGATCACACAGGAGATGATCGGGCAGATGAACAATCCTATCTCTTGCATGGTTTTGGAAACGAAGATTCCCATCATTCTATCGGAAATTTTTCTTGGTCTCCGAGCGGAAAGCTGAATCTGCAGATGGGAACTTTCCTGCATACGCAGGTAGAAACCCCCTATGGCCCTCAACGAGGAATGTACGGGACGACTTGGCAGTTCGATCCTGTGAACCTGAGATTGGACAACTATATTTCCTATCCCTATGCCAATCCTTGGGGCAATGTGTTCAATGAATATGGTGATCATTTAATTGCAGATGCCTCTACGGGAAGGTGTTATTATGGAACACCTCTGAGTGTAGCGATCGACTACCCGAAGAAACACACTTTGCGTAAGGGTTTTCTAACTACACCTAAACATCCCAAAACCTGTGGTATTGAAATCATCTCTAGTCAGAGCTTCCCCCAAGAGGTCCAGGGAGATATTTTGCTGAACACCTTTGTGGGGTTTCAGGGCATCCGCCACCATCGGCTGATCAAAGATGGCAGCGGATATACTGCCAGAGAATTAGCCCCCTTGCTTCATTCCAAAGACCCGAACTTCCGACCAGTAGACCTCAAATTTGGTCCGGATGGCGCCTTGTACGTCTTGGATTGGTTCAGTCCCATCGTCCAGCACGGCGAGCAAGGATTTCGGGAAGCATTGAGAGACCATGCCCATGGCAGGGTGTGGCGAATTACCTACGGTGGCAAGTCGACCATTCCCATAAAGGATCTCAGCTCTATGACAATCAGAGAGCTGTTAGATCAATTGAAGTCGAAAGAATTGAGAGAGCGATACAGAGCCAGAGTACGCCTGAGTGATTATCCTGAGAAAGAGGTCGTCTCAGAGCTGGACGCCCTCATGGAGGAGAGCAGTTGGTTCGCCTTCGATCCTGACCATCTGAAATTGGAAGTTTTGTGGCTGTATGTTCGCTGCCACTCTCCAAATCTTCCTTTGCTCGTTGAATTGCTGAATTCAGACAATGAGAACATCCGAACCGCTGCCGTCAGAGTACTCAAAGATTGGCATGGAGAATTCGATCAAGGATGGGAACAGTTGCAAGCGCTTGCCCAGGATCCTTCTCCCAAAGTGCGCCTGGAAGTGGTTGCATCGATCAGCCACTTTAGCACTGAGGCTGCAGTCATGGCATTGTTGGGAGTGATGGATCAACCTCTTGATCAGCATTTGGAGTATGCACTCAAAGAAGCGTTTGCGCATTTGCACCCGGTATGGATGCGCCTGTTTCAGGAAGATCCCCAGTTTCTTGCTGATGACCAACCCAAAGCGAATTTTCTTTTTCAGCTTCTTCGGGATTCCTCTTTGGCAGAGATCCCGGGTTTTTTGAGAGGTGATCCTGAATGGCAAAAGCAGGCCCAAAGATTGCCGCCACCTTCTGAACATCAAACGCTATCGGATGCAGTAGCCTGTCAGAAATTCCTGGCTGAAAATCCTCTGGAACAAACCCAAAACGGCCAGAGGGAAAAGCCACAGGATCAAACCATTCGACTGACACTGAAAACGCTGCCCGGAAAGATGTTGTATGATCAGGATTCCATTCAAGTAGAGGCAGGCGAACAGGTGGAGCTGCTGTTTGTGAACAATGACAATATGGTGCACAATATTGTCTTTGTAAAACCAGGGTTTGAGGAGACGGTCGGTATGATGGCTGACCAAATGGCATCAGAAGCGGATGCCCAGGAACGCCAATACATTCCAGAAACCGAGGGGATCTTGTTTTATTCTCCATTGGTCGATATTGGAGAAAGCTTTACCCTGAAATTCACCGCGCCTTCTGAAAAAGGCAATTACCCCTATCTTTGTACTTTTCCGGGGCATTGGCGGATCATGCGGGGGACTTTGGTAGTTAAATAAGTGGTACAGAAAGGAGTAGGGGCATGAACTATAAGAAAGATGCTCCATTCCCCTTCCTCGGCTTTGCTGCGCTATAGGGAATTCGGCTTCACGCGCTTGGGCATACTTGGGACTGGGTTTGCTGGAATGGCCTGCGATAGGCGATCGAACCGAGGGGTGCGGCCATACCTTTTGAAATACGCTCCCAGAGTGGTGTTCATGCGAGCACAACCCCATCCAACGGACCATTGATGGGTTGTGGGAGGTGAAATTCATGTGTTGAGTTGCGGTATGGGATGCAATCATCATTCATGCGCTTGGCTACGCAGCCAGGCAAGGTCACATGGGAAATGTCAGTTTATCCAAAGGG
>CAZFUD010000130.1:0-11351 GCA_964521705.1 uncultured Opitutaceae bacterium | reverse complement strand
ACCCGTTTGGAAAGCCACTTCACCCAGTTCAACGAACTATTGGAAAAAGAGGAACCTGTAGGGCGTTCTCTGGAATTCATCGTTCAGGAATTCGCTCGCGAGATCAATACCACCGGAAGCAAGTCCTGCTCCATCGAGGTGTCCAAGCTAATTCTCGAATTGAAGAACGAGCTGGAACGCATTCGTGAGCAGGTGGCGAATGTCGAATAGCGAAAACGACTAGCTTTCCGTCTCCGACGCCGATTCGGATTCCGATTGACGGAAGGAAAATAGGATATGCAGTCCAACGCCTATGGTGATGGCTGAATCGGCAACATTGAAACTGGGAAAGTGCCAGCCTGCGGCATGAAAATCTAGGAAATCGGTTACGTGTCCAAGTCGGAATCTATCGATCAGATTCCCTAGGATTCCGCCAATTATCAGCCCGAATGACCATTGCGAATGGGGAAGCTTAAGTTGCAGGGCATTTCGGAAGAAATAAAGCAGAAGCAAAGCCACAATTCCCAACGCGGCTAATGCTTTTGGGTAGCCGCTGAAAAGGCTCCATGCCGCTCCGGTGTTCCCAACGTGAACCAGATTGAAGAATCCGGGAATAACGACAACGTTGTCCGGCGGATAAAAGCTGCCGAACGGAAGTGTTCGTTCAATCAACTGTTTAGTAACTTGATCCGCTAATAGAATAACGAATGCCAGGATATGCAGGTGCTTGTATGCTGCTATTCCCGTCATTATAATTTGGTCACGTTGCTAGCTCTAACTAGCCAGGCCGATTAAGTATCGGGATTCTCCTCGGAAAAATTCATGGCGTCTTCGGATGAAGCATCGGCGAATACGCCACCTCGTTGCTCGCTGCGAGTTTGGTTTTTCTCCAGCTGCTTTTGGGTTTCTATAGAGTACCGAGTGAAAGGCACGGCCATCAATCGCTCGTCACTAATATTCTTGCCGGTCATTTCGCAAACTCCGTAGGTACCTTCAAAAATCCGCTCTATGGCGGCTTCAATCTCGGTAAGGGCGTCCTGTTCGTTTGAGACCATGCTAAGGGCGAAATCGCGATCAAACGTATCCGTTCCCGTATCAGCCATGTGTTGACTGTAGCCCGACAAATCGCCCGCTTCATCTTTGCTCGTCCGCTTAAGAGTCTCTTCGGTATGCATGCTGAGTTCGAATTTAACGTGGTCTCTCAATGAAATCAGGAGATTATAGAATTTCTTGAGCTTCTTTGGAATGGGCTTCGTCTCGACTTTTGGAGGGCTTATCATGGAATCGAAACCTAGGATGTCGGATAGAGAGGCAGCTCCTAAGACTCGCTTCTCCGTTTTTTGCTCGGCCTCTTCGAAAGCCTTCCGCTCCTTTTCTTTGGCGGCCCGTTTTTTGGCCAGCTCATCGTCTTCCTTCTGTCGCGTTTTAGCGACGGATAGAGCCTCTTCGAGGGAGAAGCCGGCGGAGGCAGCGGGACGTTTGGCGGTAGAAGTAGCCGATTTCGCTGCAGTTCGTTTCACGGTCTTCTTAGACGCAGATTTCTTGTTTGTAGTGGATTTGGTTTCAGTCTTTTGATTCAAGACCTTCTTAGCTACTTTTTTAACGGAAGTCTTTTTTGCGGCTTTCTTTACTGGGGCCTTTTTTGCGATCTTCTTTACCGCTTTCTTGGCTGATTTTTTTGAGGCGACTTTCTTGGTAGTAGATTTTTTCTTGGGCATTCTTTTTGACTGTTAAATAATGGCTTCGGCGCATCGAGAGCAGAGCTCCTCGTTGGCAACGCCGTTCTTGAGTTCAGGGAACCAACGCCAGCAGCGCGGACAACGACCGCCCTCCGCTTTGGCAACGTTAATCGAAAGGTCTTGGGAATCGCTTTCCTCCAGCTCCACTCGCGAAACGATAAATAGCTCGTCTAAGAATTTCTCGTAGCTTCCAAGCAGGTTAAATTTCTGGGCTTCTGATGAGCCTGAAATAGTTAGATAGGCGTCCAAGGACCGCCCGATATCGCCGCGTTTTCGAAGATCCTCGAGTTTCTCGTTTACAAGATCGCGAAATGCGAGGAGCTCCTGGAAATCTCTATCTAGGTTTTCGTCACGCCAATTCTTGGTTTCACTCGGCCATGACTGAAGAGCTAGAGGTTGATCAACGAAGTCTTGGTCAGAGAGGAAATAGCTCCAGGCCTCGTCCGCTGTGAACGGCAGAATAGGACCCAGTACGCGAACCAGAGCGTTGAAAATATGGTGGATCGCGGTTTGGGATGAGCGGCGTAGCGGATGGTCTTCCGCCAAAGTGTAGAGGCGGTCTTTTAGGACGTCGTGATAAAGGGCTGAGAGGGTAACCGAGCAGAATTGGTTGCAAGCTTGGTATACCCGATGGAATTCATAGCGGTCGTAGGCTTCCTCGCAATTGGCGACTAGCTGAGCGGTCTTGTCCAAGGCCCATCGATCGAACTCGTGGAGCTCGGCGACGGGCATGCCGTTTCTCGCTAGGTCAAAATCAAATAGATTGGAGATCTGGAATCGGAGAGTATTGCGAATCAATCGATAGGCATCGCCGATCGTCTTGAGAATCTCCTCTCCCATTGGCACGTCATTGCGGAAATCGGTCGATGCGATCCATAGCCGGACGATGTCGGCCCCGAACTTGTCCATATAGTGCTCCAAGGTCATAGCATTTTCGCTCTTGGAGAGCTTGGTGCCATCTTGGTTGACGATGAAACCGTGGGTGAGGATGGATTTGAAAGGGGCTTGGCCTTCGCGAATAACGCCAGTCCACAATGAAGATTGAAACCAGCCTCGATGTTGATCGCTGCCTTCCAAGTATAGATCGCATGGCCAAGTTAGATTCTTGCCCTTGGCTAGCACTGCGAAGTGGCTGGTTCCGGAATCGATCCATACATCCAGCGTGTCGTTTCCTTTTGCGAGTCGTTTCCCGCTCAATGACTCTGGTAGTTCGATGCCTTCGAGAAGTTGTTCAGCGGAATTGGTGAACCAGATATTCGAGCCGTGTTGAGCAACCTTATCCGCGATTCCTCTGACGATATCCGAATCCAAGAATCCATTGCCCTCTTCGTCGTAGAAGGCGGGAATTGGCACTCCCCAGGAACGTTGGCGGCTGATGCACCAATCCGGTCGGGTTTCGACATTAGCCTTGATGCGATTTTTTCCCCAATAGGGTTTCCAGCGAACGGATTCAATAGCTTCTAGAGCGTTTTCCCGTTTTCCTCCGCTATCCAAAGCGACAAACCATTGGTCGACGGCCCGGAACACTACAGGCGTTTTCGATCGCCAGCAGTGCGGATAACTGTGGGTGATTTTCTTTTTCCCCAGTAGGGCCCCGTAATCTGCGAGCGCCTTCATTACTTTTCCGTTGGCGGGCGTCCAGCCGTCGGTCTCGAGCACGGATTCGCCCACTAAGTAGTCCGGAATCTGTCCATCGTCGCCGTAGACACCATCGTCATTTACGGGACAGTAGATTTCCAATCCGTATTTCTGCCCGGTCAAATAATCGTCCAAACCGTGACCGGGCGCTGTATGCACACATCCGGTACCAGATTCCGTAGTAACGTAGTCGGCCAAAACGATAGGGCTCGCTCGATCGATGAACGGATGGCGAGTCTCCACGCCTTCTAGGGTTTCGCCTAGAGTGGTCTTCAGTATTGTCCAATTCTCGATTCCGCAATCCTCGGCGAAAGTTTCAGAAAGTTCCTTGGCTACAATCAGCACGCGTTCGCCTATATCGATGAATGCGTATTCGATTTTAGGATTTAGAGCGATAGCCAGGTTTGCTGGTATTGTCCAAGGAGTGGTTGTCCAAATGGCTACCGATAAGGGTTTCTTAATCTCCGGGTCTAATCCGTTGGGCGCGTCGAATGCCACCCAAATAGAAGGACTCGTATATTCCCTGTATTCGATCTCGGCTTCGGCGAGGGCGGTCTTATAGGGAATGGACCAGTAGACGGGCTTCTTCGCCCGGTACACAAGTCCGGTATCGATAAACGAGGCAAGGGTTCGGAGAATCTCAGCTTCGTAGGCAGGATTCTTGGTTTTGTATTCATTTCCCCAATCCCCTAGAACGCCGAGTCGTTTGAATTGGCTCCGTTGTATGCCGATCCACTTTTCCGAGAAAGCGTCGCATTTATCTCGGAGCTCGGCGGTCGTAAGCGATTCCCCGGATTGCTGCAGTTCCTTTGCCATTTGTTGCTCGATCGGCAAGCCATGGCAGTCCCAGCCAGGGACATAGGGCGCCCGATAGCCCTTGGCGGATTTGTATCTGAGTACGATCTCCTTGAGGGTCTTGTTTAAGGCGTGACCGAGATGGAGGTCTCCATTGGTGAAAGGGGGGCCATCATGGAGGATGAATGCTTCGCCTTCCTGATTCTTTTCTTGGATCTTTTGGTATAGCCGAATGGACTGCCAATGCTCGACACGCGCGGGTTCTCGCTTCCCCAGATTGGCCCGCATCGGGAAGGCGGTTTGGGGTAGCTTAAGCGTATCTTTGTAGTTCTCGGCCATTCCCTCGATAAAGAATGCGCGGATATTGCTTATAGGTAAGACCGTGTCAAGGGTGGAGAGAGACGGAATAAACCAAGCCCAATGGATCCATCGACGACGTTCTTGGTTCGAGAATATCAAGGGAATTTCGCGACTGTTTTCCCTTGGGAATATTCGCAATATGGTCCTAGAAAGTACTGGCGAATTGGATTCGCTGATAGAGCTGGTTCGTGTTTTCTGGGACGATGCGATCTATGATGATCGATGGGTCGAAATTCGGTTCCGTGTCGAGCCGGATGCCCGCCTCGATTCCGGGATCAACGAAATCGTCGACAAAATCCATGCCGCCTCTGGATTTGAGCCAACGGTAATAAGTATCCGTGTGCTCGGGCTCGATTACGATGTCGGAATGCAGTCGCATGCTGCATATCAAGGTGAGATCTCGAAAATAGGAAAACCAAGTGGGGAGATTCACGAGTTCGTCTCTGATAATCAGAACCATAACGATTTGATTGGGGTTTCCCTAATTATCGGCAGAATAGGCAATGAGCGCCCTTTTGGCCAGTTTTCTAGATGATTTTCGGCAGGATTTACCGCAAAATCAACGAACGAAGGGACTGGCACGCGGAAGTATCCGGGAATGAAGTTGCATTCTGGATAAAGATTTGCCCATTGTTCGCGCTTTATTTTGAGCCCCCATTATGGGGCGTCTATTGGATCAAAGCGATTTAGGAATGAAACGTACGCATCATTGTGGTCAGCTTCGCTCTAGCGACGTTGGAACTAAGGTCTCCCTGGTTGGCTGGATTGATTCCATCCGCGACCATGGTGGAATCCTTTTTATCGATTTGCGGGACCGCGAAGGTCTCACCCAAGTTAAGGCTAATCCGCATAGCGATGATGCAGTTTTCAATCAAACCGTTCATGGGTTGAAGGACGAGTCGGTGATAGCGATTAGCGGGATCGTGGTATCCCGGGACGGCGACAACGTTAACCCGTCCCTGCCTACTGGCGAAGTAGAAGTCGATACCCGTCAAGTTGTCGTCCACAATATTGCGGAAACGCCACCTTTTCCCATTGATGATATCAAAGGGGATCGTGTTCACGAGGACCTTCGACTGAAGTACCGTTACCTCGATCTTCGGCGCGATAAGATGCGTAAGGCGATTAAGCTGCGCCATGAGGCAACGAGATCTATTCGGGCGTACCTCGATGAAG
Source organism: uncultured Opitutaceae bacterium (assembly GCA_964521705.1). Lineage (GTDB taxonomy): Bacteria > Verrucomicrobiota > Verrucomicrobiia > Opitutales > Opitutaceae > Pelagisphaera. The sequence goes on along the minus strand of CAZFUD010000130.1, from coordinate 5,664 downwards.
AAGGCTTCTATGATGTCGAGACGCCGACTTTATTTAAGAGCACCCCGGAAGGAGCTAGGGAGTACCTAGTGCCGAGCCGGATCCAGCCAGGGCATTTCTACGCGTTGCCGCAATCCCCGCAGCAATTTAAGCAGATGCTAATGGTTAGTGGTATCGAGCGTTACTACCAAATTGCTCGCTGCTACCGAGATGAAGACCTGAGGGCGGATCGCCAGATGGAGTTCACCCAGCTGGATTTGGAAGTGTCGTTCGTCGACCGGGAAGATATGTATTCCTTAGTCGAAGGTCTCATGAAGCGTGTTTGGAAGGATACGTTGGGAGTGGAGATGGCGACCCCCTTCCCTTGCATTTCCTTCCAAGAAGCGATGAATCGTTTTGGTGTTGATAAACCGGATACGCGGTTCGGTATTGAGATATCAGATTTTTCGGAGACTTTCGCTAGCTCGTCATTCAAAGTGTTCTCATCAACGGTCAAAAGTGGTGGAGTAGTCAAAGCCCTTAAAGCGCCCGTTTTGGCAGACATTACACAAGGGGAATTGAAGCACCTGGAGGAGGTAGCGAAATCGCTGGGGGCCAAAGGGTTGGCCTTTATTAAAATAGAAGGGGGCGAATGGAAATCGCCGATAGTCAAGTTCTTTTCCGATAGCGAGAAGGCCGCATTGCAGGAATCGCTGGAATTGGAAGAGGGGGATATCGTATTCTTCGCAGCCTCGCAATGGGAGGAAGCTTGTTCGATTTTGGGTCGCATACGATTGGAGTCCGCAGAGCTCCTAAAGAAACGTGGGCAGCTAGAAATCTCTCCGGATCGTTATGATTTTCTCTGGGTGGTAGACTTTCCACTGATGACCTATGAGGAAGACCAAGGACGGTATGTAGCCTCACATCACCCTTTCACGGCTCCAGTAGAGGAGGATCATGAGCTTCTGGATGCCGATCCAAAGAAGGTTCGAGGTCAACATTACGATTTAGTCCTTAATGGCGTTGAATTGGGTGGGGGGAGCATTCGTATCCATCAGACCGAGCTTCAGAAAAAGATCTTCGAGGATGTCCTCGATATTCCGAAGGATGTTGTGGAAACGCGTTTCGGCTACATGCTTGAAGCATTTAAGTATGGGGCTCCTCCACACGGTGGCATCGCCTTTGGATTGGATAGACTCGTCATGATTTTGGCAGGAGTATCAAGTATTCGAGAGGTGATCGCCTTTCCGAAAACTCAGAAAGGACAGTGCCTGATGACGGAAAGCCCTAGCCAAGTTAGCGAAAAGCAGCTGAGAGAGCTGCACATCGAATGCCTTAATATGGAAGAGGACGGCGAATAGATCGCTATTCTCGCCCATTTTGGGATAACCCGAGTTCATGACGGCCGCTCAAAAAAGAGCGGCCGTCGGTCTTTTTATGGTTGCAACAAGTTACAATTGAGCGCCCAAGCAGGGTCCATTGAGACGAGAGCGGGCTTGGTCTCGGGTAAATCCGGAGAATTCGAGCAGATTGAAGAAGGGTGGCATGACAGTTGCTAGAGGGAGTTATTCTCCGCTGCAACAGGGCAGCAATAATTCCTGAAAATCTATAATACAAACGAAATGAAAAAACTCCTAACAAAACTATCCGGGCTTTTGCTGATCGCTTTGCTGACGGCTGCGGTATTCGATACCACGCCGGCCATTGGGCAGGATGAGGCAGGTCCGGTGGACGAATATCTTGAACTTGTCGAGTCCTCAGGAGCTGAATACGCCCCTGCATTCGATTTCTTCACCGTATCCATGCTTTGGACGGTGATCGCTGCCGCCTTGGTGTTTATTATGCATCTCGGTTTTGCGACGCTGGAATCGGGACTGACTCAGTCGAAGAACACGGTTAACATCCTCTTCAAGAACGTATGGATTATATCTATCGGATTGATCACCTATGCGGTTCTTGGGTTCAATACGCACTACCCGGTAGACTCCTGGCAAATACCTGGTTGGTTGGGCATCAATGGCCCGATCGGCGACCTCAATGCCGACGGGGGTGACACTTGGGGGTACGGAGGCCTGAGTTTGGCGATGACCGGCTATGGGGATTTCATCTTTCAGGCTATGTTCGCGGCCACAGCTGCTACAATCGTCTCGGGCGCGGTAGCTGAGCGAATCAAGCTGACGTCTTTCATGGTATACTCGACCATCCTGGTTGCGTTCGGATACACGATCGCGGGATCCTGGCACTGGGGAGGCGGTTGGCTCTCTGGCCTCGGTGGTGGTGATGCCGCTTTCTACGACTTCGCTGGATCAACGGTTGTTCATGGATTTGGTGGGACTGCGGCATTGGCTGCCGTAATGATTCTAGGACCGCGTGCCGGGAAGTACACGGCCAACGGAATCAAGCCGATTGTTGGGCACAGTATGCCGCTGGCTACGGTTGGTGTATTCCTGCTCTTTTTCGGATGGTTCGGATTCAATGGGGGATCCGTTCTGTCCGCTAATCCTGGACCTCTCGGTTTGGTTTTCACGACAACGGCTCTCGCAGCCGCTGCCGGAGGAATCAGCTCTATTCTGACTTCAATGATCGTACTCAAAAAACCAGACCTCTCCATGGCCCTCAATGGCTTGTTGGCTGGATTGGTCAGCATCACGGCTGGCGCCGATGCCGTTTCGGTTTGGTCCTCCGTACTCATGGGAGCTATTGGCGGCGTGATTGTTGTCTTCTCGATCGTGTTCTTCGATAAGATTAAGATTGATGATCCGGTGGGCGCGATCTCCGTTCACGGAGTATGCGGAATCTGGGGCACAGTTGCTGTTGGCATCTTTGGCGGCGCTAATTTGATGTCTCAGATTATCGGAGTAATTGGGGTGTATGCCTTCGCATTCATCTTCTCTTATGTCTTGTTCCTCTTGATCAAAATGACCATGGGCGTGCGAGTTAGTGAAGAAGAAGAGTCAAGCGGTCTTGACATCGGAGAGCATGGCCAGGAAGCCTATAACATTACTTAAGTGCTCGGTATCAAAGCTAAGCAACGCATTTACTTGCATTTACGTAGGCGTTTCAATTACATCAGCAATTAACCTCAAAGGAAATTTTAATGAAACTTGTAGTAGCAATCATTAAGCCGTTTAAGTTGGAAGAGGTCAAAGAGGCCCTTTCAGAAGTCGGCATCGAAGGAATGACGGTAACCGAAGTTAAAGGCTTCGGGCGCCAAAAGGGTCACACGGAAATCTACCGCGGAAGCGAATACACGGTGGACTTTCTTCCCAAAGTGAAGATCGAGATTGCGGTCCAGGATGACGCAGTCACGGAAGCTGCCCAGGCTATCGTCAAATCCGCCAAGACCGGAAAAATCGGTGACGGCAAGGTGTTTGTCCTTCCTTTGGAAGACGCTATCCGGATCCGTACAGACGAGAGCGGCGAAAGCGCTCTCTAATTCCGAAGACAAGGTTTAAACTTTTCAAGCCGGATCTCCATTTGGGGATCCGGCTTTTTTGGCGGCTATTGAATGAGACTACCTTGCCGCTGTTTCGCGATTCAGGGGAAACCAAAAAAAGAAGCTACTCGGATCGGGCGCCGGGTCGGGTGTCGATAGCTTTGCGATTGTATATCCCGTAGGCCAGGGTGGCCAGAAAAACGATGACGAAGTAGGCGGGAAAGTATCCAAGAGCGCCTTTGAAAAGGGCTCCCTCCAACTCTCCGGCATCTAAAACCCCATAAGAGTCATCATGCCTAAGTTTGTAAACAAGCAGTGAATACAATAATCCGATTCCCCCATAGGCTAAATTGTAGGAAAGGCCTTTGAAGCTCAGAGCAGTGGCTCGAGCATCGGAAGGCGTCACGGCATTTAAATAGCTGCTTACTAGATAGCCGGCTAGTCCAATGGAGATATAGATGAACAACATTGGAGCCACTCCCCAAATCGGGAAAAACCAGGTCATCCCGTATAGACCGACAAATGTCGACGCTCCTAACAGGTAGTAGTTGAATGACTTGCTCCGATTTTCGCAAAGCCATCTTCCTATCCTTGGAGTAAAAATACCCAGGATGCCGAATCCGGCGCTGATAATCCCGAAAGACGCTTCGGGCAAGTCGATCCGGCGGTAGTATTCGCTGTTCAATGTCAGAATCATTCTGGCGATGTGATCTATCAGAAACCCGCCTAGTATGATCATGAAGGCCATAGGGGTGCTGAGGATCCATTTCCCGGTGGAGAGCGTTTTCGAGAAAGTCGCTCTTATCGTGGCTCCAGCCGGGGCTTCACGGGCTTTCTTCCGGGCTTCTCTTTCTGATTCTGGCTCCTCAAGCCCGATTGACGTCAATAAGGCGACGAATCCAAGGATAAGAGTCATGAATAGAGGGAGCCGCATGGCGGTTTCTGCGGAGATCCCAGAGTCGATGCCTAGAAGTCCAAGGAGCTGATTCAATCGATCGGCATCATAGAGTAGGGCGCCTAGCGACATGGCTACAATGAAGGCGATAGATTGAAAGCGCATCTGGGTTTCTAGAACCCGTCCCCAGCTCTTTTCTCTTCCCAGGTCTTTTAGGGTATCATAGGCGAGTGCCTCATCGGCTCCGCTAGCCGCGGCTTCGGCGGCTCCGCTAAGTATGCGGTTCGCCAAAAAAAGATAGAAGACTAGAGGCAACTGACCAATTGGGGCGAAACAGAGAAGGAGCATCTCAACGATCATTATGACCGCCGAGGCTATCACCAGATTGCGTCTGCCAATAGTGTCGGCTAGGGCCCCTGAGGGAACTTCCAGAAGCACGATGCTCGCTGCCCATGCAGAGTTAAGAATGGCGAATTGCTCGAGCGTCAGACCGAAATCCAAGAACAGGATCGTGAATATTGGATAGTAGAATCGGGCATTGAACAGTATCCGAAACGCAATGAATCGTCTGATATTGGGAATGGATAGGGGAGAGTCAGCGGTTTTCGCGTTCACATAGCTGCAGATATGGCTAGCTCAGTTATGAGAGCAAAGCCAAAACAAACGGCTGAAAACCAATCGTTAACGACTGATGTCAATCCTGGCGGAGATTAGCTTAAAGGTTAGAGCGATAGATGAGCTTAAAAGATGAAAGCGATCAACTCTTTGGCAACCATCCAGGCGGTGTTGATCACAAAGGTCCAAATGAAGATCGAGAAGACCATCATGGAAACAATGCTCGTAGCGCTAAATCTCATGAGGAAACCCTACCTCAAACGGGTACGTAAATAAAGCGTTAATTAGCTATTTCTTTACGACTAGGGAAAGGATGAGTTCACGTGGGGAATTCTATGAAGGAATGCGCTCAAGGAAATCGGTAAACTGGATTCCCATGTGTTCTTGGCAAAATGCTACTAGGTCTCTGCTCGGAGGGGCTTTGAACTCGCGATTGCCGGATTCGAGTTCGAATTCCATATGGTAGGAGTGCAGGGCGTGGCGGTTGAGAGGGAGCGAATGAGCCAAATGATCGGTCCACCCCGATTCGATGAACTCCAGAAAAAGCGATTCATCAGGGCCGTATAGCTTGTCGCCTATGATGGAGTGTCCGATGTGCTGCGCGTGGACTCTAATTTGGTGTTTTCTGCCGGTCAGGGGTTCCACTTTAGCAAGGGTATAGCCCCCGCCGCAGTGGAGGGGCGAAAACTTGGTTTGGGCATCTTGTCTACGACCCTTTGTCAGAACTGCGGATTTACTGTGGATGATGCTCTCTGGGTCC